>JAJDTT010000016.1 GCA_022827025.1 Acidobacteriota bacterium
TCAGCCGCGAGGTCATCGCCGACTCCATCGAGCTGGTCTGCCGGGGACACCTGTTCGACGGCCTGGTCGCCATCACGGGATGCGACAAGACCAGCCCGGCCGCCGCCATGGCGCTGACCCGGCTCAACATTCCCAGCCTGATTCTCTACAGCGGTTCCATCATGCCGGGGGAATACAACGGGCGGAAGCTCACGGTTCAGGATGCCTACGAGGCCATCGGGGCCTACAATGCGGGCCGCATCGACCGGGAGGAACTCAGGGGCATCGAGAACTACGCCTGTCCCGGCGCCGGGGCATGCGGCGGCCAGTTCACCGCCAACACCATGTCCACGGCGTTCGAGATGCTGGGCATCTCCCCCATGGGCTTCAACGGAATCCCGGCCGTGGACGCCGAGAAGGAAGAGGCGGCCCTGGAATGCGGCCGCCTGGTGATGCGGCTCCTGGAGCAGGGACTCCGGCCCCGGGACATCCTGAGCCGGCAGGCCATCCTCAACGCCATCACCGGCGCCATGGCCACCGCCGGATCCACCAACGTGGTGCTCCATCTGCTGGCCATCGCCCGGGAGTCGGACATCCCCTTGGACATTGACGACTTCGACCTGATCTCGCGCAAGACTCCGGTCCTGGCCGACCTGAAGCCGGCCGGGCGTTTTACCGCCCCCGACATGCACCAGGCCGGCGGCATGACCTACGTCGGCCGCCTTCTCCTGGAAGCGGGGCTCGTCGACGGCGCGCTCCCCACCGTCACCGGCAGGACTCTGGCCGAAGAACTGACCCGCGGCCGGGCTCCGGAGGGGCAAGAGGTCATCCGGCTCTTTTCCGACCCCATCAAGAAGACCGGGGGCCTCATCATCTTGCGGGGAAATCTGGCCCCCGAGGGGTGCGTGCTGAAAATCTCCGGTGTCGACCGGAAGGGTCACACCGGTCCCGCCCGGGTCTTCGACCGGGAGGAACCGGCGTTCGCCGCCATCAAGCAAGGCCGGATCAAGGCGGGAGACGTCATCGTGATCCGCAACGAGGGCCCCGTGGGAGGACCAGGCATGCGGGAACTCTTGCAGGTCACCGGCGCCGTCCAGGGATCCGGCCTGGGAGACAAGGTGGCTCTCATCACGGACGGGCGGTTCTCGGGCGCCACCCGGGGTTTCGTGGTGGGGCACGTGGCTCCCGAAGCCGCCGTAGGCGGACCCCTGGCGGCTTTGCGGGACGGCGACACCATCACGCTGGACATCGAGGGACGCGTGATGGACGTGGATTTGAGCGACGAGGAGATCCGGAGCCGCCTCCGGAACTGGAAGCCCCCCGTGGAGCGGTCCAGGACCGGCGTCCTGGCCAAATACGCGCGTACGGTGTCCTCACCCTCCGATGGCGCCGTTACCTTTCCGCTCGACTGAGTCCGAGCGCGGCCCTGCGCTCGGCACAGGCCTCGCGGATCAACCCTCGGACGCCGGGCCGTTCCACGTCTTCGACCGTCCGCATCTTGACATGGCGCATCCTGGCGCCGGTCCCCTCCAGCAGCTTCTCCGGGTCCGTCAGGCTCGTGCCCCGGTAGAAACCGAGATTGACCCACGACTTGAAAGGCATGATGTAGGCGTACCCGTCGATCATTTTCCTGGGCCCGCAACCGTACGTGGCGGCCCGGTCGCCGAGGCGGACCACTTCGCAGGCATCCGGGTGAATCTCCAGGACCACCGCGCGCAGGCGTTCGACGACGGGTATCAGCGGTTCGTTCGAGAGCCGGACGAGATCATCGAACCGGCCCAGCCTGGCTTTCGCCATGCGATCTCTCCGGCGTTCCTACCCCGATCTTCTCCTGCCGGTGACTACGAGGGCGATTCCCCCGAACAGAGCTCCCACCACCATGGTGTAACCCACCCAGATGGTCATTTGGGGAACCACGCCCGACCAGAAGAACTTGCCCAGGGCGCTCATCTCCGGAAACCCCGGAGGCGCGGCGTCGTAGTGGGTTCCCCAGTCGCCCAGCACCGCCGGCAGGGTGATGAGGATGACCGGAATCCGGGCCGCAAGAGCGTAGTAGAACAGGACCCTGCCCAGGGCGCACCAGCCGCGGCAGGCGATGCTCATCCCGGCGATTCCGGCGGCGGCCGGAACCAGCATGGCGACCGGGTAGTTTTCGCCCACCAGAGAACCCCCTCCGATAATGATGGCTACAGCCGCGGCCAGGCCCCCCGCCGCGTAGGCCAGCGCCCGGCCGGCCGACTCGGGAGCACGACCGGACCTGGCCAGCTTCAAGGCGAAGTGGACCCCGAAGATGGGCACCAGCCAGGTGATTCCCACGATGGCGCCGCCCCCGCCCGCCTCGGAATTGAACAAGAGTGGAGACCAGCCGTTGAGCTCGCCCGCCAAGCGTAGAATGGTGACGGCCAGGGTGATCACCCCCGGCACCAGAATCATGTCCTTCACCGAACCCGGTCCGTTGCTGCCATCGGCCATCATGCCCTCCCCTCCTGTCTCGCCAAATCGATTCCAGCAGGACCAGTATGGATGACCGGCCGCGAAAGTCCATCCGGGGCCCAACGATGCCGGGTTTGACTCGCTCCCGGTTTACGCCTAGTCTCCAATCGTCCGAGGATGAAAGTGTCGGCCCGAATCTTAAGACCGGCACCAGACGCAATCGGCAGGAGAACCATCGAGGATGAGACCTCCAAGACCTTTTCCCAATGCCCCGCGGTGTCCGGCCGACTTGGGGCGCCTCCTTTTCGTGCTGTGCCCGCTCTTGGCACTCCTGGTCCAGACCCCGGAAGCCGGCGACTGGACGCGGTTTCGGGGACCCAACGGGTCCGGCGTCTCCACCTCCCAGGATCTGCCCCACCGATTCGGCCCCCAGGAAAACGTCAGTTGGAAGACTTCCCTTCCTCCCGGCCACTCCTCTCCCGTCTTTTCCCGGGAGAGCATCTTCGTCACCGGCTTCCGGGAGGACAGCCTCTCCACGACGGCCCTGGACCGGAAGACGGGAAAGATCCGGTGGACTCGGGAGATCCCCAGAGACAGGAAGGGCAATCTCCACCGGGACAATTCCCCCGCCTCCCCCAGTCCCGTGACCGACGGGAGCAACGTGTACGTCTTTTTCCAGGATCTGGGGCTCCTGGCTTACGATGCCCGCGGCAACGAACTCTGGCGGGTCCCGTTGGATCCGGTCAACACTCCATTCGGGATCGCGGCCTCCCCCGTCCTGGCCGGCGATCACGTGGTTCAGGTCTGTGACGGCGAATCCGGATCGTACATGGTGGCCGTGGACAAGAACACGGGACAGGTGGACTGGCGCGACGAGCGTCCTCTGGTCCGGCGGGGCTTCTCCACGCCGGTGCTCTACCGGCCTCAAGGCGGAGAGCTCCAGGTCCTGGTTCCGGGATCATTCCGGCTCGTCGCCTATTCGGCGTCGGCGGGAGAGAGGATCTGGTGGAGCCGGGGCCTGACCTGGCAGATGAAACCGACGCCGGTCATGGATGGAGATTTCGCCTACGTCCTGGGATGGGCGGGGGCCGCCGACCCTGGCAACCAGGAGGACGTGATCCCGTTCGAAGAGGCGCTCGGGAAACACGACGGCGACGGTGACCGAAAACTCTCCAAGGAAGAAGCCGAGGGAGCGATTTCGCCCGACTTCTACAGATCGTGGCATAACTTGGATCTGGATCTGGACGACTACCTGGACGAGCGGGACTGGGAGCTGTATCGACTGCGCCGGTCATCGGTCAACTCCATTCAGCGGATTCGTCTCGGAGGAAAGGGAGACGTGACCGGGACCGCCCGGGGCTGGCAATACCACAAGAGCCTGCCCAACGTCCCCTCGCCCCTCCTCTACGAGAGGGTCATCTACCTGGTCAAGGACGGAGGCATCGTCACGACCCTGGACCCGGACACCGGCGCCGTCCTGAAGCAGGCCCGGCTGACGGAGGCCATGAGCCGGTATTTCGCGTCGCCGGTCGGGGGCGACGGCAAGGTCTACCTGCTCGGCGAGAACGGCGACGTCCCGGTCCTGAAGGCCGGACCGGAATGGGAGGTGCTGGCCGTCAACCGGATGGGTGAGGACTGCTACGCCACGCCGGCGCTGGTGGACGGCAAGGTCTATCTGCGCACGGTGAACGCCCTGTATTGCTTCGACTGAAATTCCCGCCCTCAATTCTCATCGGGTGGAGTTTTCCGCTCCGAAGCCTTGCAGCGAAGGTCTTCGCGAGTATAATTTCGAGTTCCCCAAGCCGTTGATTCCGGATCGTACGAAACGGATGGAGTAGGAGCCGGCAGCGAGCGGCCTGGTAGGTGCCCAGCCGACCAGGCGCGACAAACTCGAACCAAGGAACGTGTCGGCGTCGTCCAAGGACCGGTTCTTCCAAGTGATCTTCATCATTACTTCATAATTCTTCCATGACCTCTTCATGTCCACCCCGTAACCTTCTGTCCCGGGATATGAGCAGAAACTCGGCGAAACGTACGAGACT
>JAJDTT010000145.1 GCA_022827025.1 Acidobacteriota bacterium
GAGGGCGCCAAGAATGACGCCCCTCCAAACGAGCACCGGCGTCCTTCCGGGCACCGACCGGGACGGGCGTCGGAGCGGCGTCCTTCCGGGCGCCGACTGGGAAGGGCGTCCGGAGCGGCGTGTTTCACGCGCCGACTGGGATCGGCGTCTTTTAGGCGCCGTCCCCAGGGGGGCAGGGGGGACGGTAGTCCCCACTCTACGCTTTCCGCTTGCCGAATCACACAACAATAAAGACGACGGGGGAACAGGAAATCCCTTGCTCTGCCTAGCTGAGATACAGGATTGATCCTTTATTTTCAACAGTTTATCCCGATTATCCCCTCCAATCATTGTTCCTTGTTTCCAACCCGTTTGCCGGTTTGTTGCCTGTTGCGTTTGTGAGTCTTCGTTAGCCTGTGTCTCTCATATGTTGCGGTCCGGATTATGTGGCGGACAGTCCGTATCATCCTGCTACACATGAGAACATGCCGTATCTCAGCAACATAATTATCTGACTGGAAGTCGTTCGACCATAATCATGCCTTCACCCCACAAGGAGGCTCGATCATGTTCGAGCCCCTGTTCATCGACCGCGGCACGATAGCCCGTTATCGCTGCGAACCGTTGCTGGAAGAACGGCTGAGCTCCCTGAGGTATTGCGCGCAGGAGGGCGCGTGGCCGCTCGCACGACGCACGATCGCGGCGGCTCAGATCACCCTGATTCGTCTTCTGGACTTGCGGGCAGGCGAGCGCGTCAGCGTGCCCCGGATCGAGGCGCCGGCTGACCGTCGATCGAGTCGACCGGCACAACCGAGGGTGCGCCGGATCTTCATCCTCGACGTGCGTCCCACGGGCAGCCGGGGCTGGATCCAGCGCGTCACGATCCGTGGCCGCCGAACCGAGCTCGGGCTCGGCGGTTTCCCCCTGGTTTCCGCTCAGTCGCAGTGCGCTGGAGATCCTCAAGGAGGCGAAAATGCTCGGACGGGGCAATCGGCTCGTTTTTCCAAGAGTGGGCGGAAAGCCAATCGGGAACACGGCCAAGTGGGAACTGCTCCGGACGTTGAAGATCGCGGCGGTGCCGCACGGCTTCCGGTCGAGTTTCCGGGACTGGGCGGCGGAGGAGACGGATCATCCGCGCGAGGTGGCGAAGGCGGCATTGGCGCACAAGGTCCGCAACCCGATCGAGGCGGCCTACCGGCGCACGGACCTGTTCGAGCGGCGGCGGCGGCTCATGGACGACTGGGCGGGCTATCTGGCTGGCGGGAGTTGCAAAGGCTGATGGAGGCTGAATTTTAGCCGCTGAAAAGTGGGGCCTCGTGGCCGATCGGGGAATGTAAGTGAGACATCGTGGGTCACTTACATCATGAGGGCTTTTCACCTTACACAGGCGAATTCCCCGATCTCCCTTTCCTGCTTGTTGTTACGGCCAAATCCCCGGACGCCGGCGCCCGAACGGGGAAAACGGAGGTGGACGGGAGCGACCCCCCCTTTTTGCTGCCCGGAGCGGGCGCGGGGGCGTTGCGCAATTCACATTTGCACAACACCCCCTGGGGGGGCGCTCCCGTCCCAAATATCCCTGGCGGGAAGGCGCGGACCATGGGCATGGCCCACAAATGGCACGCTGACGCGCTGGAGAGAGACTCGATGAAGTGGCGGCACTCGGTGCTCGTGCTGGCCGATACGGCTACGGTGATCTGGCACACTCGATACGATCCCAGAGCCGGATTGGGGACGCATCGGGCTCCAATAGTAGCGATTTCGGGAAATATTTCACAGGATTTTCAGGATATAGGAGCCAATTTTCATACTTATTTCACGTCATTACTACTTTAACTATAATGCTTCGTAACTTTCAGTCATCCAGTGCGGTGAAGGTCATTCATTTATTGTTCTCCTTCGGCCAGAGTGGTGTTCTTTCCGCGCGTTCTTCAAAGACTAAAGAAGCATATTGGGGCCGCCGTCCTTGGTTAAAACGACTCCCCATACTTTTGACTTTTGCCGCGGAGCTGATTTGAGAAGTAGTTATGCAGAAATCTAAGCAGAGATCCATTCGAGTCTTGGCGTCGCTGGCCGTTACCACGAGCTTGGCAGGACTGATCATTTACTACGGGACACCCGGCGAAGAGTTGGAGCCAACCCTGACTGGGGAAGCCGTAGCTATCCGGTCTGCCCTTGCCCGGATCGAAGCCGAAAGCCGGGGAACCCTCCAGGCTCCCCGGATTCAGGCCGCGCCCCGAACGGCTGAAACTCGCCTCACCGTCAAAAGGTCCGCGGCGGACCCGGTACCCTCGCCGCCGGACGGATATTCCTTCGTCTCCTACTACGGGGAGATGCCCCGGGCGCTAATCGCCGGCGACCTCGAAACCGCAGTCGCCGTCGCGTCCCGGTCCGATTGGCTGAACGCTGGCACGTCCACTGAGGCGTTGGCCCAACAGGCGTCATCTGCGGGACGGGACTGGTCCTTCGGCTGGGTCCGGCTGGCCGAGGGTACGAAGCCCAACGAGGCGGTGGGACCGCTTGCCGAATTCGGGGCGGCGGTTCTGGGTTCCTCGGGGAATCTCGTGCGCGCCAAACTGCCCGGTGACCCGACTCTTTTGCAGGAGATCGCGGCGTTGCCGGAAGTCGATGGCCTGGGCGCCGTCCCGCCGGAGAGGAAACTCCCGGAGGCGTTTTCCCGGGAGGTGTCGGAGGCGCCTTCTCAGGGCCGGACGCCAGTGTTCATCACCCTGATGGCGGACGATCCGGCCGGTCGGTGGCGGCAAGCGCTGGAAGACATGGGTGTCGTGGTGGGCCGGTTCGATCCGGACCTTCGGACCTTCACCGCTCACGTGGCCTACGGTCAACTGGAGGAAATCGCGGCGGCGGACTACGTGTTAGCGGTCGAGCCGGTCGGCATCGTGCGAGCCGCACACGACACGGCTGTTCCCGCCATGGGTGCGGATGCCCTTAGAACGTACGCCGACTCTCCGGGGATTTTCCGGGGCGCGGGCGGGGCTTCGGTCCCCATCGCCGTCATGGACACGGGGCTCAACATCAACCACGAGGACATCGCGTCGAACCGGGAGAGCATCTGCGGCGCCAACTTCGTGTGGTTCTCCCGTCGGCTCGAACCCGAAGGAACCCCCTTAACCGGACCCGAAGGAACCTATCAGGAAGCCGAGGATCTGTGGATCGATGCAAACGGCCACGGAACCCACGTCACCGGGACCGTGGTCGGGAACGGGAGCGTCCAGCCGCGTTTCGCCGGCATGGCGCCCGCCGTTCGGCACATCCGCTTTGCCAAGGTGGTGGCGAGTTGGGGCAAATGGTCGGCCGACAGCATTATGCCGGGGATGGACTTTCTGGCCGAAGCGACGGAGTGTGCTGAAGCGGACCGGAGGTCGGTTCCGGCCAAACCCCTCATCGTCAACATGAGCCTGGGTTTAACCTCCAGGACATGGGCAGGACGGGACACCTTGACCCGCAAGCTCGACTCTGTCGTCTGGAGGCATCGCCAGTTGTACGTGGTTGCACAGGCGAATTCCAACATCGATGGATTTTCCAATTATAGTGCCGCCAAAAACTCCCTTGCCGTGGGGGCCGCTCTGGACAGCGGCGACCTCGCGGTGTTCAGCAGCCATGGACCCACGGCAGACGGGCGTCTGGGTCCTCAGGTCGTCGCCACCGGCGTCCGCGTTCACTCGGCCCGCGGCGGCGGGAGCCGCAGTGAATACTTCCCGCTCGGGGGCACCAGTATGGCGTCCCCCTCCGTCGCCGGAGTTGCCGCTCTACTAATGGACGCGGCCCCGGAGCACCGGGAACGGCCGGCGTTGGCTCGGGCGAGATTGATGGCTGGTGCCATCCGGCCCGACGCTTGGCTGGACGCACCGGACGCCTTTCCTTCGACCAACACCGACGGGCCCGGGGTGTTGCAGGCGCAGTACGGGCTGGGGAAGGTGTCGGCGCGCACCAGCATCCTGAGCCGGAACGGGTCCGACGGCTGGGTCGGCGGCGGGGCGGTCTCCGAACTCCAGGAGGGAGAGGTCGCCACCCAGGACATCGAGGTCCCGGCGGGCGCCAGCCGCCTCGACCTGGTGTTGACCTGGGACGAGCCTCCGGCGGAAACCATCGACTCCCCGGTGTTAAACGATCTGGACCTGTGGCTGGACCAGGACGGCAATTGCGAGCAGGGGGCGTGCGGCGAGCAGGTTTCCGCTTCCCGAGTGGACAACGTGGAGTGGATCATCGTGAGGAATCCGCACCCGGGGAGGTATCGGGCGAAGGTGGTGGCACGCCGAGTCTACACCGCACCCCCTCGGGCTGCTCTGGCCTGGACGGTGATCCGGGGGGCATCCACCCCGAACCTGGAGATCGAAGCCGACCGGAAACTCCTGACGGGAGCGGGGGAACAGGAGTTGACCCTGAAGGTTCGGACGGACGAGTACGTGGCGGCGGGGAGCCGGCTGCATGTGGACTGTCGGGACAACGGCGAGGGGGCGTCCGAGTGTGGGCAATTCAAGATCCAAACTGCGGAAGTGTCTCGCGAGGACGGAATCACGGTCGACCCGTCGGGCGAGGTCGGATCGCCCATCCCTCTGGGTTCATCGATCCCCTTGGGGGAAATTGTCGTCGGCGAGACGCAGGAGGTCCGGTTGGTGGTTTCCTCCAGCGGGGACGGAGACCCGTTCCGCCTCTACTTCACCGCGAGCGCGTGGAATGCCGAGAGCTCATCCACCTCTGTGGAAGTTGCCCCCGGTGGAACCGGCAGCGCCGCGACGGCCCGCTACCCCGCCAACGACGACTTCGCCGACACGTCCACCCTCCAGGGCGAACAGGGCTCTCAGACATTGGACTTGATGTTAGCGACCCCGGAACCAGGAGAACCTTCGTTCACTGTCCATGAGGGCCGGCCGGCCGGCTCGGTCTGGTATCGATGGATGGCGGCGGCGGACGGTGCCGTCCGATTCAATGTCTCCTTGCGCGGGGATGCCGACACCATCGATACGATGGTGCGGGACGGTCGCGTCGACATCTTCCAAGGCCGTCGAATCGCGGCGTTGGAACCGGTCGCCTCCGATCGGTGGGGATCGATGTTCTTTGCCGAAAGGGGAAAAGAGTATCGGATCCGGGTGAGCCACTTCGGTCGAGCCGGTGCGCTGGACCTCCGTTGGTCTCAGGGCTCCCGTCCCGCGAACGACGATTTCGCACGAGCCACGGTGTTGGAGGGAGAGGAGGGGACTGTTGACGGCACCAGCCAGGGAGCGACTCTGGAACCGGGCGAGTGGCTCGGGACCGGCGCGGCGGGCTCCACGTGGTATCGATGGACGGCACCCGACGACGGCCGGTGGGAGTTTCGCTCCGAACGGGGCGTCCTGGTCTTCGAGGGGAACGACGTCGACTCGCTCCGGTTGGTATCGAACCATCCGGGATCATCCGCATCATTCCCTGCGGGAAGCGGCCGGGAGTACCGCATTGCTGTCGTCGAACGGCACGCGGCAGGATCCGGTGGCCCGCATCAACTGAGCTGGTGGCCCTCGAACCGCCGGTTTCCGCCCAACGACGACATCTTGGATGCGGAAGAGATGGAGAGTGCGGTGTCATCGGAACATGTTGTCAACGTGGATTCGAATTCAACGGTTTCTCCGAACGAGCCCCGAGCCACCGGTGTGCGGACCAAGTGGTGGGTCTGGGAAGCTCCAGCACGCGAGGAGGGCGGGGAGGACCGCGCGCGCAATCCATTGCAGCCGGGAGGACAACGGGGCGATTCGTACACTTGGCGACTCACGGACAACGGGGAAACGACGCCGACCTACCCCAAGTTGCAGGTCACCGCATTCACCGGTCCTTCGCCCGACGATCTCGAATTGGCGGCCCAGACCGGACCGAATACCGTCCCATCCGATTTCACCGTGAATGCCGGGGCCGGGGAACGGGTTTGGATCTCCGCCGGCTTTCGGACGGGTGACCGCGCAGCCTACGCGGACAGGAGCGCCAGCGCCAAACTGCTCTGGGGACCCACGCCCGGCAACGACGATCTGGCCCGCGCTGCAACGCTGTCGGATGCCTCCGGGTCCATCTCCGGATCGAACCGTTTCGCTACCGCCGAGCGCGGCGAGCGGGGCTCCGTCCTGGGTCACTCCTCCCTGTGGTGGACCTACCGCACTCCGGAGACCGGCTGGCGCCGGTTCTGGTTGGACGATTCCGATGGTCCCTGGGTGCTGACCGTCTACCGGGAGGGCGGCGACGGATTCGGAGGCCTCGAGTTCGTGAGAAGCAGTTATCCACCGGAAGGCGTCGAGCCCGAGGCGATCGAGGTGATCTTCCACGCCGAGAATGACGACCGCTACATGATCCGGCTGGGAGCCCGCGGGCGGCCCGGCGACGGCGGGTTCACGATGAACTGGGGGGAGGCCGATCCTCCGGTGTGGCTCAGGTACGCTGGACGCCTTGCCGACGGAGACCTGGACGCCAACGGGACTTCGGTACAGCTCAGAGGGCCTTTCAGTCTGGCCTTCAACGATCGCGGCACGGCTCTGTACGCTGCGTCGAAGCTGGGGTTGCAAGTGTTCGAACGCGATCCGGAGACGGGGGGCCTGACCTTTCTGCAATTGGTGGACGACGACAACCTGGGAAGCAGTTCTCTGATATGGGACCCGCATCGAAGGGAACTCTACGCGCACGACTGTGGGACGTGGCGCCGTTTCGCACCGCGTGACGGGAACCAACGGGAGCTCGGGGACGAGGGGACATTTTCGATCACAGGCGATCCAGTCGGTGCGGCTTGTAGCGGTGACGTTTTCATGGACTCGGGAGGATCGTTCCTGTACGTGGTCATTCCCGGGAGTTCGTTGCAGGTCCTGGCCCTGGAAACACCCGGACGCCTGCGGAATATCCAAACATTGCAGCCTGAAGATCTTCAACGAGCGGTGATCTCTCATAGCGGCAGCCATGTTTACGCGATCACGCGTTTCTCGTTGCATGCCTTCGAACGCGACGCCGATTCGGGTCGACTGGATCGGGTGGACTATCACGGAAGTCTGCGGTCGAGCGCCGAAGCGCTGGTGATCAGCAGCGACGACCGTTACCTGTTCGTCTTCGACGACTCCGGCCACCAGACGAACGTATTCGGGCTGGAAGACGATCCTTCCCATCCGCGAGTCCTCGGCACACTGCCGCAGTTTTGGAACCGGAATTGGAGATACTCCAGTTGGAGCGACAGGTGCAAGTTCGCCAGCCCGCGAAGGGGAATTCCGGCCGTGGACGTCTTCTGCTCCGATTTAACCTTCGGGGTGCGATGGCAACCGGAGTCCGATTCTCCGGCGGTGACCGACTTCGTATCTCCCTGGCAACCGGACCGTTTCAACCAACTGATTCCCGAATTCGGTCACACTCGATTCCTCGCCGCCAGTCCCGACGGGCGGCACGCGTACCTGGATACGGAAGATGAAGGGCTCGTGGTCTTTGAGCGAGTCGGCGCAGGAGCGGATGTCTACTTGCCGGCGAGGGGGTTATCGGTATCGCGTGGGAACGTGACCGTCGGACCCACTTCAAGCAAAGGTTGTATCGAAATGGAGGATGTCGTCCTTGATGGTGTCCACTACGCCATCCTCACATCAAAGTGGCAGAGTCGAGCGACTCCGAACACCGAATGGGCGGACATCTCAGGGACCGAAACGACCGGGGAACTCTGTGCGTATTCGTCGACACAACGGGGCGAATACCGGCTGGTCGCGGAAATCCGGATCGACGGCCGGTTCGGCATGTATTCAAGCAACATTATCGTGAAAGAGTAAGGAAGGAGGCCATCCCTCTTTGCTCACTCGCTCTGCCGAAGCCCGGCCACCTACTAGCGTCCTCTGTCCCAGTGGAGATCTCTTCGACTATAGCCGACAACTGAAATGAACAGCCGTCGAGGACATTGCCCCGTGTGAATCGAAACTACCCCGGCGTGAACACTTGTGTTCGTGAAAAGCCTAACCCGTGCAAAGCTCCTCTGTGCACCAGACCTGTAGCCGTGCTCGCGGAGGATACGGCCGTATTGGACACCTATGGCGGGGTGACGGCCTCGCTGAAACGAACCATCGAGTTGTAACTGTTGGCGGAAGACCGCTCCGTCGTCGAGGTCATCGACGGCTATCGCAGTTGACGGGCATCTCGTGTGCTGGAGGCTGATTTTGACCGGCGAACAGTGTCGTTTCGTGCCGATCGGGGAGCGCACATGGGACAACGGGGGGCATGTGCACCGTAGAAGCATTTCGGTGTGCTCGGACACTTTTCTCTAACCTGCTCTGCCCGTTTCGATTACGGCTCGCCTCGCGGCGTGACGGCGCCGAACGGGGAATTCGGAGGTGGACGGGAGCGACCCCCCCTTTTTGCCTCCCGGATCGGCAATGCGGGGCAGGCTGATGTGCACTGTCCGTGCCATCGCCTGGGGGGGTCGCTCCCGTCTCAATTATCCCTGGCGGGAAGACCAACAATGGCACCCGTGACGCGCAAGAGGGGACGTGTGTCAGAACGTCAAACAATGGGAGTCAACCACTTACCGATTCGGCGAAGAACCCCGTAATCCATTGAGAACGTTAACCTTTGGTAGTTCTTGACTGTGGAGCTATCGGGACAGGAAAGTCTCCCCTTCTTCTTCTTCTTAGTAACTTCACCTCCTCGATGACCGTAGGGGCACTGCGGGTGCCCTCCGGCGTCGCATCGTTCCCCGGCACCCGGTCCGGTCGGGACCGGGTCGTTCGTCAGACCGCAACGCGGACAGGCGCCGC
>JAJDTT010000257.1 GCA_022827025.1 Acidobacteriota bacterium
GAGTACGACCCCAACCTCTCTGCCGTTCAAGCGCATGAACGACGGCGCCGAATCCGACGCCGTCTCCGAAAACAGGCCAGTGCACTCGGCTACAAGCTGGTTCCTGAGGCCGTTTGAGGGGAAGTTTCAAAGAAGAAGAAGAAGGGGGGACTTTCCTGTCCCCCCGTGTTGTACGCTTCGCCGGCCGCAAAGTGTAAAGGGACTATCGTCTCCCCCTACCCCCTTCGGCGCCTGAAAGACGCCGCTCCTACGGCGGCAGGGATGCCGCCGCTCCCAGGCACCGCTGCAGGTCGGCGGCGTCCTGGGAGGCTTCCAGGCAGCTTTCGTAGGAGACCCGGCCGGCGAGGACGTGCCGGGCCAGGCTCTGATTCAGGGTGCGCATCCCGCTTCCGGACTGGCCCGTCTGCATGGCCGAGCGGATCTGGTGGAGCTTCTGCTCGCGGATCAGGTTCCGGATGGCCGGGTTGGGGATCAGGACTTCCGCGGCGGCGACCCGGCCCGCCTCCTCGCGGCGCCGGATCAGGGCCTGGCACACGATCCCCTCCAGGACCGAGGAGAGGAGGGACTGGATGCGTCCCTGCTGATCGGCCGGAAACATGTCCAGGATCCTCCCGATGGTGTCGGGCGCCGATCGGGTATGGAGGGTCGAAAGGGTCAGGTGCCCCGTTTCCGCCAGCCGGAGGGTGGTCTCGATGGTCTCGGTGTCCCTCATCTCCCCCACCAGGACCACGTCGGGGTCCTGCCGCAGAGCCATGCGGAGCGCCGACGCAAAGGAGGGGGAGTCCCCCGGCACCTCCCGCTGGCTGATGACGCTCATGCGGTTGCGGTGCACGAATTCAATGGGATCCTCGATGGTGATGATGTGCTTGGCCCGGGTTCGATTGATCCGGTCGATGAGAGCCGCCAGTGTGGTCGACTTGCCGCTGCCGGAGGAGCCGGCCACCAGAATCAGTCCGTGGGGCCGGCCGGCCAGACGCTCCACGACCGAGGGCAGGCCCAATTCCTCCAGCGGTTTGACCTGAAGCGGGATGAGCCGCACCACCGCCGCCGTCTTCCCGCGGCGGGTGAAGACGTTGGCGCGGAATCGGGACAGCCCCTCCACCTCGAAGCTGAAGTCGATCTCCCGGAGGCGCTCGAAGCGGGCTCTCTGCCGGTCGGACATGATGCCGTAGGCGAGATGCCGGGTCTCTTCCCGGTTCAGCCGGATTGGGTCCGCCGCCACCAGCCGGCCATGGACGCGCAGGCAGGGTGCGGATTCGGGAATGAGATGCAGGTCGCTGGCGCCGGAGTCGCGGGCCAGCCGCAACAGGTTCAGGATCTGTCCTCTGGGATGCGTCTGTTCAACCCTCATGTTTCACCGGTTCATGCGAGGCGCGTCGCCTTCAGCACCTCCTCCACGGTGCTGACGCCGGCGCGGATCTTTTCCAGTCCGCTGTCGCGCAGGGTGATCATCCCCTCGCGGACCGCCTGTTTCCGGATCCTGGCGGCGTCGGCGCCCTGGAGGATCAGTTGCTGGATGGTTTCCGTCACCTCCATGGTTTCGAAGAGTCCGATCCGCCCGCGATAGCCTGTGCCGTGACAGGCGGGACACCCCCGGGCGTCGAAGCGGGAGATCTTGAGGATCGGGTCGGTCCCGGTTCCGGCCGGTTCCGGGAGTGGAGCCGGGGACCGGTTCGGCTCCTTGCATTCTCCGCACAGCCTCCTCACCAGCCGTTGGGCACACACCAGGTTCACCGAATTGGCGATGAGGAACGGAGGAATCCCCATGTCCAGCAGCCGGCCCACCGCCGACGCGGCGTCGTTCGTATGGAGGGTGCTCAACACCAGGTGTCCGGTGATGGCGGCGCGAATGGCGATCACCGCGGTCTCCCGGTCCCGGATCTCCCCGACCATGAGGATGTCCGGGTCCTGGCGAAGCAGTGCCCGGAGCGCCGTGGCGAAGCCCAGACCCACCGAGTCCTTGGTCTGGACCTGGTTGATTCCCGGGAGATTGAACTCCACCGGGTCCTCCACGGTGTTGATGTTCAGCCCGGGACCGTTGAGCCGCGACAAGCAGGTATAGAGGGTGCTGGTCTTTCCACTGCCGGTGGGTCCGGTGGCCAGCACGATTCCATGGGATCTCCGCACGGCTCTCCTCATCCGCTCGAGGGAGACCTCCTCCAAACCGAGGTCCGACAGTCTGCGCGGGAGGCGCTCCCGGTCCAGGATCCTCAACACCAGCTTCTCTCCGAAGATGGTGGGGAGGGAGGAGACGCGGAGATCGATCTCCCGGTCCTCTCCGGCCTGCGGCGCCTTCATCCGGATCCGGCCGTCCTGAGGAAGCCGCCGTTCGCCGATGTCGAGATCGCCCAGGATCTTGACCCGGGAGATCAGGGCGTCCCGCAGGGCCAGGGGAGGGGAGGCGACCGGATAGAGGACCCCGTCGATCCGGTAGCGGATCCGGAACTCCCCGTCGTAGGTCTCCAGGTGGATGTCGCTGGCTCTCTTGCCGATGGCGTCGAAGACGATGAGGTCCACCATGCGGACCACAGGCTCCCGCCCTTCCGGCGAGAGAGAAGTTTCTCCCGGCCGGGCCGGAGGGGAGAGATCCAACGACAGGTTCGGAGATTCGTCTACCGGAACAGCCATAGATCCAGACCTACGAACAGAAGCAGCCCTACACTGATAACGCCGTTGACGGTAAAAAACGCGGCATTGACCCGGCTCAGGTCGGAAGGACTGACGATTCGATGTTCGTAGATCAGGGAGGCCGTCACCAGGCCCAGGCCGGCCCAACTCAACAGGCCCAGGTCGAAGGAGTAGAAGGCGTAGCCCAGGACGGCCACCATCGCGGTGTGCAGCAGCGCCGAGATCTTCAGGGCCGCGGCCGCTCCCAGGCGTCCCGGGATCGAGTACAGGCCCATGCGGCGGTCGAATTCCTCGTCCTGGCAGGAATAGATGATGTCGAAACCGGCCACCCAGAGCAGAACGCCCGCCGCCAGGTAGAACGGGTCCGCGGAGAGCTCTCCCCGCACCGCCACCCAGCCCCCGACCGGCGCGATGGCCAGGGAGAGGCCCAGGAACAGGTGGGACAGCGAGGTGAACCTCT
Organism: Acidobacteriota bacterium; assembly: GCA_022827025.1. Lineage (GTDB taxonomy): Bacteria > Acidobacteriota > UBA6911 > RPQK01 > JAJDTT01 > JAJDTT01. The sequence goes on from JAJDTT010000257.1 coordinate 3,089, forward strand.
TCGTATAGCTGTAGAGCAGGACGATGGCCAGGGCCGGCGGAGACAGCAGCAGGGCCAGCGGATTCAACCTCCAGGCCGAGAAGAAGAAGAGTCCCGCGGACGCCAGGATGAAGCCGATGACGAAGCCGGGTTTCAGCAGCTTCCGCGGCAGTTCCCGCCCGGCGGTCCGGGGATTGAGCCGGTCCTGGCGCCGGTCCACCAGCCGGTTGAAGGCCATGGCCGCGCTTCTCGCTCCCGCCATGGCTCCCACGATCCAGATGCAGGTTTCTCCGGCGGGCAGGCCCCGCCGGGCCAGGAGGGCTCCCAGAAAGGCGAAGGGGAGGGCGAAGACGGTGTGCTCGAACTTGATCATCCGCAACGTGAGCACGAGGCGCCGCATGGGAACCGGGATTATAGCAGCCGGCCGTTCGAGTCCCGGCTCCGCGCTTCTTTGAGATCGGCATCTGGAATGGGGGATGGGCCGTTTGTCGAAGAGGGCACCCGCAAGGGGTGCCCCTGCGGCCCTGCAGGCCGCGGTTTTTATTTCTTATTCGTTGCGTCGGGAAGAGTTTCGCGGATCGACCCGGCCGTGAAGGATGCAGACCGCGGTTTTGTTTCGTAATCGTTGCGTCCGGGCCGAGCGTCCGGGAGGGCGCCCCACAAGGGGGGGCCGACGATGGTATCTTTGGCCCCGTGGCAAAACGAATTCATCCTATTCGGCTGGAGGTCTACCGGCATCTCCTGACCTCGGTCCCCGAGGAGATGGGGACGGTGCTCCACCGCACGGCGTATTCTTCCAACGTCCGCGAGCGCCGGGACTATTCCTGCGCGCTCTTCGACTCGAAGGCGCAACTGGTGGCCATGGGGGACCACATGCCGGTCCACCTGGGCTCCATGCCCATGTCGGTCCAGGCGGCTCTCGCGCATGAACCCCTGCAGCCGGGCGACGTGGTGATCCTCAACGATCCCTTCGCCGGGGGGACCCATCTCCCCGATCTCACCATGGTGGCGCCGGTGTTCGAACCCTCGGACGGGTTCGCCCGCCCCGTCTTCTACGTGGCCGTTCGCGCCCATCACGCCGACGTGGGAGGAATGTCCCCCGGCTCCATGCCCCTGAGCCGGGACGTCTTTCAGGAGGGAATCCGGGTTCCCCCGTCCAAGCTCTACCGGCGGGGCCGATTGAACGTCGACCTGCTCCGCCTCCTCCTCAGCAACGTCCGGACACCCTTGGAGCGGGAAGGGGATCTGGCCGCCCAGGTGGGGTCGCTGAGGGTCGGCGACAAGCGGCTGCGGGCGCTCGTCGAGAAGAACAAGAGAGCCGAGGTGGAAAAATATTGCCGGGCTCTGCAGGACTATTCGGCGAAGATCATGCGGCAGACCATCGGCCGGATTCCCGACGGGCGCTACACGGCCGAGGACCTGCTGGACGAGGCCGATCCCGGAGAGGGACCGGAGTCCGTCCCGATTCGCGTCGGCATCCGGGTCAAGGGGCATTCCATGAAGATCGATTTTGCGGGATCGGCGCCCCAGATGCCCGGTTGCCTCAACGCCGTGCGGGCCGTCACCCGGTCCGCCGTCTACTACGTCCTCCGCTGCCTGGCTCCCGGCTATGCTCCGGCCAGCGCCGGGCTGATGCGCTCGGTCCGCGTCTTGACGCCGAAGGGAAGCGTGGTGGACGCCCGGTTTCCGGCGGCGACGGCCGGCGGCAACGTGGAGACCTCCCAGCGGATCGTGGACGTCCTGCTCCGGGCCCTGGCCCAGGCCCTTCCCGGCCGGATCCCGGCCGCCAGCAGCGGCACCATGAACAACATCACCATGGGCGGCGTCCACCCCGGCACGGGCAAGCCCTTCTCCTACTACGAGACCATCGGGGGCGGCATGGGCGCCGGTCCGGCCGGCCACGGAACCAGCGGCGTGCACACCCACATGACCAACTCCCTGAACACGCCCATCGAAGCCCTGGAGTACGACTTCCCTCTTCGGGTTCGGGAGTACCGTTTGAGGTACGGGTCCGGAGCCAAGGGCAGGTACCGGGGCGGGGACGGAATCGTCCGGACCCTGGAGGCCCTGACCGACTGCGCCACCACCATCCTCTCGGAGAGGCGGGTCAATCCTCCCTATGGACTCAACGGAGGAGAGACCGGGAAAAAGGGCCGGAACTACCTGGTGGTCCGGGGCCGCCGCAGAAACCTCGCCGGCAAGGTGTCCCTCCGGCTCGCGGCCGGAGAGGCCGTCCGGATCGAGACTCCCGGAGGAGGGGGATGGGGGCAGAGAGGGAAGCGGGAAGAGTGAAGCTGGAGCGGGTGATCGTTCGCGAAATCAGCCTTCCCCTCGTCCATTTCTTCGAGACCAGCTTCGGCCGGATCCATGGCCGCCGGGTCCTGTTGGTGGAGGTCCGGGCGGACGGGCTCTCCGGCTGGGGCGAGTGCGTCGCCGACGATGCGCCCGGGTTCAGTTACGAGACGGTGGACACCGTCTGGCCGGTCCTGAGCCGGTTCCTGGTCCCCCGGATGCTGGGCGTCCGCTTCAGCCGGGCGGACGAGTTTCCGGGCCGGGTCCGGTCGGTCCGGGGACATCCCATGGCGAAGGCCGGCCTGGAGGCCGCGTTGTGGGACCTCCAGGCCAAGGCGGCGGGCATGCCGCTGTGGAAGCTCCTGGGGGGACGCCATCGCCGGATCCCGTGCGGGGTCTCCATCGGCATCCAGGATCACCCCGACATTCTCCTCGGCAAGATCGAGCAGGAGCTGGAGGCCGGATACCAGCGGATCAAGATCAAGATCAAGCCCGGTTGGGACCTCGACGTCGTGGCCGCCGTCCGCAAGCGCTTTCCCCGGATCTCGCTCATGGTGGACGCCAACTCCGCCTACGGACGGAAGGACTTCGACCACCTGGCCGAGCTCGACCGGTTCGACCTGCTGATGATGGAGCAGCCCCTGGAGTACGACGACGTCTTCCGGCACGTGGAGCTCCAGGCCCGGCTCCGGACCCCCATCTGCCTGGACGAATCGATTCGCCACCGCCGGGACGCGGACCATGCCATCGCGGTGGGAGCCTGCCGCATCGTCAACATCAAGATGGGACGCGTGGGCGGTCACACCGAGGCCAGGGCGGTCCACGACGTCTGCCGGGCCGGGGGCGTTCCGGTCTGGTGCGGAGGGATGCTGGAGACCGGTATCGGACGGGCCCACAACGTGGCGCTCTCCACTCTGGAGAACTTCACTCTCCCCGGCGACGTCTCGGCCAGCCGCCGCTATTTCCACCGGGACACGGCCCGGCCCCCCATCGAAGTCGACTCGGACGGGACCATTACGCCCTCCCTGGAGCCGGGGATCGGTTACGAGCCCGACCTGGAGTGGATCGATCGGATCACCGTCCGATCGGAGACGTGGCGCGGCGCCGTGGAGCGGCGTCGTCCTCGGCGCCGATCCGGGAACGGCGCCTTTTAGGCGCCGTCCCAGGGGGGAGTGGAGGGGGGACGGTAGTCCCCCCTCCGCGAAGCGTCTTTCCAGGCGCCGGTTCTCCAGAGTGGCAATGGGGTGAAGATTACGGGGCGCCCGGAAGGACGCCCTTCCCAGTGGGCGCCTGAAAGACGCCCCTCCCGGGCGATTAGGAAATCGCCCCTCCATGTAGTAATATTTGTCACTGAACTGTCTATAGACTGGACACCCAAGGCAGCCCCGTGAGAAGCCTCCGGCACAAGCTGGTCCTCTTCATTCTCCCCCTGGCGGTGATCCCGCTGGCCGCCATCTGCATTTTCGCCTACTACCAGGCCAAGCAGCAGATCACCCAGGACCGGACCGTCCTCTACCTGGAGCAGGTCGCCCAGGGCATCGCCGACAATATCCTGCTTTCGATCCTGGAGAAGCAGGAAGAGACGGTCTCCATGACCCTCTACCGGGAATTGGGAGACTACCTGGTCCGGCGCGGCGATCCTCCGACGCTGCTGTTGGACCAGTTGGTGGTGGTGCACGAGGTCTACGACCTGCTGGTGCTGTTCGATACGGGGGGCCGCGTGCTCTCCACCAGCAGCATCGACCGGAACACGGTGGGAGAGCGCCTGGACCCGGAACGGCTCGCGCAGTTGCGGGGACGGAACCTCCTTTCCTACACCGGAGACGGCAGATGGCTGGAGGAGGTCCGCCAAGGGCGGGTCGGCTACCTGGATTGGCACGCCTCGCCTTTGATCCGGCAACTCTATTCCTATCAGGACGACGATATCGCCCGTCAGCGGTCCATCGGATTCGCGGCTCCCTTCATGTCGGACGGGGTGATGCGGGGAGGGATCCTGGCCTACATGAACTGGGAGTACGTCCAGGAGATCCTGGACAACATCGAAGAGGACCTGGAGCAGCGTTCCCTGACGTCGGGATACGCCTTCCTCTTCGGCAAGGACGTGAACACGGTCATCGGGCACAAGTACCGGAGGAACCGGCCGGGCTCGGGAGGGGGCCGGGTTCCCCTGGTGGACAACTACGGGTCGCGCCTGGGGGAGGACCACGGCCTCGAAGACCTCCAGGACGCCATCGCCGGCGGCGCCACCCACTTCTACTACGAGTATCCCCCCGGCACCTCCAAGATCAGCGGCCTGGCGGTGGTGAATCACGATTTTTTCCAGTGGATCTGCGGAGTGGGCATCAACGACGAGGACATCTTCGCCCCCGTGCAGGACCTGAAGCAGGTGCTGATGGGGGCCGTCTCGCTGACCGCCCTGCTGGTGGGGCTCCTGACCTACTCCATCGCCCGGGGCATCACCGTCCCGGTCAAGCGGCTCACCCGGGGCGCCCGGGTCCTGGCCGGAGGGGAGCTGGACCAGCGGGTGCAGGTGGCCTCCCGGGACGAGATCGGCGAGTTGGCGGTGACCTTCAATGAAATGGCCCAGTCGCTTCAGGATCGGAGCCACGCCCTGATCGAGCTCAATCGCAGCCTGGAGGAGAAGGTCAGGAAGCGGACCAGCGAACTGGAGCGGACCGGCCGGGAAGTCCGGAAGGCGTACCAGGAGCTCAAGGACACCCAGGTGCAACTGGTGCAGAGCGAGAAGATGGCGTCGCTGGGCCAACTCGTCGCCGGCATCGCCCACGAGATCAAGAATCCCCTCAACTTCATCTACGGCAACACCGACTTCCTGCGCCAGTACGTTCAGAAGCTGGAGGAGGTGATCCACTTCTACGACAGCCGTTCCGGACTCGAGCCGGAGGATCGGGAGACGCTCGATGCCCTGCGCCGGCGCATCAACTACGACTTCGTCATCGAGGATCTCGACCGCCTGATGGACAACTTCGAGGAGGGGGCCGAGCGAATCCACGCCATCATCGGAGACCTGAGGACCTTCTCCCGGATGGACGTGGAAAAAACCCAACGGGTGCCGATCCGGGAGCCGCTGGATCTGGCGTTGAACCTGCTGCACAACGAGTACCGCGACCGGATCCGGATCCGGAAGGACTATGGCGACGTGCCCCCGGTGCAATGCCATCCGGGGCGCCTGAGCCAGGTCTTCATGAACGTCCTCTCCAATGCCTGCCAGGCCATTCCCGATCGCGGCGAGATCCGGATCCGGACTTCGACGGACAACGGAGAGGCGGTGATCGAGATCGAGGACGACGGTTCCGGGATCAGGAAGGAACACCTGGGGAAGGTCTTCGAGCCCTTCTTCACCACCAAGGCCGTGGGTCAGGGCACGGGACTGGGCCTGAGCATCAGCTATGGGATCGTGCAGCAGCACCAAGGGTCGATCCAAGTGGAGAGCGAGGTCGGGCAAGGGACCCGTTTCTGCGTCCGGCTTCCCCTGAGATCATGAACGACAGGCACTCGCTGCTGGTGGTCGACGACGAGGCGGGCAATCTTCAGAAGCTGCGCCGCACCTTCATCAACGATTACGAGGTGCTGGAGGCCGCCTCCGGGCAGGAGGCTCTGGACCTGTTGCGGCGCAGGGAGGTCTCGGCCGTCATCACGGATCAGAGGATGCCGTCCATGAACGGCGTGGAGTTGCTGCATCGTTCGCTGGGGATCCGGCCCCGCACGGTCCGGATCATTCTCACCGGGTACACCGAGTCGGAGGACCTGATGGACGCCATCAATCAGGGGCACGTCCATCGTTACATCACCAAGCCGTGGGATCCTCGATCTCTGCGGAAGGTGGTGAAACAGGAGTTGGGCCGCTGGGAGTTGAAGCGGGAGCAGGAGCGTCTCGGAAGGGAGCTCCACCGGATCAACAGCCGTCTCGAGACGGAGAACTCGAAGTTGCGAGAGGAAAAACAGCTCCTGGAGGACTCCAGACCCCGGCTCGTCTACCGCAGCCGCGCCATCAAGACGCTGCTGGGTTCGCTGGACCGCGTGGTCCCCACCAGGTCCACCGTCTTTCTGCAGGGGGAGACCGGAACGGGAAAGGAGCTCCTGGCTCGATACGTCCATGACCGGAGCCCCAGAGCGAGCCGGGCCTTCGTGCCGGTCAACTGCGGCGCCGTCCCGGCGGACCTGGTGGAGAGCGCGTTCTTCGGCCACAGGAAGGGAGCCTTCACCGGTGCGACGGAGGAGAAGAAGGGGTACTTCGAGCTGGCCGACGGCGGCACGATATTCCTGGACGAGGTGGGAGAGGCGCCGCTGGACCTTCAGGTGAAGCTGCTCCGGGCGCTTCAGGAGGGCGAGATCTTCCCGGTGGGCGCCGAAGCCCCCAGGAAGATCGACGTCCGTGTGGTGGCGTCCACGAACCGGGACCTGAACCGGGAGGTCGCCGAGGGCCGCTTTCGGCAGGATCTCTACTTCCGCCTCAACGTCTTCACCGTCATGGTGCCTCCCCTCAGGGCCCGGCGGGAGGACGTGGACGAGCTGGCCCGGTTCTTCCTGGAGCGCTCCTGCCGGCGGCTCAACAAGTTCGGCTGCCGTTTCGAACCGGGCACCCTCGAAGTGCTCCGAGGCTATTCCTGGCCGGGCAATGTCCGGGAACTGGAGAACGAGGTGGAGCGGATGGTCATTCTTGCCGAGCCGGACCGCCCCATTTCACCTTCCGCGCTGTCGGGGAGGATCTCCTTCCCGCCCCAATCGGGCCCCGCCCAGGGGTCCTTGAAGCAGAGGCTCGCCCAACTGGAACGCGAGCTCATCCTCGAGGCCCTCCGCGTCCACGACAACAACCGCAGCCGGGCCGCCGAAGCGCTCCAGGTCAGCCGCCAGACCATAATCTCCAAGCTGAAAAAATACGGCGCTGCCAGGTAGCGGTGTCTTTCACGCGCCGACTGGGAGGGGCGTGTTTCACGCGCCCCGTGTTCCTTGCCAGGAGGGGCGACTTCCAGTCGCCCACGGGAAGGGCGGTTTCTAGCCGCCCTGTCGGACCAATCCCCGATGACCGTAGGGGCACCCCTTGTGGGTGCCCTGCGGAGTCGCATCGTTCCCCGGCTGAGTCGCCGCTCCAAGTCGCCATTCCCGGCGCCCGGAAGGACGCCGGTCCCAGTCGGCGCGTGAAACACGCCGCTCCCGGCGACTAGAAAGTCGCCGCTCCACCCCCCCGGTCCGGTAGTGCCCAGACAATGGCCGGCGGACGGTGGCGCCGTTCGGGGGAGGGCGACCACAAGGGTCGCCCCTACGAGTCGTTCGACAGCGGCAACGCCGTGGGCGCCGCTGATGGACAATCCCCGCCCAGTTTCTCGCGGGATCAGGAGGGGGGACTTTCCTGCCCCCCCTTCTTCTTTTTCTTTGAAACTTCCAATGCCGGACACCCGGCAGGAGCGGCGTCGTCCTCGGCGCCGACTGGGACCGGCGTCCTTCCGGGCGCCGCTTTGAGCGGCGTGTTTCACGCGCCCCGTGTTCTTCGCCAGGAGGGGCGACTTCCAGTCGCCCACTGGAAGGGCGGTTTCTAGCCGCCCTGTCGGACCAATTCCCCGATGACCGTAGGGGGACCCCTTGTGGGTGCGCTGCGGGGTCGCAACGTCCCCCGGCTGAGTCGCCGCTCCACGTCGCCATTCCGGGCGCCCGGAAGGACACCGATCCCAGTCGGCGCGTGAAACACGCCGCTCCCGGCGACTAGAAAGTCGCCGCTCCACCCCCCCGGTCCGGTAGTGCCCAGGCAATGGCCGGCGGACGGTGGCGCCGTTCAGGGGAGGGCGACCACAAGGGGCGCCCCGACGAGTCGTTCGACAGCGGCAACGCGGCGTGCGCCTCTGACGGACAATCCCCGCCCAGTTTCTCGCGGGATCATGCCGGAGGCCGGCCGGTGGGGGACTTCTTTGAAACTTCCAATGCCGGACACCCGGCAGGAGCGGCGTCGTCCCCGGCGCCGACTGGGATCGGCGTCCTTCCGGGCGCCTCCCCCCCCAAAAAAAGCAGCCGCCGCAGCCGAGGGGAGACAGGCCGCGGCGACTCTTGCCACCGAAGCTCAGGCAGCCTCGAGGCGTTGCCGGAGTTGCCGCCGCCCGTAGAACAGGCGCGACTTGATCGTGCCTTCGGCGACCTTCATGTTTTCGGCGATTTCGCGGATGGTGAAACCTTCCAGGTCGTGCAGCCGGACCACCTTGCGGTGGTGCTCCTTGAGGCTCGATATGCCGGCCCGGACTCGTCTCCTGATCTCCGTGCGCCGGAGTTCCTCGAACGGAGTCCGCTGGGAAGCGTCCTCCAGGTGGACCCATTCCGAAACGTCCCCGTCCAGGTTGACGCGATGTTTCCGGTTCCGCCGGATCATCTCCAGGCAGACGTTGATGGTGATTCTGTTGATCCAGGTGCTCAGCTTGGAGTCGCCCCGGAACTTGTGGCAGGCTCTGTGAACGTTGACGAAGGTCTCCTGCAGAGCGTCCCGGGCCGCCTGCTCCTCCTTGAGGATACGGAGCGCCGTTCCATAGATGTTGCCCTGGAATCGCCTGAAGAGTTCCCGGAAGGCTCCCTCGTCCCCGTTGCGGAGTCCCGAGATCAGCCGTCCCTCCCAAGATGCCGGTTTCGCAGCGTAAGCTCTCATGAACACCTCCTTCTGCGGCGTACCTGTAGCAAGCCGCGTGCCAACTACGGAAACCGTTGTATTTCTTGATGTTACGGCGATCCTCCTGAAAGACGACCGTCAACCCGTTTGACAGTCCGTCAGCGCCCGAATCAAGTTAAGTCCCAAGACGTCAATGAGATACAAGGTGTAAAAATCTTGGACACTGGGTGTCTGTCGATCAGACAGCCAGCGGACTCCCCTGGAGCCGGACTCGATCCTTCTCCGTGTTATAATTCGCGGCGGCTGGCATCCATCTTGAGACACTTTCGAAGACTTGGCGCGAGTAAGGTTTCCGCTCCCTCGCTGTTTTTCCTGGTCCGGCAGGATGTCCAGGACGTGAGGTCCGGTTTCCGGTCCTCCAGGACGGAGTTTTTCCGCGGCGAATGGCTGGACACCGCCGGCCTCAACTGGACGCCGGACATGGTCGTTCCCGTGAAGCCCGACGAGATCGAGGAGTTCGATCCCCCGAGGGAAATGAATTGGCCCGACTTCGCCGACAGCATGATCATCCACCACTCGGTCCATCACTATCGGCCCCGGATCTGGAAGAACATCCGGTTGGCCCTCTACTCGAAACCCAACGAGAGCCGGGAGGAATTTCTGGAGCGTTGCCATGAGAGAGAGGTCTGGGAAAGGGTCTTGCAGCGGGAAGAGTTGAGGGATGTCTTCCTGCGCCGGGTCATCGAACTGAAGGCGGCGATGATGAAGATGGTGTCCGAGGAGAAATCGGTGGATACGCACCGGGACCGGCGGCTGGCGACGGTCAGGAGATTGTTCTCCGATTTGGCTCAGGAGTGGGATCGGCTGCCTTTGCAGGACGACGAACCGATGGTCCGGGAAAGCACGGACGACGCCGGAACGGACCGCGATCTCCATGAGATGGTCGAGTCGTTTTGCGCCGACCTCCGGTATCGCTTCGGCCGCATCCAGGTCGAGGTCCGGCCCCGCGGCGAGGACCTCGAGCCCTACGACGTACCGGTGAACCACTCGCAGGTCGAGATCATATCGCGCGGGTTCCTCTGGTCTTGAGAGAAGAGGAGTGACTGGCAACCATGGAGCGGATCCTTCTGGCCATGAGCGGCGGCGTGGACAGCTCTGCCGCCGCGGTCCTGCTCAAGGACGCGGGCTACGACATCGTGGGTTGCACCATGCGGCTGTGGGACCACCGCAATGACCCGCAGGGTACGGCGGTCCGGTCCGGGCGTTGCTGCTCGCTGGACGACACTTACGACGCGCGCCGGGTGGCCGAAAGGTTGGCGGTGCCGTTTTACGTCGTCAACATGGAGAAGGTCTTTCGGGAAAAGGTCATCAAGACCTTCATCGGAGAGTACCTGGAGGGCAGGACTCCTTCTCCCTGCGTGCTCTGCAACACGTTCGTCAAGTTCGACCGGTTGATGGATTTCGCTCGTCAGATCGGTCTCCAGCGGGTGGCCACCGGTCACTACGTTCGGGTGGACCGCGATGAAGAAGCGGGCCACGTGCTCCTGAAGGCCCGGGACACGGACAAGGACCAGTCCTATTTTCTGTTCGAGCTCAACCAGGATCAGTTGGCCCGGACGCTGTTTCCGGTGGGCGAGTATCCCAAGGCCGCGGTTCGGGACATCGCCCGCGCCAATGGGCTGGTCACGGCCGACAAGCCGGAAAGCCAGGAAATCTGTTTCGTCTCCGGGGGCAACTACACCGACTTCATCGGCCGGCAGGCCGCAGAGGTGGATCGGGGCTTTCTGCCGGTCCTGCAGGCGCGGCAGCGTCCCGGGCCGGTGCTCATGACGGATGGCTCCAGGGTGGGGACTCACCGGGGACTGTACCGATTCACCGTTGGCCAGAGGCGGGGTTTGGGCATCTCGCATCCGCGGCCTCTGTACGTTCTGCGTCTGGACCGGCGGAGGAACGCCGTGATCGCCGGGTACAAGGAGGAGCTGTTCAGCGTGGGGCTGGTGGCCGAACGAGTCCATTGGATCTCGGGACAGACGCCCCGGCGTCCGGTCCGGGCCTCGGTCAAGATCCGTTCCCGGCACCGGGAAGCGCCCGCGCGGATCAGCATGTCGAACCCGGTCGAGGATAACGGAAGCGGTTCGGCGCAAGTCATCTTCGACACGCCGCAGATGTCGGTGTCCCCCGGCCAGGCCGCGGTCTTTTATCGCGGGGACCGGATCTTGGGCGGAGGCTGGATCCGGGAGCGGATCCAGTAGCGTGGGGCGGCGGTTCCCAACCGCCGGGCCCGCCCGTCACCGGCGTTCGCCGCAGGCCGGCATGAACTCCGCCGGAATATCGCGGCCGCGTGAAACTTCCGGCGCCCCGTCCAGTCCAATGGATGTGATTCCGAAAGTCTCTGTTCTCGTGGTGGCCGGAGAAACTTCCGGCGAACAGCACGCCGCGGCGCTGGTCCGGGAAGTCGACCGGCTCAGTTCCGGCGTCCGGATCCGGTGGTTCGGGAGCGGCAGCCACCAGATGTCCGAGGCGGGCGTCGACTTGCTGGAGGACGTCTCCAGGCTCGCCGCCATCGGTCCCTGGGAGGCGGCCGGGAATCTGTCCAGCTATTGGAAGCTGTACCGGAACGTTCTCCGGGAGGTCCGGTTGCGCCGGACCAGACTCGCCATCCTGGTCGATTTCCCCGATTTCAATCTGAGGCTGGCCCGCCGCTTGAAACAGGCGGGCGTGACGGTCGTATATTTCATTGCACCCCAGGTGTGGGCATGGCGTTCTTCGCGCGTCCGGCAGCTTCGGAGGGACGTGGACCTGGTTCTGGCCGTCTTTCCCTTCGAGGAGGAGTACTTCCGGAGCCGGGGCGTCAACGCCCGCTACGTGGGGAATCCGTCTCTGGAGCGGCTTCGAGAAGTGGAGCCCGGAGCCGGGTCCGGCCCCCGGGAGGAGCCCCTGGTGGCCCTGCTGCCGGGCAGCCGGATCCAGGAGGTGCGGCGAATCTTCCCCTGCCTGCTGGACGCGGCCCGCTACGCATCCCGCCGCTGCCAGGCGCGATATTGGGTGGTCAAGGCACCGGACTTGCCGCTGGAGGAATTGAAGAAAGTCTACCGAAGCTGGCTGGGGAGGCGGGGCAAGCCCTTGCCTCTGGAGTTCCGGGAGGAGGACACGGCCCACGTCCTGCCCCGGACCGACTGTGCCATAATCAAGAGTGGGACCTCTACGTTGGAAGCCACGTTGCTGCGCGTTCCGTTCGCCATGGTTTACCGGATGTCATGGCCGACATGGATATTCGCCCGTCTTCTGGTCCGGACCCGGACCTACTCCCTGACCAACCTGATCATGGGCGAACGCATCGTACCCGAGTTCATTCAATGGCGAGCCCGGGGACGGACCATCGGCCGCTACCTGGTGCGCCTCCTCACTCACGAGGGGGAAAGGGCGAGCGTCAGGGAGAAGCTGGGACAGGCCGCCGGCCGCCTGGGCCGGCAGAACGCGTATCGTGAAGCCGCGATGCAGGTCCGGCCCTATCTGCAGGAGTGATGCCATGAAAGTGCTGACTGCGATTTCTCTTCTGGTGCTGGGAAATGCTCTGGCATGGGCGGAGACGGCTCCCGCCGGACCGCGCCTGCTGGACGTGAGCCATTACGACATCGAGGTGGAGGTGGATCCCCAGGAGCGTTTCCTGGAGGGGACGGCCAAGGTCACCTTCAAGGTCTTGGAGAACATCCTCAGCATTCCCTTCGACTTCAACAATCAGCTCAGCATTCTGTCGACCATGGACCAGGACGGGAACCGGTACTCGACGCGTTTCGACGACCTGAGCCAGAAGAACATGAGGGTTCAGGGGCCCAAGGCCCTCAACCCGGGGACCGAGTTGACGCTTACGTTCCGGTTCGAGGGGAATCTGGAAGGGGATGAGTTCGCCTTCCTGAACGTCGCCCGCACCGAGAAGGCCGTGATTTCCCCCGACGGAGCACTGCTCCTGTCGGAGGGCCGCTGGTTTCCGCAGCACCTGCTTCCGTTCGACTCGGCGACGGTCAAGGTGTCGGTCCGGGTTCCCCTTGGATTCTCGGCCGTGGCGCCCGGCCGCCTGGAATCGATCCGGACCGAGGGCGTCACCGAAGTCTTCAATTGGTCGAGCGACTATCCCCTGACCGAGGTCCCCGTGGTGGTCTCCCAATTTCTCCGTCAGACCTTCAAGGAGGGCCCGGTTCCACTCAGCTTCCACGTGAGGGAGGACTTCAAGGGCGACCTGGCTCCCTGGGCTCAGGAGATCGGAAAGATCCTGGAATTCTACAACCAGGAGTACGGACCCAGCCCGCTTTCGGGCGTGGACCTGGTTTCGGTGGGCAAGGTGGAGTTGGAGACCTCCGGGTCGTTCGGCCTCATATTGCTGGAATCCGGACTGCTCGAGGCCAAGCGGTTGCCGGTGATGGAGTTGGCCAAGCGGCTGGCCCGTCATTGGTGGGGCTACTCGGTGCGCCCGAAAGCGGAACCGGACGTCTTCCTCCGCGAGGGCTTCTCTACCTACGCGGCGCTCCGCTACATGGAGGTGAATCAGGCCGACGATTTTCGTGGCGTACTGGCCCGTGAGGCGGTGGACGCCATGAAGCACCAGAAGCTGGCCCCCATCACCGAGGGCCTCACCTTCAAGCCCGGCTCTTCGCAGTACGAGTCCATCGTCGGCAGCAAGGGGGCCTGGGTGCTCTACATGCTGGGTCAGCTCATCGGACGCGACGCCTTCAACGGTTACTTCAAGGAGTGGTACCAGGAGCGGAGGGACCAGGAGGCCGTCACCCAGGATTTCGTCGACTTCGTCCAGCGGAGGAGCGGCGAAGACTACGGCTGGTTCTTCGTCCAGTGGGTCGAGTCGGTCGGAGTCCCCGAGTTCAAGGTCGACTACAACATCTACAAGCTGAGAGACGGGACCTTCCAGATCCGCGGTCAGGTGAAGCAGGATATCGACCTCTTCCGCATGCCGGCCGACCTGCGAATCGAGACCAAGGGTGACGCGAAGGACGACGAGTTGGTCATCGGGGGCCGCTCCACCTCGTTCAAGCTCGACATGAAGGACCGGCCTCTCCGGGTGCTGGTGGATCCCAACGGGAAGATCCTGAACGATTCGGACCGGATGCGGGTCATGGTCCACATCGCGCTGGGCGAGGACTACCAGCGGAAGTCGGAGTTCGTCGCGGCGATCCAGGAATTCGAGAAGGCCAAGGAGATGGACCCCCGAAGCTCCATGGCCAGCTATCGGCTGGGCGAGGTGTTCTTCCAGCAGCACAGCTTCTCCAATTCGGCCAACGCCTTCCGGGAGTCGCTCAACGGGAACCTGAATCCTCCCTGGATCGAGACCTGGATCCACATCTACCTGGGAAAGATCTACGACATTCTGGGCCAGCGGGAACGGGCCAAGTCCGAATACCGCAAGGCCGCCAACAGCAAGATCGACTACAACGGCGCCCAGGCCGAGGCCAAGAAATACCTCGAGGAACCCTTCACCCGCCCCCGCACCGTCTCAGGATAAAAAGAGCGGCGTCCGGAGCGGCGTCCGGAGCGGCGTCCTTCTGGGCGCCGACTGGGACAGGCGTCCTTCCGGGCGCCCGAGCGGGCTTTCCGACTCCGACAGGCGTCCGGAGCGGCGTCCTCCCGGGCGCCGACTGGGACAGGCGGCCGGAGCGGCGTCTTTCAGGCGCCGACTGGGACGGGCGTCCTTCCGGGCGCCCGAGCGAGCGCCCCGTCACCCAACGAAAAACTGCTAAACTACCCCCCCGCGCCGAAAACCCCGGCCGGCACGATCCGATCGCTCCGGTCACTTTCAAAGCGGGCGGCATGTCCAGGGTGGGGGTATAGCTCAGTCGGAAGAGCACCTGCTTTGCAAGCAGGGGGTCGTCGGTTCGAATCCGATTACCTCCACCATTCCTACCCCGCATTTCTCAGTGCGCCGTGGAAAGGCGCTTTCTCCTAGGAGTCTGCGCTTTAGAAGATTCGTTGGACAACGCAGACCGTCGGTTTGCGCTCCGCCGAGCGGTTTCGGAGAGACTTTACCGGTTGGCGGGCGGGAGTATCGCCCGAGGACCGACAGATTGGATGAGTAGCTCG
>JAJDTT010000197.1 GCA_022827025.1 Acidobacteriota bacterium
GAAGAAGGGGGGACCGGAAAGTCCCCCCTCCAATTGACATCGACTTGCGGGCACCCGATCATGAATCCCAACCAGACACACCGGTATTCAGTCGTCTTTCAGAGGCAGCGGAAACCGGGAATCGTCAGACCGATTCCCGAAACGGCCCCGCGCGAGGTGATGCCATGACGTCCAGTGAAGAATCGTCTTCCTCCAACAGATTCGGCGGGATGTGGGGCGATCCCACGTTGTGGTTCGTGCTGGTGCTGGTCTTCGTCTATGCCGGCGTCTACAACTGCCTTCCCATCACCTTCCCCATTTTCAGGGAGTTCTTCTCGGCCAATCTGGAACAGATGGGCCAAAGCCAATCCCTCTTCTTCATCAGCGGCATCGTCTTCAGCCTCATCGGCGGATGGATCATCGGCAGCATCGGGCTCCGGCGCGCTCTGGTGGGCGCGCTGTTGGCCGTCGTGGCGGCCATGTGCGTCATCGGCAGCGCTGTCGGATTCCCCATGGTTCTGGTGGGAGCCTTCTGTTTCGGCTTGGCCATGTCGGCGCTGAACGTCGTGTTCAGCTCGATCATCAGCGCCCACTTCGGAGACAAGCGTCAAAGCGTGTTCTTCCTCGCCGGATTGGCGGATGGAAGCGGCGCCGTGGTGGGTGCTGCGGCTCTCGGAGGGTGGTTCGCCTACGCCAATCGGACCGGAGGAAGCTGGCGGATCGGATACTACATCGCCGCGGCCATCGTCCTGGCGCTGGTCCTTTGGGCTTGGCGTCTACGCTCCGAGTCGGTGCGCCGCGGAGGCCCGTCAGACTCCCGGCTTCCCGCGCTCTCGGTGATGGCGGCCGTGCTGACGACTCCCGCCTTCTACGCGGCGGGCTTTCTGGGCCTATTCCACGGATTGTCGCAGGGCGGGATGATCTCGTTCATCGGCCAGCTCTATCAGTCCAGGTTCGAGATCGATGCGGCGCAAGCGGCCTACTTCATCAGTCTGAACTCGGCCGGGCTGTTCGGAGGGCGTTTCATCCTGAGCTGGATCACGGCACGCTGGAGGATTCCGGAGCTGGTGGTGCTCACCGTATGCGCCGGCGGGGCGACCCTGGCGTTCGCCGCGACCATCATCTCCCCCACCTACTTGTGGGGAGTGGCCATGTTCACCGTCTCCGGCATGTTCGTATCGGGCAACGGTCCTTCGCTCAGCTCCTACATCGGCCTGCGTTTCTCCTCACACCTGGCGATGGCCTACGCTCTGTTCAACGGGTTCAATGCGGTGGGAGCCGCCGTCAGTCCCTACCTGATCGGCACCATGGGGGATCGTTACGGCGTGGAACTGAGCATCTGGCTGGGTCCGGTGTTCAGCCTGAGCCTCTCGGTGCTGGCCATCATCTGGTTCCTGCGCGAGAAGGCGCGAGCCGCCGCCTGACGAGATCGCCGGCGACCGGTGGACTCCCCGCCGTTCAACGCCCCGATTCCGAGACCAGGAACCGTTCCACAAACCGCTCATCGAGCGTGATTCCCAGGCCCGGGCCATCCGGCACGGCGATAAGGCCGTCGACCGCCTGCAGTTTCTCGTGGGTCAGTTCGTGCCGCAGGGGCGAATCCTCGACGCAGTCCTCAAAGATGAAGGCGCTCTTGCTGGTGCTGATCCAGTGCAGGCAGGCCGCCACGCTGATGGGCGTCTTGTAGCAGTGGTTGCAGACGCGCGCGCCGATCTCCTCCACCCGCTGTCGAATGTAGGCGGCTTCGGTGAACCCGTTCCGCGCCAGGTCGACCTGGTAGACATCCAGCGCATGCCGGTCGATCCAGGGCCGGAAGGCGGCCCGGCCGCACTCCCCTTCTCCCGCCGCGATCGGCACCGGCGACCGGTCCCGAAGCCAGACGTATCCGTCGATGTCGTCCTGTTCCAGGGGCTCCTCCAGCCAGCCGATCCCGTAATCATTGAACGCCTCGGCCCGCCGCAGCGCGGTCCGCGCATCCCAGACGCAGCCGGCGTCGATCAGGAGGGTGTTCTCGCCGCCGATCCCATCCCGTCCGCCCCGGACCAGCTCGATGTCCAGGGCCTCGCTCTCTCCCATCGGCTCCCAGCCGAACTTGATGGCCCCGTAGCCGGCTTCGCGCCATCGCTGGGCGATCTCGCGGGTTTCGGATCCGTCCCGGCCGAACAGGATCGACGCATACGCCGGGATGTGATCATGATAACGCCCCCCCAGCAGGCGCCAGACCGGCTGGTTGAAGAGTTTTCCCTTGAGGTCCCAGAGAGCCAGGTCGACCCCCGCCATGGCCGTGATGGCGACGCCACGGCGCCCGTAGTACATGGTGCGCCGGTACATCTTGGACCAGATCCGGTCCGTATCGAGGGGGTCTTCCCCGATCAGGATTTCCCGCAGGCCGCAGGCGATGGTGTGGCTGAACGGAGCGTCGATGATCGACTTCACGACTTCGGGACTGGCGTCCGCCTCTCCGATTCCTTCCAGGCCGTCGTCGGTGCGAATACGGATGATCACCGTGTCCTGAGTGCCGGCCGCTTTGGCCTCGACGTCTTCGATCCGCAGGACCTGACAGATGACGTGGGTAATTTTCATGGGTTCATCCTCCGCTCGTTGGCGTGGCGTTGACGGGCCGGACCCGCCTATTCCTGGAACAGCTCGATGGCCCGGTCCAAGCTCTCCCGGTCACCCACCAGCACGACCGTGTCCCCGGCCCGGTAGTGGAAATCCGAGTCGCGCTGGTAGATGGGCTGACCGTCCCTCACCACGGCGATTTGCACGACGCCGGTGCGCCGCCTCAAATGCAACGACGTGGCGCTCATTCCGATGACCATCGCGTTGTCCCTGATTTCCATCAGCTCCAGGGCATCGTGAATGCCGAGATGCTTCAGTGAATCGAGCCGCAGGTCCGGCTGCGCGGTACCGCGCAACAGTCCGTAGTGCTCCGTCCGCACCGTCTCGGCTTCCTGCCAGATCCGGTTGATGGGAATGCGGTAGCTCTCAAGGGCCTTGGCGAACAGTTCGATGGAGGCTTCGAACTCCTCGACCACTACGTCCGTGGCCCCGAGCGACATCAGTTCGTCGATGGAGCGAGTGTACCGGGTGCGCACGACGATACGGGCCTCCGAATTCAGGTCGCGCGCGGCCGCGACCCCGCGACTCTCCTCGGCCGGTGAGGATATGGCGAAGACGACGACCCGGGCGCGGCGGGCGCCGACGTGCTCCAGGACGGCCGTTTGAGAACCGTCCCCGAACGCCGCCGGGATCCCGTCCTCGCGTGCGCGCCGAACCAGGTTCGCGTCGTGTTCGACGGCGATGCACTTGATGCCGGCCGCATCGAGCACCCGTGCCAGATACCGTCCCGCGACGCCGTAGCCGACGATGATGGTGTGGTCGGCCATGGCGTCGGCCGACGCGGCCTCGGCGTCCGCGAGTCTCCGCAACCCTCTGCCGGAAGGCGCAATGCGTTCGGCGACGGGACGGGCGGCGCGAATCAGGAACGGCGTGGCCATCATGGACAGGACCGCCGCACTGAGGAACAGTTGGTAGTCCCCGTCCCGAAAGAGTCCCAGGCGCAACCCCTCCGCGGCGAGCAGAATCGAGAACTCCCCAAGCTGTGCCAGGCTGAGGCCGGCAATCAGCGCGGTCGACAAACGACCGCCCACCGCGAGGACCGAAACCGCCGTCAGCGCGACCTTGAGTGCGAACAGGACCGCCAGCAGGGGAACGAGGACGCCAAGCTGAGTCATCACGGCGGAAACGTCGAGCAGCATGCCGATGGAGATGAAGAATATTCCGCTGAACACGGCCCGAAAGGGCAGGACGTCGGACAACGCCTGCAATCCATACTCCGATTCCGAGATGACCAGACCGGCGATGAAGGCGCCGATGGCGATGGAAAAACCCGCCCACGCCGTCAGCACGGCGGTGCCGATACAGAAAAAAGCGACGCACAGGGTAAACAGTTCGCGGTCGCGGAACACCACGATCCGGTCCAGCGTCCGACGGACGAGGAACCGGCCGCCGATCACCAGCGCGGTGATGATGGCCAGTCCGCGCAGGAAATCGATGCCCATGGCGCTCGTATCTGTGGTTCCGAGTCCGGAAAGCACCGGCAGCACGAGAATGACCGGCAAGACGCACAGGTCCTGGAAAAGCAGGATGGAGATGACGGAGCGCCCGTGCGCCGTGTCCAGCTCGGCCCGGTCCGAATAGATCTTGGTGACGATGGCGGTGGAAGACAGCGCTGCCACGGCGCCGTAGAAGATCGCCTGGCCGGGCGGAATGCCCAGGGCAATGGCCGACACCGCCACGACGAGCAGCGTGCAGCCCACCTGCAACCCTCCGCCGACGAAGACCGAGCGCGCCCACTGGCGGACGTGGGACAGGGACAGCTCGAGTCCCACGGCGAAGAGCAGCAGGGCGACGCCGAGCTCGGCCAGGACCTCCACCTCGTGCGTGGCGCCGATGAGCCCGAATCCATTGGGACCCACCAGGATTCCGGCCACCAGGAAACCCACCAGGGATGGAGCCGACAGCCGGTGCGCCAGAGCCACGATGGGGATCGCTATGCCGACGAGCAGCGTCAGGTCGATCAGCAATCTTGTTTCGGACACGATTCCGTTTCAGCCTCGTGAGAGTGGAGAAACAGGGGGCGGCACGTGTCGTCCCCAGCTCTCGACACTGCATCGAAGATAGCAGTTCTACGCGGCAAACAGGACCGAGGGGATGGGATACACTCCCTCCCCATGAAGACGATGTAGCCGGAGGTTGACATGACAGTGACCCGAAAGACTCTGGAGGCAGGACTGGTTTTGGCCTTGGCCGTGTGCCAACAGGCAGTCGCACAGGAACCGCAAGCCAGCAATCTGCTGGGCAGATTCCGGTTTGTCGTGAACCAGTTGCAGCAACAAGGCACCGGCGACAGGATGTCGCTTCCCCTGACAGGAGTGAATCAACTCATGGGAGGCCAGAACATCGTCCTGGCCAGGTTGGAGAGTTACATTGACCAGAAAAAGGAAGACAGGAAGAACGCCTGGGTCGCTTTCTACGCGTTGTCTCCCAAGGTCGTGGAGCTGGGCCAAAACGGCGTCTATGACGACAACGGGGCGCCCGTCCATCCTGACTGGCGGATTTCCGATAACGATGGCATCAGGATTTTGGGAGTGGTTTTCAGTCACAAGAAACGGAGCGACGATATCGACAAGAAAATCCGGAGCGCGCTGAGCGACCCGGACTACCTGCATTTCATCACTCAACTCGCCAATTTTGCCGATCTGAAGGCGGAGGAGGATACGATCAGCAAGGCGGTGGCCTCTTGGGAAGAATCCCGGAATGAGGAACCCCTGGTTGCCGTACTTGGAGAATTCGCCTCCCGGTATCAGTTCGATCCGAGCCGCCTGGACAAGGGAGACCCGGCCGTTTTGCGGTTGAACCACTTGGTTCGCGCCGTAACCCCGGCCCTGATGGACGACCAGGCGAGCGATTCTCAGCAAGGCAGCAACTTGGGGAGAGTGGCGCGTTCAGTCGGGAACATCGCCGGAACCGCTGCATCGGTCGGTGTGCCGTTCGCCGGGATTATCAAGGGACTGACGACTTTAGCCACGAATGTTGCGGTTCCATTCAAAAAGACCTACGACGTCGAGCCCGTCCTGATCCGGAAGGAAGATCCCGACAACATCACACTGTATTCACTGTCCTCCGCCGGCAAACCTCACGACACCGTCTACCTCGGGGCGATTCTCACCTCCGTGGAGAAACCCCGGCCGGTGGAGATTGAATCGAACCAGCACCTGCCGATTGGCCGGGACGCCTCGCTGCGCCTGGAACGCAGCATCCCTCAACTGCACCGGGCCCATGCCTGGAAGCTGGTCAACACCGAAACGAACCAGACCTTCGAACAGATTTCGGTTTCACGCGTGTCGCTGGACACCCTGAAGCTGAACTGGGAGCGGAAGACGGACCTGCCGGAGCTTCCGAATGAAGGACGTTACGCTCTGCAAGCGGCCTGGGATTGGGACAGCGATCCATTGAAGACGGGGGAGTTTCGACTCCATTCCGTGGCATCAGGGGACGTGAAGGTCCGTCTTGAGAATCCGCTGATCGCAGGGAGGGGACCGGTTCGCGTCGAGTTGGAAGCCACTGATTTCCAATTCGTCGAGAAGGTGGAACTCCATAGGGCCCCTGATACGGGATGGGAGCAGGCAACGGTTCCGCTCATGTCCTGGAAACGTCCAAGCGCAGGCAACCGGAAATCCAGCTCCACGCCAGACGGGCGGCTCCATTTTCGGTTGTCCAACCGGGACTCGGATTCCGGAAAGCAGACCAAATTGGCCATCGATCTGGATACCAGCGAACTCGCCGCCGGCTTCTACCAGTTGACAATTGCTTCATTCGGCAAAACGGCCACGAATGCCGACCTGACGATTTATCCGCCCGGCCCCAAGATTCTGAACGGGCCATTCAGGATCAACCGCGGAAGCGGGGCACCAGGCACACTGGCGCTGGAGGGGACCGGTCTTGATTGGGTCTGTGGAATCAGCAGTGACAAGCTGACCTGGGAACTGCACGAAGATCCGCGAGTCTGCGACTTGGAAAGCTGGCCTTCCACGGGATTGCAGTCCAAGAGGACCGCCGCGGTTTCATTGGATGACGAGTCGGACGTCCAGGAGGGCGACTGCCTGCCATTCCAATTGCAACTGCTCAGCCGCACAGGTGAACGCAGTGTCTCAGGAGGATGCGTCGAAGTCGCGGGTCCCCGTCCGAGCATCGTCGGTCATGAACGACGACTCCCACCCGGTGCCGAGTCGGGGCTGAAAGCGGGTGAAATCCCGACGGGGGTGCATGTCGGCTTCTCAATTCAAGTAGAGAACCTGATCTCCCCGCCTTCCATCGAGTTGGGGTGTATCCCGGCCGGAAGGCCATTTCAGGCCGCGTTGACCGTTGGTGACGGCCAGAATCAAGGGATGGCGGCACTCAGCCTCACGGGCGACGACGCCTTGTTCCTCTCTCTTGACCCGGGCGGCCTGTACGTCCCCGGCTGCGTCCTCACCGCCAGGTTGAACGACCGGGCCCGAGGATTGTCGAACAGCCATGCCTTGGGCAAAGTGATCCCGTTCCCACGGATTGGGCGATTCGCCGTGAAGCCCGAAAGGGTGGATGGTCAAGTCGAGTGTAGCTTGGGGAATCAGGGCACACCGCTGTACGAGGGCGTCCTCACCGGCGAGCATCTGCATCGGATCGCGAGAACGGGCTGGAACGAGAGGGAAGGTTGTCCGGTCGTGAGCACCGCCCTCCCCTCCCCGACCGGCTCTCAGGAGCAGACGCTCAGCATTGCCGTACCCTGGCCTCCGCCGGCACCGAATGCGCCACTCTTCATTTGGCTCCACGGAGAGGAGACCGGGCGAGCGACCCCGGCATGTGTGATTGACCCGTCAGGCTGCCCTGAAGGGCCGGAAGAATAGCTTGAGAGGGCCCTGACCGGCACCCGGGAGGGAAATCCAAGCAGAGACCGCCGGCGAGGGTGAGCGTCGCCGCGCTCGCGGTCCTCGTCTCCATTTCGACGTGGCAAATTTTATGGACCGGAAATATTCGGCAGAGCAAGGAGGTAGTCCCATGTCCACCAGAGAACCCTGGCGATACGAAAAGCTGACGTGGCCCGAGATCAACTTGGCGGTCCAGGCGAAGAAGGTCGTTGTCGTGCCCATCGGATCGATCGAACAGCACGGCCCCCATCTTCCGCTGGACGTGGACGTGGTCTGTCCGGTCGGCGTGGCGCACCATGCCGCCCGGCTCACTCCCGACCGGGTTCTGGTGATGCCTCCCATCGTTCATGGCTACACGGCGCACGTGATGGACTTTCCCGGGACCATCAACATCCACTACGACCACTTCATCCGCATGGTCATGGACGTGGGGAAGAGCCTGGCCTACCACGGATTCAAGAAGATCATCCTGCTCAACGGGCACGGCTCCAACTGGCCCAACCTGGATCTGGCCTCCCGGCGGATCAACCTGGAGACCGACGCGGAATGCAGCGCCGTCTGCTGGTGGAGCCTGATCACCATCGACCAGGAGTTCTACAAATCGTGGAGGGAGAGCAAGTTTCCCGGCGGTTGCTCCCATGCAGGAGAGCTGGAAACCTCCGCGTACCTGTATCTCGACGAAGAAAACGTCCGGAAAGACAAGATCGCCGACGGAGAGATCGAATACAACAAGGCGGAGTCCGACTTCCTCTGGACCGATCTTATGGCTGCCGGACCGGCGCCCGTCACCTCCTGGACGGCCAGCTATTCCGACACCGGCGTGCTGGGCCACGCCACGCTGGCGACCCGGGAAAAGGGCAAGAGGGCAGTCATGGAGTCCGCCCGGCAACTGGTGCGGTGGATCGAAGAATTCGGGTCGACACCGAAGCCGCCCCGCGGCGACCACCACGATCCCAAACCGACGATCACCATGCCCTGGAACCAGTCGGAGCCGCCGACCCGGAGCGGTGACGTTCACGGTTGATACCCTTCCACGGCATGTCCATGGCGGGAGCATCTGGAGATCGCTGCCCCAAGAACTGTTTCGCCAACGGGCAAGAGCACACTGGAGTGCAGTAACCATCGTGGTTCGGATTTCCGATAATTGACCGCGTTACTGACCGGAACAATCGTTCGGAGTGTCCGAAATCGGACAGTTTGTCCCGATTTCGGACACTTTTGACGGACACCCGATGAAATTAGTCACACGCCGGCGTGTGGTTCTTCAGCGTCATGGATGATTCACATGGTCTTGCGGATAGGTTGGATTCACGGGTTGGAAGGGGTTCTGCACAGTCCCAATGGGTGAGCTACTCTTCTGTGATCAACTCCGAGTCACTATTCCACTGACGATTCCTCCCCACCCCCGAACGCCTGGAGGATATCGTCCGGAAGCGGTTCGAAGAATCTGTCGGACACCTTCAGGCCTGGATCCGTACCGATCATACGTTCTTGGGCCGGTAACTTTGGAATGGGTCGGATCTCGGCAATGGGCACGTTACGACGGCACAGAATCACTATCTCACCACGCTCGACGCTCTTCAGATACCGGGAGAGATGGGCCTTCGCCTCCTCAATGTCGGCTTTGATCATGGTTAGAAACTAGACTCTCGAACGAACCATCTTCAAGTACATGTGACGAGACGGTCAGGCCGCGGGTGGCAAGTAGGCAAGAATGAACGGGGGCATCAAGTGACCGAGAGCACGCTGTTGGCGTTCGAGGTGATCTCGCCGTCGTCGAACCGACCCATGACTTGAGGCCTGTCCAAACCGTGAAACATCAACTTTGTTCTGGTACACTCCTAGCTAATGAGGCCGCGTCCCTTCTGCATTATAAGTTATTGATAAAACAACACTTATAGTAAGCATCGCGCGCTAACTCCGTGCACTCATCGCCGACGTTGGGGAGACGCCCGACATGAAACGAATCGTGGTCACCGGCGCCAAGGGGGGCACGGGCAAGAGCATCGTCAAGATCCTGCAGACGGCCGGCGACGATGTCGTTCCCTTGGACCTGCTGCCGCCGGGTCCTACCGATTTTCCCTACGTGCAGTTGGACCTGGTCGACGATCCGGGACTGAACGAAGTCGTCTCCGGGGCGGACGGATTGATCCACATGGGCAGCGTGCCGTGCGACGCCTTCTGGTCGCGCACGACGGTGTTCAAGAACGTCGTCAACGGCGGCTTCAATGTCCTCCAGGCTTGTGCCAACGCCGGCGTCAAGCGGGTCGTGATCGCTTCCAGCATGGAGGTCTACGGGAGTATGACCAAGGTGCAGAAGCTGCCGGTGACCGAGTCGTCGCCGTTGCGGGCCGACAACATCTACGCCAGCGGCAAGATCCTCCTGGAAAAGGTCGCCGAGGACTTCGTGCGGTGGCACGGCATGTCCATCGCCGCCTTCCGCCTGGGACGGATCGTCTACGAAAACTCCTTCGAGGTGCGGTTCAAGGGACATCTGGAGACCCCTGCCCGGGGGACCGACGTGCTCTGGAACTACGTCGACGGCCGCGACGTCGCCACGGCCTGCCGGCTCTGGCTGGAGTCGGACATCCAAGGATTTCATCCCTTCAACGTGGCGGCGCCCGACATCTACCTGGAGACTCCGGTGCAAGACCTCATTGCCGAATTTCTCCCGGAGGTCCGCGAGATCGACGAGGTCGTGGCGGGCAACGTCTGCCCCTACATGAGCACGGCCATTCACGAGGCGCTGGGGTGGACCGTCGACTACGACTGGCGGCGGATCCGCGACGAGGCGGTTTGAGGAATGAACGCTGAAGATCCACGTACCCTGAACGCGGGGCCCGTCCGGCTCAAACTCGCCGACGGCGAGCTGCGGTATCTGCGGGTCAACGGCCGTGAGGTTCTGCGGCGGGTCTACTTCGCCGTCCGCGATGCGCGGTGGGACACGGTGCCTTCCAACTTCGAGGTCACCGAAGTGAGGAACCGTGCCGGGGAGTTCACGGTCAAGCTCCGGGCGCGTTGCGTCAACGAGATCGCGGACGTCGCCTGGCGCAGCCGAATCGAGGGGCGGGCCGACGGCTCCATCGCCCTGGAGGCCGAGTGGGAACCACGCGCCGAGGCCGAGTATCCGCGTATCGGCATTTGCGTGCTCTACGGCGCCGAGGCCCTCGCCGGCTGCGACTTCAAGTCGGTACGCGCGGACGGCAAGCGGGACCACCAATCGTTTCCCCGGCTCATTTCGCCGTACCAGTTTGCCAAAGGCTTCACCGCCCTCCACACCACGACTCGGGAGCAGGTGGGCGTGACCGTCGAAGTCCCCGGGACCCAAATGGACATGGAGGATCAGCGAAACTACGGCGACAGCTCCTACAAGGCCTTCGTCGAAGGCGCCGCGCTTCGGCGACAGCGGATCGAGATCTCGGTCGACACTTCCTCGATCGAGGTCTTGAAAGATATACCGCCGACGCGACCCATCGTCATCGGCGGCCCCACCGACGCGCGGCTCCCTCGCCTGACCCGGACCGACCGGACCAGCTCGGAACATGAATACACCCACTTCAACCGCAACCGCCCCGACTTTGCGAACGCGTCCAGGATTGAAATTCCGTTCAATCCGGCAGTCCATCTCGACGACGACGACACGCTCATGGAGAACATTCCCGCCATCCTCGACCAGGCGGCGACGATCCGGTCGTTTGCCCCGGACGCCACGTTGCATGCAGGTCCCGTATGGTTCGACTCGCCTTATCCGCGCCCCCGGCGCGATTCGCGAAACGGCACCGCCTTCGCGACCGCCTGGCTGGCCAGATTCGTGAAGTTCGCCGCCCAGGCCGGCATCGAGGAAGCCGCCATCGCCCTGGCCGACGGCCCGTGGACGTCGCTCCATGGGGAACTCTCAGCACTGGCCGGGAGCCGGCTGCTGGACACCGGTACCGGCCCGCACGCCGCCGTGGACGTGCTGGCGGTCGATGGTCATGGCGCCTGGGTCATCAACAACCGGAAGGCGACGCGCCAAGTGACGGTCAGACATCGTCACGGCGAGCAGGAACTGGTGCTGGCGCCGTATGAAGTGGTGCCCCTGTCGTCGGCAGGCGACTGAATCATCCGCCCGTGACCGCCGGTCCGGCAACCCGCCGGACGGCACTTGCCAAGGCATCCACGGTCCCGTGAGGCCCTGACGGAAATGGCGACGCGTTATTCTTCCGATTCTTCGCCGGGCAAAACAGGTCGCCTGACCATGGGGGACATGTCTGCAACCACTGCGGATCTTTGAGGAACGGACCAAAGCGAGGCCGGCCGGCCGCCACGCCGTGGACTAGGCGACCGCGCCATCGGTACATGCTTGAAGGCGGGATTCCGGCGAATCTTGCGTTGGAAATTGCCGGGATCGAGTCGGGTGCCCCAAATCGTTTCGTACACCCTGCGGAGCTGGCTGATGGTGAATCGCGGCGGGCAGAATGTCGTTGCCAGCGCCGTGTACTCCAATTTGGCTCGCAGGCGTTTGACCGCGTCCCGCACGATCCGGTGGTGGTCGAAGGCCAAGCGGATGCCTCCACGCTCGATCTTCGCCAACGGCACCAGGTCCGAATAGGCAGCGTCACCCCCACCCCGCGGCTGCTCAAGCTCGGCGCACGCAGCCCAATACGCAACGGTGATCACTCGCATCCGCGGGTCGCGTCCAGGTGTTCCGTAGCTCCCGAGTTGCTCCAGATAAGACCCACCGACGGAAAGGTTCGTCTCTTCCTGGAGTTCCCGCGCCGCGGCGGTATCCAGGT
Organism: Acidobacteriota bacterium; assembly: GCA_022827025.1. Lineage (GTDB taxonomy): Bacteria > Acidobacteriota > UBA6911 > RPQK01 > JAJDTT01 > JAJDTT01. The sequence continues at coordinate 12,227 of JAJDTT010000197.1, forward strand.
CCTCGTCCGGCAGCACGAAGCCACCCGGCAGTGCCCAGGACCCCTTGAACGGCTCCAGACCGCG
>JAJDTT010000137.1 GCA_022827025.1 Acidobacteriota bacterium
GCGGCGTCGTCCTCGGCGCCGACTGGGATCGGCGTCCTTCCGGGCGCCGCTTGGAGCGGCGTGTTTCACGCGCCGACTGGGAGGGGCGTGTTTCACGCGCCCCGTGTTCCTTGCCAGGAGGGGCGACTTCCAGTCGCCCACGGGAAGGGCGGTTTCTAGCCGCCCTGTCGGACCAATCCCCGATGACCGTAGGAACACCCCTTGTGTGGGTGCTGCGCAGAAAAAGGGACTGTCCCCTTCTCCTTCTCCTTCATTCACCCCAGGTCCGAAAGCCTTCATGCTTTCCTGTTGGCTTGGGATCTTCGCCGCGATCACACCAGGCCATCGTCGATGAGTTGCTGAAAGTGATCCACTATGGCCCCTGAAGGGGACCGGAATCTCATTCCCAAGTGAGTCGCCGCACGCCGATTGTCGAATCTGAGCGGATAGCCGACGTTCCGCCGGACCTCGGAGCGCTTGAGTCCCGCCAACGGAGCGAGCAACACCGCGACAAATTTCGGCAACGTACGGCGCGGGAACGGATAGGCCCCACCGAATCGGTCGCGTAGAATCGCGGCGATCTGCTGCATGCTCAGCGTCTCAGCGACGAGGATGTACCTCCCGGTGGCCTCCGCCGTCATGGCCGCCCGTATATGCGCGTCCGCCACATCTCGTACGTCGACAATCCCAAACCTCCCCTTGGGCACACCGAGCCGGTAGTAGCCGGTGCCGAAGTCGCGGATGATGCGCACACTTTCGGAAGTCGTGTAGGTGCTCAGCGCAGGCCCGAGGACGAGCCCCGGGTTGACCACGACCAGGTCCCAGTGATCCTGGGATCCTGCGATCTCCCATGCCAGCCGTTCCGCCAGCACCTTGGAATATGCGTACGGATGATGGTTTTCGCTGCTGGTCTCGTTCCAGTGGCTCTCATTGAAGAACCCATCCTCCGTTCCGGCTATCTCGACGGCGTCTCCGTAGATGGCGCCGACGCTGGAGGTCAAGACCACGCGCCGTACTGAAGGGCACCGGTTGACCGCCTCGAGGACGTTCCGGGTCCCGCTGGTCGCAGGCGTGATGAGGACACGCATCGGATCCCTGACTCCCCTGCCGATGACCGGGGAAGCAGTGTGGAAGACCACCTCGCACCCGGTCATTGCGCGGTCGAAGCCCAGCGGGTCCAGCAACTCGGCCCCATAGAGCGACAACGCGCCCGGCGAATCCGCGGCGATGGCTTCGAGATGCAAGGTCTCTCTCGGATCCGCCGGATCGCGAACCGTCGCGTGTACGTCGTGACCGAGTTCGAGGAGTCTCTTGACCAGCCATGACGCAACGTATCCGTTACCCCCGGTGACGAGGACGGGGCCGGGCGGCCCAAGGGCTTGGTCAGTCATTTCCAACATTGGTACTCCTTCGAAGCTCGAGCGGGCAAAAAAGGTGACTGTCCCCTATTCTTCCAGGAATCACCGGAGTCGCTGCCAGCCCCAGGCTTCGGACAGCCGTGGCGCCGGCGCGGCGCAACGGGGGGCTCAGCACCGGAATCGCGGTGCGCAACACGGAGCTGGCGGAACAGACGGTGGACTTGACGCTCAAGGACGAAAGCGGGAAAGAGGTCGCCGGTGGAACCGCCAGCAGGACAATCCCGGCCGGAGGCCAATTCGCCGCGTTCATTCAGGAGATCTTCCGCGACGCCGCAACCACCGATTTCAAAGGGGAGATCCGCATTCAGGCCCAAGCCGGCCTGGTCGCCGTCGTCGCCCTGGAACTGGAACCCGGCAGGGCGTTCACGACGTTGCCCGTGAGTCCGATCGCAAATTGATTCCGGTTCCCCGCGACTTCAACCCACATTCCTCGACGTGACGTTGAGGGCCGTCCGGCCGCACTCACCCAAGCCGGTTACTGAAAGGACTCGTCGCACTCGGCGATGATGTCAGGATCGGTAGCGACCTGATCGGCCCACTCGCGGGTCTCGAACCAATACCGGCGGCGCTGATCGAGCCAGCCATCGGCGTTCCGAGCCGCAATCCAGCCATTGAAAAAATTCAAGGTGTCGAGGTCACCTTTCCGTACGGCTATTGCTTGCACCAGCGAGGCGAACGGCTCCTCGGAAACCAGGTGCAGGGTCTCTGGACTGGCTTCAACCCAGGTGGTCCGCGTCGTCGCGAACGCTGCCGCGGCATGGACCCGGCCGGTGGCGACGGCCTCGAGGACCGCGTTGTTGGTATCAAAGTGCACGAGCATGGCATCGGGGAAAACATTCCCGACGGCAGGAATTGACGCGGACCCCCGCCGGGTCGCAATCGTGACACTGGAACTGTTGAAATCCGCCAGCGTTTCCAATTCGGCGGTCTGATCGGTATTCGCCACCAGGTAGATCCCGGTCGAGTTGTACGGGGACGTGAAATTGACCTTCAGATTGCGTTCCGGAAGGATCACCATGCCGCTGATGATGACGTCAAAGTCTTCCGCGATCAGGGACGGGATGATGTAGCTCCAGTTCGTTCGCGCAAACTCGACTTCCACCCCAACGTCCTCGGCCACTTTGGCCGCGACATCGATCCCAAAACCGATCAACTCGCCCTCCGCGTTGCAGACCGACCAGGGCTCGAACATACCGAGACCGACTCTCAGCTTACCGCGGGCCTGGACCTCCTCTATGACGCTGTCAAACGCCCACCATGGGAAACCCTGCGCCATCACGCGAGAGCTGAGACCTCCAATCAGGACAGCAACGACCAAACCACACGCGACGTGCTTTCTTTGCATTCGACACCTCTTTCCAAGTGCTGACCACCCCGCTCGATCTTCTCGTCTTTCCGACCCGGTGAGCCCATTCCGGCGAAAAAATCACATCTGTCAATGGTGAGCATGGAGAGTCCATGAAAAATATTCCCCAAATCCCTGGAGAGCGAACCATGAAAATCTCGAAAGTGGGACCGGCACCCTCGCGGCGGTCGGCTTCCTGGCGTCCGTGCATCTTCATCCTTGCGGCAACATTGCAACTCTGCAGTTGGGAAACGCTCAGCGCGCAGCAGCGTGATCCTGCGATAGAGATCTACGGATTGACAGGATCTTACTATTTTGGGAATCGCTCGCACGTGTTGAAAGGCGGAGAATGGAGACCACAGTTCGGGGCCGGCGGTGTGATTCCTCTGGGATCGAAGTGGGCGTTGATGATCGATGGAGTCACGAGTCATCTGGAGGTCAATGAGGGGCCGCATAATCGGTACACGTACCATCCATTCACAGAGTTTTACAGACAGAATCCTGGGATTCGGAACAATGACCGTACGACACAAAGACTGATTTCCGTTCTGCCATCCATCGTCAGGTTGTGGAGAAGGGATCGATTCTCGATCTACGTCGGCCTCGGCCTCGGGTTCGAGCAACAGCGTCAACTGATCAGATATCAACCGGCCCATGAACAGGAAGGTCCTGATGGAAGCCGGATCCTCGTTCGCTCGGAAGAATTTGTGGAGTCCAGGGATGTGGTCTCGATCATGCCCTTCAATCTCCGTGCGGGTGTGCTGGTGAGCCTTGCTCCACGTGTTGTCATGCGAGCGGGATACTCGCAAATTGTCGGTTATGTCGATACGGCTGCCTCCCGCTCAATGGAAGTGGGGATCGGATATCGTTTCTAGGAGACGGCGCGGGATCGCGCCCAGCCTACCCATACCGCCTTTCCATTCGAGGAACACCGGCTCGTGAAAGGTCCTCGGCCTCAGCACACCGTCTCCACACCTTTTCCTGTGCACTGTCCAGGTAAGATTCGTGTTCGCCACTGAGCGAGCATCGTCCCGACCATCGATACGGAGACCTCGAGCGAGATTTATCCGATCTTCTTCTGGAACTCGACGACCTTGAAACCTGCCTTGCTGCTCCTACCGACCTCCTCGTACCCACTTCGTGAGTACAGTTGGATCGCTGGCACCTGTTGAACTGTCGTTTCCAGAGTCAATATTTGGAAACCCAACTCGGCTGCGCGCTGTTCCAACGCCGACAACATCTGGCTGCCGAGTCCCCTCCGTTGGACATCCGGATGCACTCTCATGCGCCGTATGCTGGCCCGGTCTGCCGAATGTCTCAGAAGGGCTCCCAAGGCAACGATTCGACCACTGGCTGTCCCCACGAAGAATTCGCCGCCCGTGGCAATGTACTCAGCCTCGACGCGATGCAGGTCGTCGTCCCAGGGGCCATTTCCCGCATGAGCCCCACTATGAAGCAACGCTACGTTGTGGAGTTCCCAAACTGCGTCATGGTCGGCGGAACGATATCGGCGAATCTTCATCGTCACTGCAGGACCGGGCATATTGGGCGTCAGTGGCAGGGGGGGCCTAATCTCTATTCGGAATAACCGGCAGAGTGACGTGGGAGGGATACTGGCTGTCGTGATAGATCTTCTGCCGGGCCACCACTGACCGGGTCTCCAGTCCGATGTTGTCGGCGCCCGTGTTCAAATTCCTCAGATAATAGGGGAAATAGCTGCTGGAGACCTCGACCCGGATGCGGTGCCCTTTCTTGAACACGTTCCCGGTGGATCGCCAGAATTCGATCGTATATTCGTAGACCTTGCCGGGCTCGATCTCGCTCAGACGTTCCGGATTGAACGCCCCATCTCTTTGCGGGTCCCGATGGCGCGCCCGGAGCACACCGTCACACAGCAAAGCGGCATACCCGTCGGGATGGACGTCGATCAGGCGCACCATCCAATCGGTATCCCGCGCCGAGGTCGCCGCGTAGAGCTTCGCCTCGACCGGCCCCGTCACTTCCATGTCTTCGGCCAGTGGCGGCGTCGTATAGACCAGCACGTCGTCCCGGATCGACGGGATTCGCGCGTCCACCGCGCCATCGATATGACCATTCGTGAAAGGGGCGCCAGGTGTGGGATCGGCCGGGTCGTAAACATAACTGTCCCACGCTTCCTCACCCGGCGGCGTGGTATTCAGCATCCCGTCCCCCTTCAGCGAATTGGCCTTCCCTCCACTGTGCAGGTAGTACTTCGTCCAATTCGTTTGGGGCAGCGGCCAGTCAACTTCCGCGTACCAGCGGTTGGGTCCCATGACGAAGACATGAACGGGAGGCTCATCGGTCACCCCGTTGTCGATCCCCTTCAGAAAATGGTCGAACCACCGGCAGATCATTCCGTTCAGATCAATCTCGGCGTCGGGACCGTAGTCGAATCCCGCCACCACGCGTTGGTTGATGGAGTGTTGCCAGGGTCCGATGACGAGGGAAGGACGGCGGGATTCCGGGGTCGCCCCATACTGCTTCATCCCCCGGTAGTTCATGGGCGCGCCGGGATAGTTCGCGTCGAACCACCCCGTGATGTTCAAGGCCGGAACCGTCATCTTCGAATAGTTGTCTTCGCCCTGGTAGGAAATCTTCCTCCAGTATTCACCCGTCGAGAGGTTTTGCCGGATCCAGGTCTCGAACCAGGGCGCATCCAGCGATCCCTTCACCTCCGGCAATTCGATATAGGGCAGACGCATGTACTCTTCGTGCCGATTGTTTGAAAATCCGCCGTAGGGCCCCTCGCCGATCACCTGTATGGTGCGGCCGGCCATCATTCCCGCTCCCCAATCCATGGCCCAACTCACCAGAATTCCGTTCTGGTACGGAGCGTTGAAGAACTGATCCGGGGGAGCCACCTCGGGGGCGATCGCTTTCAGGGACGGAGGCGCCTGGCTGGCAGTCCACCACTGAGTCCAACCCAGATAGGAGCCCCCGGTCATGCCGACGTTGCCGTTGGACCAGGGCTGACGCGCCAGCCACTCGACGAGGTCGTAACCGTCCGTCTTGTGTTTCTCGTCGAAGATGTCCGTTTCCCCTTCCGAATCGTATCGTCCCCGCAAATCCGAAACGGCGTAGACGTAGCCGCGCCGCGCGAACCACCTGGCTCGATGCGTTCCGAACCCGGGTGTTCCCCCGAGATTGCTGTAACCGGTGTGAGTCAGGATCACGGGAAACTTTCCCGGAGCGTCCGGCCGGTAGAGGTCCACGGAAAGTCTTACCCCGTCTCGCATGGCCACCATGTTCCCCAACACGACCTTCGTTTCGTACTTCGGTTCGGAATAATTCCCCGAATCCGGTTTTTGGGCCGAAGCCAACGCCGGAAGACCCAGCCCCACCAGCGATACGGCCGATATGATCTTCTGTCCGCGTCCCATCACTTCTCCTTCCACTCCCTTTTTACCGGTGACTCGAAAACAGTCTGACTCGCCTGCCCGGCGTCGCGTGCGGCCGCAGGTTCTCCTTGAAACTTCCGACATCCGATGACCGTAGGGGCACCCCTTGTGGGTGCCCTCTTCGCTTCAAGCCGGTTCATGCCGCCAGGAAGAGGGCGACCACAAGGGTCGCCCCTACGATAC
>JAJDTT010000099.1 GCA_022827025.1 Acidobacteriota bacterium
CCTTTCGCCACATTGGCGGCGATTTCCCACGCGGTTATTGCGCTGACGAAGACATGATTGCGTGGATTAGCGATAGCTGTATGTGCCATGGTTGTTAGTCGCGGCACGTCCGACAGGCACCAAACCAGTGTGTGGGTGTCCAATAGGAGCCGTCGCATTCCTATTCCTCATCCGGGAAGATCTTCGGGTTCTCTATCAACTCGAGGAGTTCCTCGTCTACCTCGTCGAAGTCGGGAGACATCCAGAATTGCCCTTCCATACCTCCCATTTTTCGTTCTTCCAAGCGCTCCCGATAAGGCGTCAATCGCAGCCAGGGTTCGCCGGCTCTGGCGATCACGATTTCCTCACCCTCCCAGGCCAATCTGCCCAGCCGGGACAGTTGCGATTTCGCCTCGTGCATGTTTACCTGCATCTTCGGATCCTTTCTTAGCTAAGTTCAGCTAAGTCTATCAGGGTCCGCAAATCTTCTCAAGAGAATGAGCAGGAATTTCAGTCAGGACCGTCTCAGCGGGTGAAGTAGGTCCGGCTCAGGTTGTTGCGGCCGTTGGTGACGGTGTAGGTGTTTCCGTCGGCGCTCACCGACACCTTCAGCAGGTGTCCGGGGCAGTCTTCGTCGCCTCCCAGGTTGGCGATGAAATCCTCGGGGGCGTTTCCGTCCGGACCCGAATCCAGGTTCTTGTGGACCTGGAAGATCGCATCGACGGAGGGGAGCGACTTCAGCAGCGAGAAGACCTCGGGGGCGGCCCCTTTGCGGGAGCCGTTGTTGAAGACGGCCACCCGGGGGGCGAGGGCCGATACCAGGACCGGATTGTTGCTGGTGGCGAGTCCGTGGTGGGTGGTCTGGTAGAGGTCGATCCGCCCCAGCAGGTTCGAGGGGCAGGCCAGGCGCGATTCCAGGTTCCAGGTCAGGTCGCCCAGATCCAGAAACTCGAAACTTCCGTAGCGCAGCAGCAGGCCCACGCTCCTGGCATTGTCCGTGGTGTCTTTCTTCTTCCGGGTGAGCCTTCCGCAGGCGGGATTGGCGGGGCCCTCGCCCTTGAGCGTATCGCCGGCCGCAGACACGCAGAGGAGCTTGAGAGGCACCTGAAGACTTCGTAGGGGTATCGTATCCCCAGGCCGGATCCGCTGCCGGTTCCCCCGTGTGGCCCGGATGTACTCGGTGTAGTAGAAGGGGAATTGCGGGTCCTCCCTGAGCTCGTGCATGGGCCCGTGATCCAAGAAGTTGTCGACGGGGATCAATTGCACCAGGCGTCCGATGCCGCCGTAGTGGTCCCGGTGGAAGTGGGTCGTGACCACGTAGGTGATGCGTTCGAGGCCGGCCGCCCGGGCCACGGCCTCGATTCTCTTGGCGTCCCGGCCGTCCTCTCTCCTCCATCCCGTGTCGATGAGAATCGACTCCTTCAGCGGGGTGACGATGAACGTCGCGGCGCCCCCTTCGGCGTCGATGAAGTAGATGTCCAAGGTTCGTGCAAGCAGCGTTGGGCCGGTCGGCAGGAGGAGCCCGATCAGCAGCATTCGCGTGGACCAGCGCCAGGAAGCAATCCCGGAAAGCCTGCCGAAGCGCATCGCGAAGAGGTGGGAAATCATGGCGTTACACCTTAGCACCCCCCATCGGACGACGCCACGGCATCACGCCGTACAAGGTATCGGGTGCCCGTGGGATGAACCTTCGGAAGCCGGTTCGGCCCCGGACTCTCATGCCTTGGCCCGAGGCCCATCTGCTATGATCACCTCCCGGAATCGGGGAAGTGTCATGTTGAGCCGCGGCGATATTGTGGAGCTGGAGGTCGAGTCGGCCGCCTACAAGGGGGTCTCGGTGGCGCGCCGGAACGGACTGGTCATCCTGGTCCGGAACGGGGTCCCGGGAGATCGGGTCCGGGCCCGCGTCGTCAAGAAGAAACGCCGGCACGCGGAAGCCGTGGTGGAGGAGGTGCTGGAGCTGTCTCCCTGCCGGGTCTCCCCGGCCTGCCGCTACTTCGGCACCTGTGGAGGGTGCAGTTGTCAGAACGTGGACTACCGGCAACAGCTCTCCTTCAAGCGGGCGCAGGTGGAAGAGACGCTTCAGCACTTGGGCGGCATCGCCGGAGTCGAGGTGAAATCCACGCTGCCCTCTCCCAGCGTCTTCTACTACCGCAACAAGATGGAGTTCACCTTCGGCCCCAACCGGTGGCTGATGCCGGAAGAGATCCGGAGCGGAGCGCCGCTCAGGAAGGGATTCGCCCTGGGTCTTCACATCCCCAAGCGCCACGACAAGATCCTGGATCTGGAAACCTGTTTTCTCCAGAGTCCGGTCAGCGCCCAGGTGGTGAATCGGGTCCGAGGACTCGCCATGCAGGAGGGCTGGCAAGCCTACAGCAGTTATACGGGCGAAGGGTACCTTCGGAACCTGGTGATCCGAACCGGTTCCAACACGGGCGACTTCATGGTCAATCTGGTGACCCGCCAGCGGCGCCCGGACCGCATGAAGCTGTTGTGCGCCGAACTGTTGCGGGAGTTTCCCCAGATCACCACCATCGTCAACAGCATCAACGAGACCCTTTCTCCGGTGGCCGCGGGCCAGGAGGAGGAGGTCTACCACGGCAACGGCGTTATCCGGGAGCGCATCGGCGACCTGGAGTTCCGGATCGCTCCGACGACTTTCTTCCAGCCCAACACTTCCCAGGCCCGAAATCTGTTCGAAGTGGTGCGGACGTATGCCGGCCTCACCGGACATGAGATCGTCTACGACCTGTACTGTGGGATCGGGACCATTGCTCTCTTCCTGGCCCGGAATTGCCAGAAGGTCGTGGGCATCGACAACCATGCGACGGCCATCACCGCCGCCCGGGCCAACGCCCTCGCCAACGGGATCAGGAACTGCACCTTCGTGCTCATGGATGCGGCCAAGGCGCTGAACCGGAACCTGGTTCTGCGGCAGGGACATCCCGAGGTCCTGGTGGTGGACCCGCCCCGCGCCGGCATGCACAAGCAGACGTGCCGGTCGATCCTCGATCTGGCTCCGGAACGGATCGTGTACGTCAGTTGCAATCCCGCCACCCAGGCCCGCGACCTCAAGATCCTGGCCCGGCGCTACCGGGTGGAGAGCGTGCGTCCCGTGGACATGTTTCCCCAGACCTACCACATCGAAAACGTCGCCTGCCTGGTGCGCACCTGACGGGATCAGCAGGTCAGGACGATCTTGCCGAAGTTCCCGTTGCTCTCCATGAAGGCATGGGCCTCGGCCGCCTTCTCCAGGGGAAACTCCCGGTCGATAATGGGCTTGAGGTCGCCGGTTTCGAAAAAGGGCAGGATTCGCCTTCGGAACTCCTGGTTGAGTCGGATCTTCTCCTCCACCGGACGGGGGCGCAGGACGGTCCCGCGAATCCGGAGGCTCCGCTTGAGGATCCGCGACAGGTCGATCGGGGCGGATGGTCCGCCCAGCAACCCGATCAGGATCAGTTGACCCCGGGGGGCCAGGCAGGAGAGATTCTGCTCCAGGTAGGCCGCTCCGACCATGTCCAGGATCAGGTCCACCCCTCTTCCCGCCGTCAAATCGAGCACAGTTTCCTGGAAGTCCCCGCGTTCCGTGAGAACGGCGTGATCCAAGCCCAACTCCACGCAACGGTCCAGTTTCGCCCGGGACCGGGACGTGCCGATACTGGTGGCTCCTGTTAGGCGGCACAGTTGAAGTGCCGCGGTTCCCACACCGCTTCCGGCCCCGTGGAGCAGCAGGGTCTGTCCCGGTCCCAGCCCGCCCTGCAGATGGAGGGCGTCGAAGGCGGTCAGGAAGACCTCGGGGATGCCCGCCGCCTCCTGAAAACTCAGACGGTCCGGTATGGGCAGCGCCAGGCGTTCCGGAGTGACCACCCTCTCCGCGTAGCCCGCACCCGGCAACAATCCCATGACTCGTTGTCCCGGCTGGAATTCGGTGACTGCGGGGCCGGCCGCTTCCACGGAACCGGCGAACTCGAGCCCGGGTATCCGGGGATCGACGCCGGGAGGAGGCGGATAGAGCCCCTGCCGTTGGAGCAGGTCGGCCCGATTCAGGGCGGTGGCGCGGACCCGGACCAGGATTTCTCCGGGTGACGGCGCCGGGTCGGGGACCTCACCGGCGCGAAGCACCTCCGGACCGCCGGGTTCTTGGATCAGGACCGCTCTCATGATTCTCCCGGAATGGCCGGACCCGGCCCAAACCCGTTCCCGCGGCCGCGCGGCGCGGCTCCGGTTGAAGGTGACCGGGGGGCTATGTTAGCAGTCCGCGGTAAAAGTCATCACGGCATTCGACCGTCCCTGCATCCCGGACGACGGCGTTGAGATTCGGGAGGGCGACCACAAGGGTCGCCCCTACATGCACCCGAATCGCGCCTTGTCCGGCGGGCGCAGGAACGGTCTCGGTGCTGGCGGGACGTTCACCACGGACGGTCAGGTCTTGAAATCGAAATCCTTCAAAGGCGCCGGCCACGCCAGGTCTTGGGACCGGACGCCGGTTCAACTGGTAGACTAGCAGCGTGGACCTGTTTTCCTTTCTCCGTGGATCGCCGGAGAGACAGATCAGAAGGGCGCGCAAGAAGGTGAAGGAGCCTCACGGGGATCCGGCCGTCCGGATCAATGCCTGCCGGCGCCTGTACGAGATGGGCACGCCCGAAGCCCTGCTGGCGCTCCTGGACCGGTACACCATCAGTACGTCCCCCCTGATCCGGGACCAGGACGAGAAGGAGGAACTGCTCTCCTGGATCGTCCGGTTGGACCGCAAGGCCATCCCGCCACTGCTCACCTTCCTGAAGCGGGAGCGGCAGGTCTACTGGCCCCTGCGGGCGCTTCAGGAGATCCTCCCCAGCGAGGAATTGGCGGCTCGCATCGACGAGATTCTCCGTTTCCATTGGGAATACCCCCCGGCCAGCTCCGAACCCAAGACCCAGTTGATCCGGTCGCTGGAGCAGATTCACTCACCCCGATTGCTGGAGACGGTGCGGCTGTTTCTGGAGGACGAGGACGACGATGTCTGCCTGTCGGCGGCGGACTATCTCTTCGGGCGTCCCCCGGAGGAGGGCCGCGAATCGGTGTTGAAGTGCTACCTGGACGCGGAGGACCGCCCCCGGGTCCGCGCCCAGATCCTGGAGCGCCTGGCGGAGCTTGGCTGGAAGGTGACGGGGTTTCGGGCCAAGGTGGAGGAGTCCCTGCCGCCGGGGTACACGCTCAGCCGTGGCGGCACCTTGAGGGTGCTGGGTACGCGGTGACCATCCGGTTCGCCGGAGAAAGGATGCGCGTCCTTTGATCGAAGGCGTTTCAGTCACGGAACTGGTGACCCACACCGACAGCCGGGGCTTCTTCCGGGAGATCCTCCGGGTGACGGACGATCACTTCCAGGAGGGGTTCGCACAGTGGAGCCACAGCCTCATGTACACCGGAGTGGCCAAGGCCTGGCACGTGCACGGCAAGCAGACCGACTGGTGGTACGTGGCGGGCGGCGTTTTGAAGGTGGCCCTGCACGACCGGCGCAGCGGTTCCCCCACCGAGGGGGAGACCATGGAACTGTTCATGGGCGACGGGCACCCGCCCATCCTGCTGGGAATCCCGCCCGGCGTGGCGCATGGCTGCAAATGCCTGTCCGGCCCGGCCCACCTCCTGTATGTGACATCCCGCGTCTACGACCCCGCCGACGAGGGACGGATCCCGCACGACGACCCCGAGATCGGCTATGACTGGGTCGCGGGACCGCCGATCAAGTGATTCCGGGGGACCAACCGGATTCGCGATTGCGAGAGGAGAAACATGGCTCAATACTGGTTGCTCAAATCGGAGCCTCGAGATTATTCCTACGAAGATCTGGAACGAGACCAGAGAACGGTCTGGGACGGCGTGGCCAATCGGCTGGCATTGAAATATCTGAACCAGATGGGTCCCGGGGATCAGGCCTTCATCTACCACACGGGCCGGATCCGGGCCATCATCGGTATCGCCGACGTGGTCTCGTCCCCCTATCCCGATCCCGAGAAGGACGATCCCACGTTGACGGTGGTGGACGTGGAGGCACGGAAGCGGTTGGCCCGGCCGGTCACTCTGAAGGAGGTCAAGGCCGACTCCCGGTTCTCCGGTTTCATTCTGGCCCGGCTTCCCCGCCTCTCGGTCATGCCCGTCTCCGAGACGGAGTGGGCGCAGTTGCTGGAAATATCCGGGACCTAGGAGCCTGCGCGGCAGAAATTGATCTGCTGCGAAAGCGTATAATCGGTCCATATTTCCCCGATTTCTCGGCGAATAGAACAACTATGCGCCTCTAAATCGTGAAAATCTGGCCTCGATTCTCCACTTTCTCGCTACG
>JAJDTT010000265.1 GCA_022827025.1 Acidobacteriota bacterium
GTGGCCAAAAGTGTGCAATTTTCGATGGCCAGAAGTGTGCAATTTTCAGTGGCCATTGACAGAGGGGCGATTTCCTAATCGCCCGCCGGGAAGGGCGGTTTCTAGCCGCCCTGTATTCCGTGCTGCGACTTGTGACGCGAAGTGGAGTGAGGAAGCGCGGAGGGGGGACTATCGTCCCCCCCCGGTCCCCCCTCTCCGGCGGCAGGGATGCCGCCGCTCCCCGGGGAGGGGCGAGGTCCAAATCGCCCGACAGGAAGGGCGGTTTCTAGCCGCCCCGTATTCCGTGCTGTGACTTGCGACGCGATAGGGTGGGAGAAGCGCGGAGGGGGGACTATCGTCCCCCCCAGGTCCCCCCTCTCCGGCGGCAGGGATGCCGCCGCTCCTCCTATTCCGGTGCGGTGGTGGTGCCCAGTGCGGGACTGGCGGCGGTCGGGGCCGACCCGTCCTCGCTGTACCGGATCACCCCGGTCTGATCGGCGAAGAACCCCCGCTCTCCCGTGGTTCCCACCGTGATGGGCACTCCGATGACCGTAAATCCGCTGGAGCCGTCCGCCGTAACGGTCAGGTTGTAGCCGTCCTTGGCGCCGGACCCCAACGCCGCATCGATGAGTCCCTCTTCCACGAGTTTGTCCGTGCTCGCGAAGGATCCGTTTCCCGTGGTGGAGGCATAGGTGATCTGGCTCGTGACGATGACCCGGAGGGAGGCGATGGCCGAGGTCTCGTTGGCGAAGAGGCGGGAGCGCATGAAATTGGGGACCGCCAGAATGGAGATGATCCCGATGACGGCCACCACGATCATCAGTTCGATCAGTGAGAATCCGGCAGCTCCGTTCTGGGGGGAGTGAGAGGGCATCGAGACGGAGCTGCCGGACTCTTTCCGGTACCGGTCCCCGTCGTCGGGAACCGGATGGACGTTGGTTCGCTGGAGCATCTTTATTTCATCCTCGCTCGCTTTTTCATCCTTGCATAGTATGAAACGTCGCCGCCCGCGTATCCATGAAAGAAATTGAGGAAAGAGGGACACTCCCCTACATCTGGGACAATCGTCCCATCAGGCTGAAGATGGGCATATACATGGACAGGACCATGCCGCCGACGACGATGCCCAGGACCAGCATCATCATGGGTTCCAGCAGGGCCAGAAACCGGTTGATGCTGGTGTCCGCTTCCTCCTCGTAGTAGACCGCCAGTTTCAGCAGCATGTCGTCCAGCGTGCCCGTCATCTCGCCGATCCGAATGATCTCCGACGCCATCTGGGGAAAGAGGCCGCTGTGCCGGAACGGGTCCGCCAGGGCGCTCCCCGACTCCACCTCGCCCCGGAGGGCCAGCACCGTCTCTTGAAACCGGGCGTTCCCCAGGGTCCGGGCCGTCAGGTCCATGGCTTCCAGGATGGGGACTCCGCTGGAGAGGAGCGTGGAAAGGGTCCGTGCAAATCGGGCCGTCAGGAGCTGGGTGGTCACCGGACCCAACAGCGGCGCCGCCAGGATGATTCGATCCACCAGCATCCGCCCCGGGGCCGTGCGGAAGTAGAATCCACCCGACAAGGCCGCCGCCGCCGCCCCCAGGCTCAGGTGCGGTCCCCACCGGCTCAGAAACCCGCTGGCTCCCATGACGATCCGCGTCGGCAACGGGAGGGGGACGTCCAGGTTGGCGAAGAGGGACGCGAATACCGGAATCACCCAGACCAGGATGACGCCCAGAACCAGGAACGAAGTGACGATGACCACCGCCGGATAGAGTGAGGCCGAGAGCACCGCCTTGCGCCACTGGAGCCTCTTTTCCAGGAACCGGGTGAGACGCTCGAACACGGTGTCCAGAAATCCTCCCGTCTCCCCCGCCCGGACCATGTTGACGAAAAGGGGATCGAAGACTCGGGAATGGCGCTCCAGCGCCGCAGCCAGCGTGGACCCCGATTCCACGTCGTAACGGACCTGCCGCAGGGTGGAGCCCAGGGCGCGGGTCTCCTCCTGTTGCTCCAGGTTCTGCAGGGCCGTCACCAGCGAGACTCCCGCCCCCAGCATCACCGACAGTTGCCGCGTGAAAAGAGCCAGCTGCCGGGTCGAGATCCTTCCGATTCGAGCCTGAACAATGCGGCGGGGACGAAACTCCCCCCTTTCTGGAATGGCCACTGATACTGGTAACGATTGAGGTCCGGAAAACAACGAAGAGGAGGGGCGCATAGGAGCTCCCCCACCGGCCCCGGTCCGGCGAAATCCTGCGAGAAAAGGAGTGGGGGTTTTCCTACCCCCACTCTCACGGGGGGACTGAAAGTCCCCCCTCCGGGTGCCCCGTGTTTTCTCAGAAGTCCCCCACCGCCGGGCCTCCGGCATGATCCCGCGAGAAACCGGGCGGGGATTGTCCGTCAGCGGACACCCGCCGCGTCGCCGCTGTCGAACGACTCGTAGGGGCGACCCTTGTGGTCGCCCTCTTCCGAACGGCGCCACCGTCCGCCGGCCATTGCCTGGGCACTACCGGACCGGGGTGGGTGGAGCGGCGACTTTCTAGTCGCCGACTGGGAGCGGCGTCTGGAGCGGCGTCGTCCTCGGCGCCGACTGGGACCGGCGTCCTTCCGGGCGCCGGGAATGGCGACGTGGAGCGGCGACTCAGCCGGGGAACGATGCGACCCCGCAGGGCACCCACAAGGGGTGCCCCTACGGTCATCGGGAATTGGAAAGAAGGAGGGACTTTCCTGTCCCCCGTCTTCTCCTGCGTCGCGTGGTGAAAGTCTCGCGAGCATCGAGACCGTTCCTGCGCCCGCCGGACAAGGCGCGATTCGGGTGCATACCGGGAGTATGTGCGCCCATAGCAACGCAGTCCGCCGGGATGCAGGGGCGGTCGAATGCCGTGATGACTTTTGCCACGGGCTGTTAACGCGGTTCAATACTCGATCCGGAGTTGCACGCCGCAGAGAGTTGCCCCGTCGCGACCCACGTTTGCGTCTTCCGGGAGCGAGACCTCCAGCGTGTTCTCTCCGGTCCTCAGGGGCGGAGCGCTCAGCGCATAGGCGACCGGGTACTTGCACTCGCCATCATGCGGACTCTCCACTGACCCTTTCTCCAAGGACACGCCGTTGAGACGCAGCCGTAGTGGATCCTCTGCCGTGGGTCTTTGCAGCCTCAACTCCATTCGGATCTCGGTCGGCGCTCTCGCCGGGGCGTTCGGGGCCAACTCATCGGCCACGGCCAGCGTGAACTCATGGGAAGTGCCTCTCTGGATCAAGCGCGGCAGAGGCGTCGGACTGGACACGAACGCGTAGTGTTCGAAGGCTTGGGCGTCGAGGCCGTAGAGCTTGGTCTTTCCCGCCAGTGTCTCCGGCTCGCCGATCTCGTCGAGAGCCACGTGCCGTTGATCCTTCACCTCTTGGGGACCGAACATGTTCCAGAGGTAGCTTCCGTCGGCTCCGGCTCGGCGCCAATTGGCCGCCAACGCCCTCATCTGTTCCACTATGGAGCCCCTCAACAGGGTTCCCGTGTTGAAGCAGGGATAGACCAGCACGCCGTGCTTCTGAGCCGCCCGGGCGAATTCGGCCACGTCCAGCGAATTAGGAGCGTACCCCCCGCCTGCGATCAGGATGTCCACCAATCCCTCCCGCGCCCACTGCTCCAGGTCCAGCCCGATTCCCCTGGAAAGATGGAAGGTGTCCGGGACCCGCGCGGCGAGGAGCAGGGGACGCCCGCGGCGAGTGGCGATCTCATCCATTGAGCGGCGAATGCGGCGCAGGAAGCCGGTCATGATGGCAACCTCTCCGTCGTCGACCGGCACTCCCCGCATCGATGAGCTGAAGTACACGGGCTGGCGGATGAAGTCCAGCTCGATTCCGTCGATGTCGTATCGTTGGCACACCTCTTCGATGATCTCGAACTTGCGCTCGCGAACCTCCTGGTGGACGAAGTCCTGGGCCGTGACGTACAACTTCCGCTCGGGCAACATCCCGGTCCGGTCCACCAGGAACTGGGGGTGGTTTCTCTTCCAGTGGGTGATCCAGCGGTACCACATGCTGTCGTGCACGTCGTTCATGCGCAACGATGCGAATGCCTCCATCCCGTTAGCGTGGCAGAAGTCCACCACTGCTTGCAGGGGACAGTGTCCGACCTCGATCAGCGATTTGAGATTCGAGATCATGGGACCCATACGCGGGCCCGGATGGGCATGGGCGGGGCCGAAGACCGGCTGGATCCTGCTGTCGTAGTTGGGCGCGTCCCCCTTGGTGATGGACCAGGCGACGGTATCGACCTGGGTGCCGGCCAGCCGTTTCAAACGAATTCCCAGGAACCCCTCCGGCGTGCTCGAATCCGCGTCGTGCAGGTCGCCGCCGTCGTCATTGAAGATGATGCGCCGTGGCTTGGCGGCGGCCTCTTTGCGTGCTCGAACGACCTCCACCGCGACTACGGAACCCGCTGGGTCGGAGCTGTGGGCGGGCGCCTCAGGCGCCGGGGACTGGGTAGTGCAGGCCAGCGGCAACAGGACCAGAAGAAGGCAACAGCCGGTCGAAAGCGTGTACATAAGTGGCAACGTCAAAGGATATCGGGGGAAACGGGAGGCCTGCCGGCGCGGGTTCCCGGGTGCCCCCCTGGTCGGCGGCAGGGATGCCGCCGCTCCTGTCACGGCAGATTCTCCAAGCGCCAGAACCGGCCCCGCAAAATCTTGTCCCGCTTGTAGGCGCCGAAGGTCAGGAACCGGTTCTTGGAGACTTCGATGGTCGTCGGCACCGAGGCGCTGTAGTGGTCCACCTTGCCCACGTTCCGGTACGCCGGGAACACCACGAACTTCTCGGACTTCGCCGGTAACCTGGTGCCCTCTTCGGTGCCGTCGAGCCAGGTCTTCCCTCCGTTCAGACTGATTCGGAGCACATGGTCGCCATAATTCTCTCGCTGTCCCGGGTCCTGACCCGCGTGGCTGGCCAGGACCAGCCAGTCATCCTTGGTCCAGGCCATGGACCATCGGTAGCTGGCGAATCCGAACAATCCGCCCGGCACTTCCCGGAAGGATCGGCCGCCGTCGGTCGACTCCAGCAGGATGCCGTTCTTGTAGGCCCAGTCGGGCATGTAAGTTGGCGGCGTCATATCCATGGCGCTCAGCTTCCGGATCGCCTGAAGGTCCTCGCCCGGCAGGCCTTTCCTCTGGATTCGGGTGGCCGCGAAGATGTGGTCCGGGTCGTTGGGATCCACGGCGTAGGCGGTCTCGGTGGCGTGCTGGTGGACGATGGTGGGATCTCCCCAGGTTTTCCCCCCGTCCCGGGTGCGGACCATCACGTCGCGGATGCCGGGCCGGGACTGATCCTCCTGATGCCAGTCATCCCAATCGGGATAGCGCATGCTGAGGGAAAAGAAGGTGGTCCCGTCGGGCCGCTCCACGAAGTTGGGGTGGCACCAGGCAGTCTCCATCATCGTATAGGGATCCGCCTCCGGGTCGGGAGCGAAACGGCCGTAGTCGATCTCCCAGGTCTCCCAGGTCCGGCCGCCGTCCTTGGATTTGGAGAAAAAGACCCTCCGGTCTTTGTATTCCATGGACTTGCCGTCGACCGTGTGGGTCGGGGGGGCCTGGTGGAGCAGCCAGAGGCTGCCGTCCCGGGCGGCGTGAAAGCCTGCCAGATGCTGGCCGGGAGGGGCCTGGGACAGCTCGACCGGAACCGTCTCCCAGGTCCGGCCCTGATCCGTGCTTCGGAAGAGGCCCGGCTTCGGTTCCCCGGTGTTGAGCCAGATGGCTCCTTCGGGTCCGCGAACCACGTTGTAGGCATCCAGGTCGGCGCTCGCCGGCGCCAGGATCACCTCGTCTTCGATGAAGAGCTGGATGTCCGCCAGGTTCCCTCCGGCCCACACGGGCACGGCGGCCAGACTGAAAACGAAATATGTGATTACCCAATCGATTCGTTTCGGCATTTGCTGTCGTCCCCTTTTTCGGGCAAAGAGGGCGGCCACAAGGGCCGCCCCTACGGTTGCCGTCCGGCTCATCGCGTCAGGAGGGGGGACTTTCCTGTCCCCCCTTCTTCTGTTCCCCCCGGAGTCCGGCGGCTGGAAAGCCGCCGGTCCCAGTCGGCGCCGAGGACGACGCCGCTCCTCGACGCCACCCCTGTCACGGCAGATTCTCCAGGCGCCAGAACCGCCCTCGCAGGATCCGGTCTTTCTTGTAGGTGCAGAAGGTCAGGAACCGGTTCTCGGCAAGCTGAATGGTCGCCGGCACCGAGGCGCTGTAGTGGTCCGCCTTGCCCACGTTCCGGTACCCCGGAACCACCGGAAACTTCTTCGCCTTCGCCGGTGTGGACGTCCCTTCTTCGGTGCCGTCGAGCCAGGTCTTCCCTCCGTTCAGACTGATTCGGAGCACCTGGTCGCCATGACTCTCCCGTTGTCCCGGGTCCTGGCCCGCATTGCCGGCCAGGATCAACCAGTCGTCCTTTGTCCAGAGCACGGACCAGCGGTAGCTGCCGAAGCCGAACAAGCCTCCGGCCGCCTCCCGGAAGGAACGGCCGCCGTCGGTCGATTCCAGCAGGATGCCGTTCTTGTAGGCCCAGTCGGGCATGTAGTTGGGCGGCGTCATGTCCATGGCGGTGAGCTTCCGGATCGCCTGCAGGTCCTCGCCCGGCAGGCCTTTCCTCTGGATTCGGGTGGCAGCAAAGATGTGGTCCGGGTCGTTGGGGTCCACGGCGTAGGCGGTCTCGGTGGCGTGCTGGTGCACGATGGTGGGATCGCCCCAGGTCCGCCCCCCGTCCCGGGTGCGGACCATCACGTCGCGGACGCCGGGACGTGTCTGATCCTCCTGGGAGTAGTCCTCCCAATCGTCGTAGCGCATGCTCAGGGAGAAGAAGGCGCTCCCGTCGGGCCGCTCCACGAAATTGGGATGGCACCAGGCGATGTCGATGGACGTATAGGGGTCCGCCTCGGGGTCGGGAGCGAAGCGGCCCTGGTCGAGATCCTGTGTGTCCCAGGTCCGGCCGCCGTCCGTGGAGATGGAGAAGAAGCCCCGCCGGTCGGTGGACTCGATGGACTTGCCGTCGACGATGCGGTATGGAGGGGCCTGGTGGATCAGCCAGAGGCTGCCGTCCCGGGCGGCGTGAAAGCCCGCCAGATGCTGTCCGGGGGGAACATCGGAAAGCTTGACGGGAAGCGTCTCCCAGGTTCGGCCCTCATCCGTGCTGCGAAAGAGGCCCGGTTCCGTTTCGCCGGTGTTGAGCCAGATGGCGCCGTCAGGTCCCCGAACCACGTTCTGGGCGTTCAGGCGGGCGCTCGCCGGGGCCAGGATCACCTCGTCTTCGATGACGAGCTGGACGTCCGCCAGGCTTCCTCCCTCCGGAGCCGCACAGCCCGTCAGGGCGAAGGCCGAGAGCATGATCATGGAGCCGAGTCGTCTTGACATGAGTTGTCTTCCCCTGTTTTGGATCGGGACCGGGGCTACCGTCGTCGGTGCCTTGAGCTTTCCTCTATGATGAGGTCAATTGTTCGATCGGATTTCTCTCGTTTTGCGCTGTTTCAGGAGATTCTGATGCAATCACCGTGGAATTCCAAGTCCGGGTTCATTCTGCTGGGATGCGTCTTCGCCGGCTGGGTCACGGCCGCGGCCGGGTCCACGCTGGACGTGGGGCAGAACCGGCAACTCTTCGTCGACGACCACATCATCGAGTCTCTGGACGGTGTCACGAAGACTCTGAACCAGCCGGTCAAGTACGGGGGCCAACCGGTGCTGCCCATGGTCCCCGAGGGGGACCCGTCCTGGGAAGCGGGAATGCATTTCTGCTTCATCACGATTCTCTTCGACGAAGCGGACGGGCTCTACAAGATGTGGTACAGCCTGTGGGGAGCCAAAGACCAGTCGATGATTCTGGCCTACGCCACCAGCCGGGACGGAATCCGCTGGGTGAAGCCCTCCCTCGGTATCGTCGAGCATCGGGGCAGCCGGGACAACAACATCATCATGGACCGGGACGGGCTGGAAACCGGTGTCTTCATCGATCCCCGGGAGACCGATCCCGCCAAACGGTTCAAGATGCTCTACCAGGGCATCCGGGCCGCCTACTCGGCGGACGGCCTCCGATGGACGGACTACAACGAGGGGGAAAAGGTCATCTTTCACTCGCCGGGGCATGACAGCCAGCCGGTTCCCTACTGGGACGGCCGGCTGGGCAAGTACGTGGCCATCATCCGGGACCGCACCGGCATGATCAAAGACGTGCGCAAGAAGATGGTCAGCGATCCCTGGGCCCGCCGCGTCTACGCTCAGCTCTGGGGCGGGCCCAAGAAGGACCGGGTGCCCGAGAACCACAGCCTGCGGCGGGTCGGGCAGGTGGAGAGCGACGACTTCGTCCACTGGACGCCCATGAGGACAGTGGTGGCGGCCGACGACCAGGACCCGATGCACCGGGACCAGTTCTACAACATGCAGGTCATGCTCCACGACGAGCTGCGGATCGGCTTGATGACCGTGTTCAGCTACGGTTACGAGCGGCCCCGGGGCCCGGTCCAGTTGACCTACAGCCGCGACGGGCTGAACTGGCATCGCGGCGGCGATCGGGAGGTCTTCCTGCCCCTCTCGGAGCGGGCGGGGGACTTCGACTGGGGGTTCATCTGGCCGGTGCAGGGGCCGCTGGTTCGGGATGACGAGATCTGGATCTACTACGTGGGATGGGGCGCCGACCACAATTCCGTGCCGCCGGACGGTTTCGACGGGTTCAAGAGCGGCGTCGCGCTGTCGAAGCTGCGCCTGGACGGGTTCGTCTCCGTCGACGCCGCAGCGGAAGGAGGCGTCCTGACCACCAGGCCCTTCCGCATCGGCGGCGCCAAGTTGCTGATCAATGCCGACGCCGCGGCCGGGCGGGTCCAGGTCGAGATTCTCACCGCGGACGGCAAACCGCTGCAAAACTTCGGCAGGAACGATTGCGACGCGCTGGAGTCGGACGCCATCCGGCATCGCGTGACCTGGAACGGCCAGGGAGATCTGGAAGGCCTGGAGGGACAGCCGGTCCGGTTGAAGTTCCATATGAAGAACGCCAAGCTCTTCTCCTTCCGTTTTCGAGACCGATAGCTGGAAAGGTGAAATATGAAGTGGAACCTGGGATGGATGATCGTGGCTGTGCTGTTGGCCTTGGGGGCCGCCTGCGCCCCAAGCGGAGTCGTTCCCGCAGGGGAAGTCCGGCTCGAAGGCGAGGTGTTGTTGGACCCCGAAGAGTCGGGACTCCTCCGGTCCATGCTGGGCATGGTCACCCATCCGGACGGAAGCATCTACGTCAACACCCAGACCCAGCAGAGGCTCTACAAGAGTGTCGATCAGGGCCGGAGTTGGACCAGGCTTCCGGTGAATCTTCCGGACGCGCCACGAGGCCAGGTTCAGCACGGCCTTTATGCCGCCCGCGACGGAAGCCTCTGGCTGATGCACCAGTCCCCCGGCGGCAAGGATCTGTTCGTCTCGGTTTCGAGCGACTCCGGGATCACCTGGAAGACCACCGCCATCGATTTCGGACCTTTGTCACCGGGCGGGTCCGAGGACCCGTATGCTTTCTGCTTCAACGACTACAACACCTTCTTCCAGGAGGCGGACGGGACCATCGTGCTGGGGGTGGGCCTGCGTTACCCGAACCACAGAGATTATGAGCAGGAGGACCGGTCACGGCCGGGATTTCACGAGACGCTGATCCGCTCCCGGGACGGCGGGCAAACCTGGGGCGACCCCACCGAAGTGCACCAGCACGTGGCTGAAACCGGCTATGCCGTGGATCCGAACGACCCGCTGCGCGTCCTGGCCATGACCCGTATCCAGCGCCCCCCGTTTGCGGGCGAAGACGTGGAAGCGATGTCAAAGCGAAGCGGTGCTCCTCCCGGGGCCTCGGCCATCTATAAACAGGGGATCCTCCTGGAATCCAAGGACGGCGGACGGACCTTCCGGGAGGTGCCGGGAGGCCTGAACGAGTACTACGGCCATCGGGGAACGATCCTCTGGACCCCGAGCAACGTGGTGGTGATCACCCACCAGGGAGGCGTCCCGGGAAAGAGCGCCCCCGACGGTACGGTTCTGGCACGGATCAGTCCGGACGGCGGACGGACCTGGCTGGACGGGACCCGACCGGGCACGCTCTCCATGGCCGATTCCACCCGGTTCCTGCTGGTGCCCAATCCTCCCGGACACTCCTTCACGGCTCCGACCGTTGAACTGGAGCCGGACCGCTTCCTCACCGTCTACAACACCCGGCATCCGGGCTGGGAGAGCCGGGCCGTCAAGGGAGTTTTCTGGCGGCTGGTCCGGCCGCGCTGACAATAGAGTGTGACGTTCCGCAAAACCATGTATTCGTAACGGGCCGGGCTCGATTTCGAATCCCCGTAGGGGCACCCCTTGTGGGTGCCCTCTTACGAGCGGGAGGGGCGACATCCTTGTCGCCCTCTTTCGAACGTTCGATGAATTCGAAGCTCCGCGGCTGGACGTCCTGGTTCTTTTCTTCGAAGGGA
>JAJDTT010000251.1 GCA_022827025.1 Acidobacteriota bacterium
GCCCACTGGATGGGCGGTTTCTAGCCGCCCTGTCGGACCAATCCCCGATGACCATTGGGGCACCCCTTGTGGGTGCCCTGCGGGATTGCAGCGCTCCCCGGCTGAGTCGCCGCTCCACGTCGCCCTGTCCCGGCGCCCGGAAGGACGCCGGTCCCAGTCGGCGCCTGAAAGACGCCGCTCCGGACGCCGATCCCAGTCGGCGACTAGAAAGTCGCCGCTCCACGCGCCGTCGCTCCACCCCCCCGGTTCGGTAGTGCCCAGGCAATGGCCGGCGCACGGTGGCGCCGTTCGGGGGAGGGCGACCACAAGGGTCGCCCCTACGAGTCGTTCGACAGCGGCAACGCGGTGGGTGTCCGCTGATGGACAATCCCCGCCCAGTTTCTCGCGGGATCATGCCGGAGGCCCGGCGGTGGGGGACTTCTTTGAAACTTCCAATGCCGGACACCCGGCAGGAGCGGCGTCGTCCGGAGCGGCGTCGTCCTCGGCGCCGACTGGGATCGGCGTCCTTCCGGGCGCCGCTTGGAGCGGCGTGTTTCACGCGCCGACTGGGAGGGGCGTGTTTCACGCGCCCCGTGTTCTTTGCCAGGAGGGGCGACTTCCAGTCGCCCACTGGAAGGGCGGTTTCTAGCCGCCCTGTCGGACCAATTCCCGATGACCGTAGGGGCACCCCTTGTGGGTGCCCTGCGGGGTCGCATCGTTCCGCGGCCGTGTCGCCGCTTCACGTCGCCATTCCCGGCGCCCGGAAGGACGCCGATCCCAGTCGGCGCGTGAAACACGCCGCTCCCGGCGACTGGAAAGTCGCCGCTCCACCCCCCCGGTCCGGTGGTGCCCAGGCAATGGCCGGCGGACGGTGGCGCCGATCGGGGGAGGGCGACCACAAGGGTCGCCCCTGCGACGGCGGTCAGAGCCGAAGCCGGCGCAGTCTCAAGGCGTTGGCGATCACCGAGAGTGAACTGAGAGCCATGGCCGCGGCGGCCAGCATGGGATTCAGGGTGATTCCCCAGAAGGGATAAAGAACCCCGGCGGCGATCGGCACACCCAGCATGTTGTAAAGAAAGGCGAAGAACAGATTTTGACGAATGTTGGACAGGGTCGCCCGGCTCAATCGGAGTGCGCGAAGAATGCCTTTCAGATCCCCCCGAACCAAGGTCACGCCGGCACTCTGGAGAGCGATGTCGGATCCCGTGCCCATGGCGATGCCCACCTGGGCCAGGGCCAGGGCCGGGGCGTCGTTGACGCCATCCCCCGCCATGGCCACGACCCGGCCTTCCTCCTGGTATCCCTGGATCAGACTCGCCTTCTCGCCGGGCAACATCTCCGACCGCACCCGTTCGATCTCCAGCTCTCTCCCCACGGCGTCGGCCGTGGTCCGGCCGTCCCCGGTGACCATGACGATCCGGACACCTTCATGCCTCAGTTGCGCCAGAGTCTCCCGGGCGGACGTCTTGAGCGGGTCTCCCAAGCCCAGAACGCCGCAGGCCCGGCCATCGACGGCCACAAAGAAGGCCGTCATCCCGCGCAGGCGCAACTCTTCCGCCTGCCGCTCCAGGTCCCCGATCCGGATCGAAAGACCCGCCAGGAACCGGCGGCTGCCCACCGCCACTTCCCGGCCCTCCACCATTCCCCGGACCCCCTGTCCCGCCACGGCATCGAAGCGTTCCACCGAAGGCAACTCCAGTCCCTCCTGGCGCGCCCCGGCGACTACGGCCTCTGCCAGGGGATGCTCACTCCCCTGCTCCACGCCGGCGGCAAGCCTCAGGACCTCCTGCCGCTTCCATCCGGCGGCCGGATTCACGGCCTCGAGCCGCGGACTTCCTTCGGTGAGAGTGCCCGTCTTGTCGACCATGAGGGTGTCGACCCGTTCCAGGACTTCCAGCGACTCGGCGTCCCGAATCAGGACGCCCGACCGGGCGCCCTCCCCCACCCCCACCATGATGGACATGGGAGTCGCCAGACCGAGGGCGCAGGGACACGCGATCAGCAATACCGCCGCCGCCGTGACCAGCGCGTTGGCCCACCTGGGCTCGGGCCCCAACAGTCCCCACGTCAGCGCCGCCGCCACCGCCACGACGATGACCGCGGGTACGAACCACGCCGCCACGCGGTCGGCCAGGCGGTGGACCGGGGCCCGGGAGCGTTGGGCCTCGGTGACCATCCGGACGATGCGCGCCAGTAGGGTCTCGCTCCCGACCCGGCGAGCTTCCATGACCAGCATTCCGGAGCCGTTCACCGTCCCGCCCGTCACGGCATCTCCCGGGCGTTTCAAGACAGGGATGGACTCGCCGCTGATCATGGACTCGTCGACGCTGCTCTCTCCCTCCAGCACCCGCCCGTCCACCGGAACCTTGTCCCCCGGGCGCACTCGCAACCGGTCGCCCGGCTGCACGTCCCCCAAGGGCACCTCTTCTTCGCCACCGGCGGCGATCTTCCGGGCGGTGGGCGGAGACAGTTCCAGGAGAGACCGGACGGCGCTGCCGGTACGCGCCGTCGCCCTGAGCTCCAGGACCTGTCCCAGAAGCACCAGGGCCGTAATGACGGCAGCGGCTTCGAAATAGACGCCGACCTGACCGTGGCCGTCCCGGTAGGCATCCGGGAAAAGGCCGGGAAACCCGACGGCCGCCAGGCTGTACAGGTAGGCCGCGCCCGTGCCCAGGGCAATCAGGGTGAACATGTTGAGGCTGCGATTCCAAATGGAGGTCCAGGCCCTCTGCCAGAAGGGAAGCCCGCCCCAAATCACCACGGGAGTCGCCAGGAGCAACTCGAGCCACTGGCGGAGATTCGGCGTCAGGATCCGCGAGATCGGCTGTCCCGGAGCCATATCCAACATGGACAGCAGGAAAAGGGGAACCGTGAAGCCGAGACTCCAGCGAAAACGCCGGGTCATTTCACGCAATTCTCCGCCGCCGTCTCCCGCGGCCGCTTCGTAAGGCTGCAAGGCCATGCCGCATGACGGACACGACCCCGGCGCCGGCGACTCGACGCCGGGACACATGGGGCAGACGTAAGCGCCGGCGGCCCCGTGGTCCTGCGCGTGCCCGTGGTCATGCACGTGGACCTCGGGACAGTCTTCCTGGCGGTGCGCAAGGGCGAGTTCGGGATCGGACCGGAACAGCTCCGCGCAGTTCGGGCAGCAAAAATAGTAGGTCTTCCCACCGTAGGAGACGGTGGGAACGCCGGGGCCGGGACTCACCGCCATCCCGCAGACCGGATCGATCTCACGCTGCCCGGACGCCGGACTCATGATGCCTCCAACGGCAACTCGATTCTGAAGGTGAGCCCGCGGTCCTCGTTGGCCCGGGCCGAAATGGCGCCGCCATGGTTCTTCACGAGTTGAAAGCAGATGGACAGACCCAAGCCGGTCCCCTCGGCCTTGGTGGTGTAGAAGGGGTCGAAGATCCGCTCCATATCCACTCCTTCCGATCCGGAGCCGTTGTCCGAGATTTCGATGGCGACGCGCCGGCTCTCCGGCGCCCTGAAGACTCGCGCTTCCAGCACTCCCCCGTCGGGCATGGCTTCGAGGCCGTTGAGCATGACGTTCAACATGACCTGCCGGATCTGGTCGGGGTCCATGGGCAACGGAGGCACTTGAGGATCGTCGAAGATACGGATCTTGACCCGGGCGTCCCGCGCCGGCTTCTGCAACAAGGTCACCGTGGAATCGAGAAGCTCTCCGACGGGCGTCGGCTGAATCGACGGTTGGGGCGGCCTTCCGAACCGGAGAAAGTCCTCCACGATGGCATTGAGCCGAGCGATTTCCTGGTGGACGATGCCCAGGAATTCCCGCTTGGGATGATCGGCGGGGAACTCGCCCGACAGGATCTCGATTGAGCCCTTGATGGTGCCCAGCGGATTACGGATCTCGTGGGCGATGCCGGCGCTGAGCCGCCCCATGGAGGCGAGACGATCCGCCCGCCTCAGATGCTCGAAGGTCTTCTGCAGCGATTCATACGCCTCCGACAGGCGCCGCGAGGTCCTCTCCAGGTCTCTCCGCTGCCGCCTCTCACGGCTGGAGAGGACTCCCACCAGGAGCCCGATGGCGTGGTAGAGACAGATTTCCGCATATTGGTTGAAGGTGTACATGGGGACGTGATGCCAATCCCGCTGGATGTGGTAGAGGTAGAGTCCGCTGGTCAGGAGCGCCGTGCCAACGCCGCCGACCGGTCCGTACCAGAAGGCGGCCAGCAGGATGGGAACGTAGTAGATGCGCTGGTAGATCTCGTGCAGGTACCGGTGCTCCGTGCTGGTGGTGTAGTGGAAGGCGGAAATGACCAGCACACCCGCCAGAATGGAGGCCGGACCGAGCCATTTGGCGCGCTGCCCCATCATGACCGAGGTCGCCCCCCGCCCCTGATCCGCCGGAGTCCGAACTTCCTCATCCGGTAGATCAGAGTGTTTCTGGTGATTCCCAGGTACCGCGCCGTCCGAACCTGATTCCAGCGGTTCCGCTCCAGCGCCGCCAGCAGGATGTCGCGCTCCAGCTCTTGCAGAGAAAAGCCCTTGTCCGGGAGCCGGAACATCCTGCCGTCCGTATCTCCGGCCGGGCGGCGGATCTCGATGGGCAGATCCTCGGGCTCGACCTTTCCGGTCCGGTTGAAGAGCACCAGCCTCTCGACGACGTTTTCCAACTCCCGGACGTTTCCGGGCCAACGGTACGACTGCAACAGCGAAACCGCCTTTTCCCCGAACCGCACCTGCTTTCCCAGTTTCCGGGACGACTCACTCTCGAAATGGTGCATCAGGAGCGGGACGTCTTCCCGGCGCTCCCGCAAGGGAGGGATCCTCAACGGCGCCACCGAGAGCCGATAGAACAGGTCTTGACGGAATCGCCCCTCCGCCATGGCGCGGCCCAGATCCTGATTGGTGGCCGCCAGGATCCGGACGTCCACGGGCGAGGGCTCAGGGTCTCCGATCACGTCCATCTCTTTCTCCTGCAATACCCGGAGCAGCTTCACCTGCATATCCAACGGGAGCTCCGCCACTTCATCCAGGAACAGAGTCCCGGTGTCCGCCACGGCGAACTTTCCCCGCCTGTCGGCGACGGCCCCGGTGAAGGCGCCCTTGCGGTGGCCGAAGAGCTCGGACTCCATCAGGTCCCGCGGAATGGCGCCGCAGTTCACGACCACGAATGGACTTTTCTTGCGCGGACCGTTGAAATGGATGGCCCGGGCCAGGAGTTCCTTCCCGGTTCCCGTCTCTCCCTGAATCAGGACCGTCGTCGCCACCGCCGCCAGTTGACGGGCCAGCTCCAGGACCTCCCGGAACTCCTTGGACGATCCCACGATTCCCCCGAATTCGAACCTGCGCTGCACCTCCCGGGAGAGTCTTCGGTTCTCGCGAATCAACCGCGTCATCTCCAGGGCTTTCCGGATGGAATGGTGGATCTCCTCCTGCTCGAACGGCTTGGTCAGAAAGTCGGAGGCCCCGCCCTTGACGGCGTCGACGGCCCCCTCGATGGAACCGTGGGCGGTCAGGACGATCACGGGAAGGTCGGGATCCAGCCGGCGGATCCGTTCCAGCAACTGGAGGCCGTCCATCCCCGGCATGCGCAGGTCGGTGACCACCAGGTCCACCGCGGACTCACGGACCCGCTCCAGGGCGCGGGCTCCGGAAGAGACGCAGCAAGTGCCGTACCCGAACTGCTGGACCTGGTAGCCCAGGACCCGCAGGAAATTCCGGTCGTCGTCGACCAACAGGATCCGTTCAGGCTTCATCTCCCGACCATTGTATCCGAAAAGTGTGTTATATGAGACATCTGTTCTATTTCCCACATGGGATGTTTCATATAAATCATTATAGATGCTTACCGCCGGCCGGGCCGCCACTGGCCGACGGGAGCCAAACCCCTGGTATCACGAGACTTTCGGCCCTATCCGGGGCAGATGCTCCGGTTGGAACGGGAATTGCGTACTGCAAGAGGCGATGCAGGGATCGATGCGCCCATGCCTGACGGCCGTATTGCTCGGAGTCGGCCTCCTCCTTGCCGGGAATCGGGGAGCCATCGGAGCTCAGCCGGATCCGGCGCAGGCCTATCACATCCCGGACCCGCTGCTGGGTGAGTACGTTCGCACCGCCCTCGACTCCAACCCCTCCATCCAGACGGCGTATGCCCATTATCGCGCGGCTCTCCAAAGAGTGCCCCAGCAGACGGCTCTGCCCGATCCCGCCCTGACCTTCGGCCGTTTCCTTCGCAGCGTGGAGACCCGGGAGGGGCCTCAACTGAGCACGCTCACGCTCAGTCAGCGGTTTCCCTGGTTCGGGAAACTGGACCTGAAAGGGAAGATCGCCATCAAGCGGGCCGCGGCCCGATTCCGGCTCTTTCGCGCCCGGGAACGGGAGGTCGCCGGCGGCGTGAAACGAGCCTTCTACGACGTCGCTTACCTGGACCGGGCCCTGGAAATCGTTCGGGAAGAACAATCTCTGCTGGATCACTACGAAGACCTGGCCCAGGCCCGTTACGCATCGGGCAAGGGACTCCAGCAGGAGGTGATCCGGATCCAGGCCGAGATCAGCCGGACCATGAGCCGTCTGGAACTGTTGCGGCAGCAACGCCAATCGGCGGCGGCGCGGCTGAACAGCCTTTCGGACCAGCCGCCGGAGAAGTCCGTGCCGCGACTCCGACTTCCCGCTCCGGCGAAGGTGGAGATCCACCTGGAGGAACTCTACGAGCTGGGAGCGCGTCACCGGCAAGAGCTCAAGGGGGCCATGGCCCGGATCGAAGCCACGGAGCAGGGCGTCGAGCTGGCGAAGAAGAGTTTCTGGCCGGACGTCACCTTGAGCGCGGGAACCGTCAATGTGGGGGGCCTTCCGCCGCAGGACCTGCTTCCGTCGCCGCGTCCCGGCGGCGGCAAGAATGCCTACAACCTCTCGGTGAGCATCAACATTCCCCTCCGGAGGCACAAATACCGCGCGGAGGTGATGGAGGCGGCGGAAAACCTGATCGCCGAACGCAGCACGTATCGAGATCTGCGGAACCGGATTCAACTCTCCATCCGGGACCTGGCGGTTCGCATCCAGACCCTGTGGAGGCAGAAGGGCCTGTTTGAACGGGTCCTGATCCCCCAGACCCGGGAGGCGCTCCGCTCCGCCGAATCCGGGTACCGGAACGGGCAGTTGGGAGCCCTGGAGCTGTTGGACAGCGAACGGTCCCTGTTGGAGGCGCAGGTGCTCCAGGCGCGATACGAGGCCGACTACATGCAGGCCCTTGCGGAAATGGAGCAGGCCATCGGAACACGGTACCCCGGACCGGGAGAAGAGCGATGAAGGTGAGGGTTCTTTCAGCCCTGCTGACTCTCACGGCGGTGGCCGCCCTGATCCTGGTGGATCCTTTCGACTGGCGCCTGGCCCATCGGATCCGGACCGGAATCCCCTCCTGGATCGGCTCTCTGTCTCCTCAACGGGACACCCGGGAGGGACAACTCTGGACCTGCGGCATGCATCCCCAGGTGATCCGGCAGGGACCGGGAAGCTGTCCGCTCTGCGGGATGCGCCTGAGCCCGTTGAAGGGATCGACCGCCGGCCGGGAGGGCTCGGGTTCCCACCGGGAAGGCTCGGGTTCACACCGGGAAGGCTCCGGGATGCACTCGGAAGGGTCCGGGACAGACCACGGCATGTCCCATTCCCGAAGCTCGTCCGAGTCCATGGACACCGGCGGCGCCCCCCGTGAAGCGGCCCCCGAGACCCGTCACCCGGACGTCGTTCGTATCGACCCGTCTTTCGTCCAGAACTTCGGCGTGCAGTCGGTCGCGATCCGTCGGGCCGACCTCTCCTTCACCATCCGAACCGTGGGAAACCTGGTTTACGACGAAGGGAAGATGTCCTGGATCAACACCAGGTTCGACGGTTGGATCGAGAAGGCCCACGTCAACTACGTGGGCGAGCCGGTCAAGGAAGGCCAGAAGCTTCTGGAGATCTACAGCCCCGATCTGGTGACCAGCCAGCAGGAATATCTGCAGGCCATGGAATACGCCGCGCGGCTCGGCGGAAACGATTACCCCGAGGTCGCCGAGCGGGCCCGGTCCCTGGTGGAGTCCAGCCGGCGGCGCCTGGATCACTGGAACATCGACTCGGAGCAGATCCGCCAATTGGAAGAATCCCGAGAGTTCCGGCGCACCATCACCCTGGTCTCACCCGTCAGCGGAGTGGTGGTAGAGAAAATGGACGAGGCTCTGGAGGGGATGCGGGTCCATCCCGGGATGAACCTCTACAAGATCGCCGATCCTTCCAGCCTCTGGGTGGAGGCGGAGGTCTTCGAGCACCAGATTCCCTGGCTTCAGATCGGACAGAGCGCCTCCGTCGAGATCCCCTCCCTGCCGGGGCGGAGATTCCGCGGCGCCGTCCGGTTCCTGTCCCCCGCCTTCAGCGGCCGGACCCGGACCCTGCAGGTGTCGCTGGAATTGATGGATCCCGATCCGGACCTCCGCGCCGACATGTACGCCAACGTCACCTTCGACGTGTCGGCGGTCCGCGGCGCACTGGCCGTTCCCGAGGACTCGGTGATCCACAGCGGCCGCCGGAACCTGGTGGTTCTGGACCTGGGAATCGGAGCCTTCCAGGTCCGGGAGGTGACGTTGGGAAGAAACGGCAATGGATTCTGGGAAGTGAGGAAGGGTCTGTCCGAGGGCGATCGCGTCGTGATCTCCTCCCAATTCCTCATCGATTCGGAGAGCCGCCTGAAGGAGGCCATTCGGAAAATCGTCTCTCCGAACTCCCAGGGCGCCACGGGGGACGCGGGATCCCCCATGCAACATCAGCACTGAAGATCCGATCCGCCGGTGATCTGAGACATGCTGGGAAAAATCATCGACTGGTCCCTGGAAAACCGGCTCCTGATCGTCCTGGCCACCGGTTTCGCCATCCTGGCCGGACTCTATTCCTTCCGGCAGACACCTCTGGACGCCATCCCGGACCTCTCGGACGTCCAGGTCATCATCTACGCCGAGTACCCGGGCCAGGCCCCGCAGGTGGTGGAAGACCAGTTGACCTACCCCATCACCACCCAGATGCTCTCGGTGCCCTATTCGAAAGTCGTTCGGGGCTACTCGTTCTTCGGCTACTCCTTTGTTTACGTCATCTTCGAAGACGGGACCGACATGTACTGGGCCCGGAGCCGGGTGCTGGAGTCCCTGAACTACGTCAGCGCCCGCCTCCCCGAAGGAGTGAGTCCCACCCTGGGACCGGACGCCAGCGGCGTCGGCTGGGCCTTCATGTACGTCCTCAAGTCGGGCCGGAGAAACCTGGCCGAGCTTCGAAGCATCCAGGACTGGTTCCTCAAGTACGAGCTCACCTCGGTCGACGGCGTGTCGGAAGTAGCGAGCGTCGGCGGTTTCGTCAGGCAGTACCAGATCACCGTGGACCCCAACCGGCTCCGGGCCTACGACATTCCCATCTCCAGGATTCGCCAGGCCGTCCAGCGGAGCAACAGCGAAGTGGGGGGACGGGTCCTGGAAATGTCGGAAACCGAGTTCATGATCCGTGGCCGAGGCTATATCCGGAACGTGGCCGACCTCCGGGAGATCGCGTTGGCGGTGTCGCCGACCGGAACGCCGATTCTCCTGAGAGACGTGGCCACGGTCCAGATGGGACCCGAGATGCGCCGGGGGATCGCCGAATACAACGGCGAGGGGGAGGTGGTCGGCGGAATCGTCGTGGTGCGGTCCGGAGCCAATACGCACCAGGTCATTCAAGGGGTCAAGGAGAAGCTGGAGGAGCTGCGGCAGGGTCTGCCCGAGGACGTGGAGATCGTGACCGTCTACGACCGTTCGGCCCTGATCGAGCGGGCGGTGAAGACGCTGGGGGAGAAACTCCTGGAAGAGGGACTCGCCGTCGCCCTGGTCTGCCTCCTGTTCCTGCTCCATCTGAGGTCCTCGCTGGTGGCCATCATCACTTTGCCGGTGGCGGTGCTCATCTCCTTCATCGTCATGGAACGGCAGGGCATCGACGCCAACATCATGTCCCTGGGCGGCATCGCCATCGCCATCGGAGCCATGGTCGACGGCGCCGTCATCATGATCGAGAACGCCCACAAGCACCTGGAGGCGGACCGCGGCCGCAAGGACCACTGGCAGATCATCGCCGAGGCCTCCAAGGAGGTCGGGCCCACCCTCTTCTTCGCCATGCTGGTGATCACCGTCTCCTTCATTCCCGTCTTCACGCTGGAGGCCCAGGAAGGGAGGCTCTTCAAGCCGCTGGCCTTCACCAAGACCTGGTCCAT
This sequence comes from Acidobacteriota bacterium, assembly GCA_022827025.1. Lineage (GTDB taxonomy): Bacteria > Acidobacteriota > UBA6911 > RPQK01 > JAJDTT01 > JAJDTT01. The sequence goes on from JAJDTT010000251.1 coordinate 10,211, forward strand.
GGCGGCGGCCTCGATTCTGGCCATCACCCTGGTGCCGGTCCTGATGGGTTACTGGATCCGGGGGAGGATCCGCTCCGAGAAAAGGAATCCCCTCAGCCGTATCCTGATCGCAATCTACGACCCGGTGCTCCGGCTTCTCCTGAGGTGGAGGTGGACGGTCCTGATCCTCACCGCCGGAACCCTGGGGTTGACCTGGTTTCCCTACTCCCGCCTGGGCTCCGAGTTCATGCCTCCCCTGTATGAAGGCGACCTGCTCTACATGCCCACCACCCTGCCCGGAATCTCCACCACCAAGGCCCGGGAGATCCTGCAGCAGACGGACAAGATCATCGCCTCCTTTCCCGAGGTCGACCGCGTCTTCGGGAAGATCGGACGGGCCGACACGGCCACCGATCCCGCCCCGCTGAGCATGATCGAGACCACCGTCATGCTCAAACCCGAGTCCGAGTGGCGTCCCGGCATGACGCCGGACCTCCTCATCGACGAACTGAACCGGGCGATTCAGTTCCCAGGGCTCACCAACACCTGGACCATGCCCATCAAGACCCGGATCGCCATGCTCTCCACGGGCATCAAGACGCCGGTCGGGATCAAGGTCTCGGGACCCGATCTGTCCGTGCTCCAGAACCTGGGACAGGAGATCGAGGCGGTGGTCCGCCGCCTTCCGGGCACCCTTTCCGTCTACTCGGAGCGGGTCATGGAGGGCAACTACCTGGACTTCGACATCCGGCGCGACGCCATCGCCCGCTACGGACTCACCGTCGGCGACGTGCAGGACGTGATCCAGTCCGCCATCGGGGGAATGAACATCACCACCACCGTCGAAGGGCTGGAGCGGTATCCGGTGAATCTGCGATACAGCCGGGAACTTCGGGACAACCTGCCGGCCCTTCGGGAGATCCTGGTCCCCACGCCCCGCGGTTCGCAGATCCCCCTGGGACAGTTGGCCACCATCCGGATTCGAAAGGGGCCGACCGCCATCAAGACGGAAAACTCCCGTCCCAACGCCTGGATCTACGTCGACCTGGCGGACATCGACGTGGGGAGCTACGTGACGATGGCCCGTCAGGCGGTCGCCGGCCAGGTCGAGGTCCCGGACGGATACAACGTCATCTGGAGCGGCCAATTCGAGCACATGGAGCGGACCCGTCAACACCTGATGGCCGTCGTCCCCATGACCCTCTTGATCGTCTTCGTCATCATCTACCTGAACACGCGGTCGGTCTTCGAGACGGCCATCGTGTTCCTGGCGGTCCCCTTCTCCCTGGTGGGGGCGTTCTGGCTACTCTACCTGCTCGACTACAACATGAGCGTCGCGGTCTGGGTCGGGATCATCGCCCTGTTGGGACTGGATGCGGAGACCGGCGTGGTGATGCTACTCTACTTGAACGTGGCCTACCGGAAGGCGGTCCGGGAGGGGCGCATGCGCACCCTTTCGGATCTGACCGAGAGCATTCGGCACGGAGCGGTCCACCGTGTGCGCCCCAAGGTGATGACTGCCTGCATCATTCTGGCAGGTCTCATACCCATCATGTGGAGTCATGGAGCCGGTGCGGACGTCATGAAGCGAATCGCCGCGCCCATGGTCGGCGGGGTGACGACCTCCGTGCTCCTGGAACTCTGCGTCTACCCTGTCATCTACTACATTTGGAAGGGTTGGAGGCTGAAATGAAGCAACGTCCGTTCGCTCTCCTGACACTGTTCTGTTTCGCCACGGCGGCCTGGGGAGAAACGATGCAGGTCCGGCACGACCACGATCCCTGGGGAAAATGCGAGGGTGAATTGATCATCGGCCAGGAGGGGATCGAATACCGGTCGCCCAAGAAGACGGGCCACAACCGGAAGTGGATCTGGCAGGACATTCAGAGCGTGGACCGCAAGTCCTCCTCCCGCCTGAGCGTGCTCACCTACGAAGACCAGAAGCTCCGGCTGGGCCAGGACAAGGTCTACGATTTCGAGTTGATGTCTTCCGCTCAAACATTTTCCGATGAGACGCTGGCGCTCATCTCCGGAAAGCTGAAGAAACCGGTGACCGATCGCGTCACCAATCCCATCGATGCCGAGTACCAGATTCCGGCCAAGCACAAGCACACTATCGGCGGCTGCGAAGGGACGCTCTATTTCAGCCCGGAGTTCATCGTCTACGACAGCGAGGACCCGTCGAATTCCAGGAAGTGGAAAAAGGACCGCGACGTGGCCAACATCTGGTCCTCGCAACGGTACGAGCTGGAGATCCGGACCTACGAGGAGAACCGCCGCAACTTCGACAAGATGCGGGTCTTCCGCTTCCAGCTCAAGGAGCCTCTGGATCAGGCATACTATGAGAGACTTCGCCGCGAGCTGCCGTAGTCTTTGGCGGCGCAGACCGGCCTCCGGGGAGACTGTGCCATGAAGGAAAATGGGCCGTCGGCCGCCGCTCCGGCCGAGCGTGCCGGAAAAGGCTCCCAGGTGCTCCGGGGAACCGCGC
>JAJDTT010000266.1 GCA_022827025.1 Acidobacteriota bacterium
TTTCTCCCGGGCTTCGGCCAGCATCCCCTTTTGCAGATACGCGTATTGCATCCACCAGAGGGCGTGGTAACCCCGGTCTTCGCTTCCCAAGTCCAAGCGCGCGACGCGGTCCTCGGACGAGTTCCACGAGTCGATGTTCGAAGAAATGCACTCGTCCCACATTCCCAGTGCCAGGAAGATGTGCGAGGGCATGTGCTGGGCGTGGGGCGCCGCCGAGGCCACTTTCGAATAGAGGTGCGCATACCGCAGGCCGAGAGGGGCGTGGACCGGATCGTCGAAAGCGTGGATCAGGTAGTGCAGCGCTCCCGGATGATTGGGGTTCTGGCGGAAGACTCCTTCGCCGATCGACGCGATTTTCATGTAGGTTCGATAGTCGCGCTCCCCTCCCGTCACGCCGAACATGGAGACGGCGTAGAGGCTGGCCGCTTCCAGATCCTCCGGATAGTCTTTCGAGAGCCGCCCCATGGTGTCGGAGTACCGTCTCCAGCGCCGGTCTCGCTCGCCATCGCCGAACAGGATGGCGGCGGCGTCCAGGTAGGCCTGCTCCCTGGTGGTGACGGACGCGCCGCCGGGAACCTTCTCCAGCGCCGCGCTCCCCTCGTCGAGATTTTCCTTTCCCCAGACCGGCCGATAATGCGTGAGCGCCTCGCCCCAGTAGGACAACGCGAATGAAGAATCGGCGGCCTGGGCGTCGCGAAACGCCGCGGCCGCATCGTCGTATTCGAAGCTGTGCAGGAGCAGCATGCCCCGCAGGAATGGCTCCTGTGCGGCGGCGCCGCCGCTGTTGGGAAAGCTGATGTCACCCAGTTGCGATCTGGTTTCCGACCGTGTCCCGTTTGGATCGGCGATGTCCGTGAAACCGCACGAAGAGGCCAGGAAAACGACACCGCCAGCCATCAGAGTCTTGAGCATCTCCTACCTCCTCCATGGGAATTCCGGTCACGACCTCTCAACTATAGGAGCCTGCGCGGCAGAAATCAGTCTACTGCAAAAGCGCAGACTCCTACCGATAGAGAGGGATTCCCCCATGAGCCCCGCTCCTCCCGCTTCCCGGGCCGGTCGCATCCCCTGCCGGCGAAACCGGACCCGTCAACTGGCCCAATCCTGGACAATTGACAGATTCCGACGATCTGGTGCTAGAATATCGTTTCCTGCGGGACACTTCCCCGCTGCAAGTTGCACGAACGGGCTGGTTGCTGGCGAGTGAACCCGAACTCACCCCCGACGGACGACCAGTGAAAATTGGCAGTGACCGTTTCGTGTCGCCGGAAATGCATCAACGAGGAAGGAGAACATGGACAGCTCCCCACGCACCATGATCGAAGCCCAGGGGCTCAGCAAGTACTACGGGCCCTTCGTCGCCATCGAGGACATCAGTTTCTCCATTCCGGAAGGCCAGATCGTGGCCTTTCTGGGGCCCAACGGCGCGGGCAAGTCCACCACCATGAGGATCCTCACCGGCTATCTGGCCGCCAGTGAAGGCTCCGCCCTCATCGGCGGTCTCAACGTCCACGAGAACCGGCTCGAGGCGTCCCGGATTCTGGGTTACCTGCCCGAGAACGGGCCCTTGTACCTGGACATGACTCCTTCGGAGCTGCTCAGGTTCTTTGGAGAGGCCCGCGGACTCGCCGGCGGCGAGCAGGAGGAACGCATCGGCGCCGTGTGCCGGCAGTTCGCACTGGAGGAGGTTCTGGAAAAGCCCATCGGGAAGCTCTCCCGGGGATACCGGCAGCGGGTGGGACTGGCCCAGGCCATGCTCCACGATCCAGACGTCCTCATCATGGACGAGCCCACGGCCGGACTGGACCCGAACCAGATCCGGGAATTCCGCTCCAGCATCCAGGAGTTGGGCAAGCGCAAGACGATTCTCATTTCGACTCACATTCTGCAGGAAGTGGACGCCGTGGCCGACCGCGTGCTCTTCGTCCACAACGGGCGAATGATCTTCGACGGCAGTCCCCGGGAGTTGATGGAAGACGGCTCTCTCGAGCGGTCTTTCTACCGAATGACTCGCGCGGACGGGACCGCCGTCTCGTCCGGGAACGGATCGGCCGTCGAGGAGCCCGGAGCTGCGGCGGCGTCCGAATCGGGAGGTGGAGAGTGAAGCGACCCGAGATCAACACCACTTTCGTCCTGGCGCTGGTCAAGCGGGACCTGTGGAAGTATTTCACGAGTCCCACCGGCTATGTCTTCATCACGTTGTTCATCCTTCTGAGCACCGCGGCGGCCTTTTGGCAGGATCGTTTCTTCCTGGACAATCTGGCCAATCTGAACCAGCTCAACTACATGTTTCCCTACCTGCTCCTGTTCTTCATTCCGGCTCTGACCATGTCGGTCTGGTCGGAGGAGAGGAAACAGGGCACCGACGAACTGCTCTTCACCCTCCCGGCCACCAGCCTCGAGATCGTCGTCGGCAAGTATCTGGCCACCCTCGGCATCTACACGGCGTCGCTGGTGCTCTCCCTGAGCCACGTCCTGGTTCTGAGCTGGCTCGGCAGTCCCGACCTGGGACTCATGTTCAGCAACTACGTGGGTTACTGGCTGCTGGGAGCCGCGTTGATCGCCGTGGGAATGCTGGCTTCGCTGCTCACGGCCAATGCCACCATCGCCTTCATCGCCGGCGCCGTCTTGTGCGCCTTCTTCGTCCTCGTCGACCTGATGGGTTCCTTCGGAGCCGGTCTGGGCGACCTGGTGGCGCCGCTCGGCGTCTACCGGCACTTCGACGACTTCGCCCGGGGCGTCATGAGCTTCTCCGGGCTCCTCTATTTCCTCTCCATCGCCGGACTCATGCTCTACGTGAACGTGCTCCTGGTGGAGAAGCGGCATTGGCCCCGGGAGGCCGACGGGCGTCCCATGTGGCTCCACCATGCGTTGCGGACGGTCGGCCTGGTTCTGGCCGTGATCGGCCTCAACGTAATTCTGGGACGCGCCGGCATCCGCGTCGACGCCACCGCCGAAGGGCTCCACTCGCTGAGCGACGAGACGGTCTCGCTGATCTCCGAGTTGTCCGGCGAGCGCCCGGTCTTCATCCAGGCCTATGTGAGCCCCGAGGTCCCGGAGCAGTTGGTGCAGACCCGGGCCAATCTGCTGGGAGTGCTGGGAGAGATCGAATCGGTGGGAGGCGCCCGGGTCCAGGTTCTGATCGAGGACACGGAACCCTTCACCCAGGAGGCTCGGGATGCCCGGGAGAAATTCGGAATCACCCCCCGGCAAGTGCCCCATCTGGGCAGCGCCCGCGCCGGCTTCACCGACGTGTTCCTGGGCGTGGCCTTCACCTGCGGCGCCGAGGAGCAGGTGATCCCCTTTCTGGAGAGGGGCCTGCCCATCGAGTACGAGATCACTCGCAGCGTCCGGGTGGTGGCCAAGACGGAACGGAAGAAGGTGGGCATCCTGGGCACCGAAGCCAAGCTCTTCGGCGGATTCGACTTCTCCAGCATGCGCAGCAATCCGGCGTGGCCGGTGGTGGAAGAGTTGAGGAAGCAGTACGACGTGGTGCAGGTCTCGGCGGCCGCTCCCATCCGGCAGGAGCTGGACGGCCTCTTCGCGGCCCTGCCCTCCTCTCTGCCGCAGCCGGAATTGGACAACCTGCTGGAATATATCCGCCAAGGGAACCCCACGCTCCTCCTGGTGGACCCATTGCCCATATTCAATATCGGGCTCTCCCCTTCGGAGCGGTCCGGCGCCAATACCAACCCCTTTCAGCGCCAGCAGGGACCGCCTCCCAAGCCCAAGGGAGACATCCTCGGCCTGCTCGCCAGGATCGGAGTCCGTTGGGACAAGGCCGGGATCGTCTGGGACAGCTACAATCCCCACCCCGACCTGGCCCACCTGCCGGAGGAAGTGGTCTTCGTCGGCGAGGGGAACGACAACGAACAGGCCTTCAACCGGGAGCACCCGGCCAGCCTCGCGCTCCAGGAACTGGTCTTCCTGTTCCCCGGTCACGTGAAGCGGGAGGCGGGCTCCGATCTGGAGTTCCGGCCCCTGGTTCGCTCCGGAGAGGCGTCGGCGGTCCAGAACTACTCCCGGATGGTTCAGCGGAACTTCTTCGGCGTCCAGTTGGCCCGCAGGCTTCCTCATCGTCCGGATGACCGGGATTACGTCCTGGCCGCGCACGTCCGGAGCAAGGACCTGGAGACGGAGCAGGACGCATCCCCGGAGGAGGCCCCGGAAGGCGCCGCTGAGAGCAGCGAACCGGACCAGGAAGGAGGAGGCGAGAAGAAGGAAGAGGAATCCGAGCGGGTCAACGCCATCGTGGTGGCGGACCTGGACTTCATCTCCCAGCAGTTCTTCTCGATCCGGGCTCAGGGACCCGAGACCCTAAACTTCGACAACGTGACCTTCTTCCTCAACTGCATGGACGTTCTCATGGGTGACGAGTCGTTCGTGGCCCTGCGCAACAAGCGCGTGCGCCACCGGACGCTGGAGCGGGTCGAAGAACAGACTCGCAGCTTTGTCGAACAGCGGGTGAAGGACGAGGAGGAAGCCGAGGGGGTGGCCGAAAAGGCTCTCAAGCAGGCGCAGGAGCGCTTGCAGGAGAAGGTGGACGAGGTCCGCGAGCGCCGGGACCTGGACGCTCAGGCCAAGCAGATCATGGCCCAGAATCTCCAGGAAGTGGAGAACCGGCGGTTCGAGGTCCTGAAGGCCAATATCGAGGCGGAGAAAGAGTCCAAGATCAACGCCAGCAAGGAGAGCATGGAGAGTCAGATCCGGAGGATCCAGGGCAACATCCGGACTTATGCGGTCCTGCTGCCTCCGGTTCCCGTGTTCGTGCTGGGCGTGCTCATCTTTGTGCGCCGCCAGCGCCGGGAAGAGGAGGGCGCCCGCGCGGCAAGAAGGTTGAGGTCGTAGGGGTTCCCCTTGTGGGTACTCCTGCGCCACCGAATGCCGGGGGCGTAGGGCTGTTCCTTGCGGGTGCCCTCCGCGCCGGGACCCTGAACGCCGCTAGCGCAGGGGCGCCCCTTGTGTGTGGGCGCCCTCTTTGGCCGCACCCTGTCGAGCAGGTGTCGCAAGCCGGAAAGGTTGAGGTCATCGAACCATGAGTGAAACGAACAAATCCTTGAGCTACCTGGGCGGCGGCGTCCTGATTCTGCTGGTCGCGCTGGTGACGGTGCCCGGCAGGGTCGCCCCCGACGCCTTCCTGGACGTCGGCGAATCCTTCTTCCCCGAGTTCACCGATCCCAACGTGGCGGTTTCCCTGGAAGTCGTTGATTTCGACGAGGACACGGCTTCGGCCCGTCCCTTCAAAGTGACCTCCCAGGGAGGGAAGTGGACCATCCCGTCGCACCACGACTACCCCGCGGACGGCAAGGAGCTCCTGGCCAAGACGGCCGCCGGCATCATCGAGATGCGCAAGGATGACTTCCGGTCCAACAACGTCGCCGACCATGAGGCCTGCGGAGTGCTGGACCCGCTGGACGAGGGAGAGACCAGCCTGCGGGGCCGGGGGCGCCGGGTCACCGTCAAGGGGGAGGGGGACGAGGTCCTGGCCGATCTGATCGTGGGCAAGAAGGTGGAGGAGCGGGAGAACCTCCGCTTCGTCCGGTTGCCGGAACAGAAGCGGGTCTACGTGGCCCAGATGCCGGTGGAGCCCTCCACCAGGTTCGAGGACTGGATCGAGAAGGACCTGCTGCAATTGGAGAAGGACGACATCGTCCGGGTCGTCCTGGAGAACTACTCCGTCAACGAGCGCACCGGCTCGCTGAATCGACGCGGCAAGCTGGTCCTGACCAAAAAGGACAGCGATTGGGCCCTGGACAAGCTCCGCTCCAACGAGGAGATGGAGACCTACCGGGCCAGCGAGTTGATGCGGTCCATCGACGAACTCAACATCGTGGGCGTCCGGCCCAAGCCGGCGGGGTTGTCCCGGACCCTGATGCGGGCCGAGGGCTCGTCCAGAATCACCCAGGGCGACATGATGTCGCTCCAGAGCAAGGGGTTCTACTTCACCCGCCAGGGTTCGCTGGTGTCCAACGAAGGGGAGATGACCGTGCTGACCTCCGACGGAGTGACTTACACGCTCCGCTTCGGCGAGGTGGTCTACGGGTCGGGGGACGCGGTCACCGCGGGCAGCGATGCCAGCGACGACAAGGAGAGCGGTCCCGGCGAGAACCGCTACCTGTTCATCAGCGCCTCGTTCAATGAGAACGACATGCAGAACCTGCCGACGGAGGACGAGGAGCGAAAGAAACAGGTGGAGACGGCGCAAGAGCGCTCCGAGCGGCTCAATGCCCGCTTCGCCGCCTGGTACTACGTCATCTCAGACGACAGTTTCGACCGGGTCCACCTGAGCCGCGACGACCTGGTGAGAGAGAAGACCAAGACCTGACCGAAGCAGCATTCCACCGGATGACCGAACCGAACTATCGAGTGGCGCCGCCGGGCTTCACCCCGGAACAGTGGGAGGAGTTCCTGGACCGGGGAATGCTCGTCTTCAGGAACGCCCTGTCTCGGGAGGAGGTGGACCGCTACGTCGAGGCCATCGATCGGATCTGCGCTTCGGACCCGAACTACCGGCCCGGCCGGGACTTTCGGGTCACCAACGCCGTGACGGCGGACCCGGTCCTGAGCGAACTCATCGACCATCCCCGCCACGTGGGGTACGGCTACGATCTGTACGGCGAGCTGTTGAAGGTGCAGCGTTCGGACGTCTTCGTCCGGCCCCGGAACACGAACCGGAGCACATGGCATCCCGACTCGCCCCGGCCCACTCCCTATGCCACCTTCTCGCCCGTGCTTCCTCTGCGGCTCTGCATCGGCTACTGGCTCACCGATCTGCCCCGCACCGGAATGGCCAACTTCATCTACATGCCGGGCAGCCACAAGAGTCCGGAGTTCGAGCCCTACTACACGCACCGGAGCGTCCCAGGCGAGGAGGCTCTCTGCGTTCCCGCCGGGACCATCACCGTCATGCATTGCGGGACCTGGCACCGGGTGGACGTCAACGAGACCGACACGGTTCGCAAGAACATCTTCATCAGCTACTGTCCGTCCTGGCTCTGGGAGGGAGACCGGCGGCAGTGCGATCCGGAGTGGATCGCCACCCTGAACCGGGAGCAGAGAATCATCATGCGCAGCTTTCCGGAGGCGCATGACCGGACCAATCCCCGGGCGGAGGACATCCCGCTGTTCCTGAGCCGGGAGACCCGGACCGACTCCGACCCGGACGCCGATCCCAAGATCCCGTTGCGGATCCGGAGGCGGCGCACGATGCCGGAGAAAATGGGGTTCCGGAACGAACTGGAGCCCGGTTCGCCCCCCTCCGGAGAGGGCCGCACGGCCTCGACCGTCCCCCGGAACATCCAGCCGGCATTTCCCGTCGACCTCCCCCTGAACCAGGTCCCGGAGAAGTTTCGAGAGCTCATCGGCTTGGACCACATACCCGAGCGCGTCGACTTCAGCCTCGGGGAGGCCGGAGACGAGGGGCAGGAGGAAGGGCTGTCGGAGAGCCGCATCACCTTCTCCAACTACCTGGGAGAGGCGGTCTCGGCCCGGTTCATCCGCCCCCGGGAGCCGTCAGGCCCGCTGGCCGGCCTGGTCTGCATGAACGGCACGGGCAGCACCGCCGACCACGTCGCCCACGAGCGCTACCACCGGCCCCGGCCCGACGAGGGTCCGCTTTTCGGCTGGGGACGGGAGCTGGCGCGCCGGGGTTACGCCATGTTGACCTTCACGCCCAAGGGCGCCGAGACGCGGCGCATCACCCTGGGACGTTGGGAGGAGGAGAACCGGAGGCTGATCCCTTACGGCAGATCGCAGATCGGCGTCATCGCCGACGAGGTGCTTCGAGCCGCCCGCGTCCTGAGCGCCCAGGAGGGAGTCGACGCCAACCGCATCGGGTTGGCCGGCATGTCGCTGGGTGGCTGGGCCACCTGGCTGGGCATGGCGCTGGGAGACTGGATCCGCGCCGGCGCCTCCGTCTGTGGCGGGCTGGGGAGCCTGCGCATCAACATCCACGACGGCATGCCCGAACGCCACAGTTCGTTTGCCTACCTCCCCCACATGCTCCGCTACTTCGAGCATTGGGACATCGTGAACAGTTGCATCGCCCCGCGTCCCTTCATGATGTTGGCGCCCACCGAAGACGAGGACATGCCCAAGGCCGGAGTCGACCGCCTGATCCGGGAGGTCGCGCCCGTTTACGCCGCGGCCGGAAAGCCGGATCACTTCAAGGTGGTCCAGCCCCCGGGCCGGCACGTCTTCAGGCTGGAGTACTTCGAGCTGGTGTGCCAGTGGTTCGACCGGTTCCTTGAAACTTCCGACATCCGATGACCGTAGGGGCGCCCCTGGCGGGTGCCCTCCGGCGCCGCATCGTTTTTCTGCCGGGCGGCCGCGCTGCCGGCCGGGCGGGAAGGGACTCGGGAACGATCAGCGGTGGGCGGGGCCGCGCAGAGGGGAGGGCGACCACAAGGGTCGCCCCTACGAGGCGGTCGGCGCGGGCGCCGCGGTTGGTGCCGGGTATCGATAACCTCCCCCCAGTTTCCCGGAGGGCATGCCGGAGGCCCGCCGGTGTGGGAATTCCTGGAAAGCAGCCAGAGCCGAAATTTCTCAGTGTCAATACACCTCCGGCGCTCCCATACGACCGGGCGCCGGAGTTGCAGCACAGGGGGCCGTCGGCAATCGAACGGGATGACGGAACAGAGATGGCAGACGGAGAACCGGACATGAAAACGGATCCGGTCATGTCAAAATACGTCTAAAGTACTGATATCATTGATTTCGGAACACACAATAACCGGACATCAAAGTGGACATGAAAGAGACTGTTGTCGACCGTGGAGAAAGTGTCGGTCTGATGGATCCGCCTTCTTGACCACCTGCATCGATCAGGTCGATTTCATGGAGCGTCTCATTCAGCCCGGCCGGCTTCGCGGGCGTATTCTGGTCTGGGCTGAGGAAGAGATTCGGGCGAAACGGTTTCCCCCGCACGCCGGCGCCGTGCTTGAGGCGGTTCTCATTCGCGGAGAGCTTCCCCGGAGCCATGCGGCGAGGGTCCTGGGTGTCGGCCGGCGCCAGGCCCGCCGGATCACCTCGGCCCTGCTCGACCGCGGCGTCTTGAGCTCCGCAAGCACCCGCGCTCCGTTGAAGCTCGCCTTTCCGGCGACTCTCGCCGACCGCTGGATGCCGGGATTGTTTCCGCGGAGGATGACCTCTTCGCCGGGACGCTGAAGGAGATTCAACCTCGAAGTGAAATCGCGAGACGCATGGTCCCGTTCATGACCATGCAGCCGGGACGCACACATCCCGGACGCGGGAAAGGGCCGGACCTGGCCCGCATTCCTCAATAAACGTCCGGTGCTCCCCTGCCGACTGCTCCTTCGTCGATGGTGTGTTCCCGGACGTAGTCGAAATCGATGTCGTCCCCCAGGCCGGGACGCTCGGGGACCTGGACGAAGCCTTCCGCGTCGATCGGATCGTAGAGGGTTTTCTGCCACGGAAAGGGGCGGTAGCGTTCGACCATGGGATGCAGCAGTCCCCACTCGTAGAACCAGCCGTTGTCCATGGTGCACAGGACGTGCATGTTGTGCGGGCCGCCGCCATGCACCTCCATCCGGAGGTTGAAGGCCTGGGCCAGGTGGATCAGCTTGAGGATCGGCGTGATGCCCCCCACTTCGCCGGTGCCGCCCCGCAGCATGTCGCAAGCTCCGCTCGTCACCCACTCGGCCCGGGACTGGTAGCTTCCTTCCAGGTTCTCCGGTCCCAGCACCGCCATGTCCAACTTGCCGTTAAGCCAGACGTAGGAGGACATGCTGTACTCGTTCATGGGTTCCTCGATCCAGAGAAAGCCCAGTTTCTCGATCTCCCTGGAGAGGTAGAGCGCTTCGATCCGATCGTAGTGGTGGTGGGGGTCCAGCATCAGCGTGATATCCGGCCCCACGGCCTCGCGGACGGCGGCGCAGGCGGCCACGTCCCGCTTGACGTCGGGTGCGCCGGGCAGGGGGGACATCCAGGTGTGCAGCTTGATGGCCTTGAAGCCGTCCCGCACCAACTCCTCCGAGAATCGCGCGTAATCCTCCGGGCTGCTGAGGCCCCCCGGGATGTCGTCGCCCGCATTGATGCTGGCGTAGGCCGGAATCCGGGTCCGCGCGGCGCCGATCATCTTGTACACCGGGATCTGCAGATAGCGGCCGGCCAGGTCCCAGAGGGCGCAGTCCACGTGGGCGATCAGCATGTCGGGCAGAGAATTGGTGAGCTTCTGCATCCGCCGCATCCGTTGCCAGATCTTCTCCCGGAAAAAGGGGTCCTGTCCCAGCAGGGCCGGCTTGATCAGCGAGTCCACGACCCCCTGGGAGGGTCCGGCAAAAAAGTAGCCCTCGGCTCCCTCGTCGGTCCGGATCGTCAGCATGTTGTTGGTGGTCCAGCGCTCTGCTCCGGCACAGGAATGGCCCTCGTAGTCCCGAAACCACTTGGTCCGGTAACGGAAGGTGTCCACCTTGATGTCGGAGATCTTCATGGCTCAACTCCTGGTTGGTTGGAATGCCCTGCCGGAACGGGCGGCAAACGGCTCGAGTGATGCTCCCGGGAGACGGTCAGGGACGAAATCGAAACGCATAGATTCCCGCGTCCCTCAGGCGGACCCGCAACCGGACGGGGTTGCCGGCCAGGCTGGAGAGGTCGGCGCCGGACTTCCATTGCACCACGCCGTCGATGCGGTCGCCGACCAGGGGAAGGCAGTCTTCCAATTGGAATCCGTCCCACGCCTCACCCTGCTCGTTCCGGATCTCCACCTGTATGGCGCCTCCGCCGCTGGTCTTGTAGTTCAGCTCCAGTTCCTTGCCCTGGAAGACCAGGGGGCGAGTGGTGAATTCTCCCCAGCCTTCGTAAGGGCCATCCGCCGAGACGAAGCCGTCGGTGCGCAGGGTGCAGCGGCGGATCCGGCTCGCCCGTTCCCGGTAGAGGTCGGAGTAGTAGAGGGAGAGCTCTCCGGGCCCGGTCCGGATCACGCCCTGTCCCACGATGGGATTGCGGTCCAGCCAGTTGCGCTCGTCCGGCCCCGGCGTGAGGAAGGGCTCCCGGTAGTTTCTCTCCCATCGGATGCCGTCCCGGCTGTAGGCGAAGCGCACGTCGGAAAGGCCCGGATACGGCGCGCCCGGATAGGCCCGGTCGGTATACAGGATCATGGGAAACATGAAGAAGGCGGAAGCGGCCCGGGAATACTTGACCGCGGCGTTGGTGTAGAGGTTGAAATCGGAAGGATCCTGCCCGTCGGCGGTGAAGACCAGCTTCGGTTCGGTCCAGTGGAGGAAGTCGGGGGACTCGGACCGGCGGATGGCTCGGCGGCCCCCTTTGAACGGCCCGGGCACCGAGGCGTCGACCCCCCTGAGGTAGATGACGTAGCGCTCCCGTTCGTCGTCCCAGAGCAGGATGTTGTGGCTGTCGAAGGGGCCGTTGGACAACAGGGGATTGGTCGCCACCGGCTCCCAGGCGATCCCGTCGGCGGAGACGTATCCGGAGATCCCGTTGACCCGGGAGACCATCTTGTAGCGGGTCTTGCTCCCCTCTTCCTGGTTCGGATCCAGCAACACGCTGATGTTGGTGAAGTCCTCGGGCGGCCCCAGGATGTTGTTCTGCGTGGACCCTTCGAACTCAAAGCGCCCCAGGTCCGGTTTGTCCCAGACGATCCCGTCCCTGCTCTCGGCGTAGCAGGTCAGCACCGTGTCCTCGGGAGCGTCGACGCGAGGGTCCCCGATGGAGACCCGGTACCACATGCGAAACCGGCCGCCGTCCTTCAATACGGAGGTGTAGTGGAGGCTCTTGCCCTCCCAGGGACGATCGCACTGAATCACGGTCTCCCGGGGAACGGGCCGGTGCAGGGTCAGCTCCACGCCCTCGCTGTGGTCGAACCACGAGTTGTCCAGCAGCAACTGCCGCCGGCTTCCCACGTCGAGCGGTTCCCGGACTTCCGGTGGGGACGTGCAGGCCAAAGGCACCAGCAGGCCACACAGAATCAGCAACTTCCGAAGGTGTCGCATGCTTTGGGCCCTCGTCACTTGGGGGTCCAGTCTACTACGGAGCCTGCGCGGCAGAAATTGATCTGCTGCGAAAGCGTATA
>JAJDTT010000169.1 GCA_022827025.1 Acidobacteriota bacterium
GTCGAACAGGGCCACCCCGCCGCTGATCGTCTCGATGATGAACGGTTTGTCGGGCGAACCACTCACGAAATGGAACTCGATCCCCGCCTCGGCCGCACCCTCCTTGAATTGGAGAGATCCTGAGCCGCTCGAAGCCTGGACCACAGACAGTGACAGGAGGAGGACCGCCTTTCTCATGGTGCGGGAGCGCCCTCTCTCCGTCCGTCCATCAGCTTTCGGGAGAGCTCGAAGGCGCTTTCCGCCTCCTGGTCCCGTCCCATGGCCTGCAGGACCCTTCCCCGGAGGTAGTGGGCGCGGCCGGAGTTCGGGTCCGAACCGACGGCCGCATTGACCTGCTCTTCGGCTTCTTCCAACCGGTCGGCCGAGAGGGCGATCTCCGTGGCCAGGAGATGGTAATCTGCTTTCCCCGGTTGGAGCGCGATGGCCCGTTTGATCAGCTCCTCGCTCCGGCGGGTCTGTTTCCTGCGAAAGAGAATTTCCGCCAGGTGGAAATACGCCGGCGGATGATCGCTGCCGGAGGCGATCTCCGATTCGAGCTTCGGGATCGCGTTGTCATAATCCCCCTGCAGCTTGTAGACGAGTCCCAGGCTGAAGGCCAGTTGGGGAATCCCGGGTTGCAGTCGCTCCGCCCGCTCCAGCGCCGCCAAGGCGTCGTCGCGGCGATTCAGATTGTGCAGCATCTGCCCCAGGTAGAAGTGGGCCATGGCCAGGTTGGGCTCCAGCACGAGGGTTCTGCGGAGCTCCTTCACCGCGGATTCCATGTGCCCGCTCTCGGCCAGAGCGAGAGCGTACTGAAAGCGATACGCTGAGACGTCCGGTTGCTTTTCGACGGCCTTCGACAGGTGAGCGACGGACTGTTCCAGGTCTCCCTGTCGGCCATGGGAGAGCGCCAGCAGAAAGTGCGCCTCCCCCGTGGCCCCGGGCGACTCTGCCAGGGGTTGGAGCGTCTCGATGACCGCCCCCAGATTCCCGGTGCGATACTCGGACCGCGCCAGTCGGACCAAGAGGTCGGTGCCATGTGGAAACGCCAGCGCGCGCCGGTAGGCTCCGGCGGCTGCCTTCCACTGCCGCTTCCGGTCATGGATCTCTCCCAGCAGCAACAGGTGCGGTCCCGACGCGGCCTGGCTCCCGACCACCTGTTGCAGCGTCCTCTCGGCTTCGGACAGGTCTCCCGAAGCGAAGGCGATGGCCGCTTTCCAGTACAGCCACTCGGAGCTGGATGGGTCGGCTCCCAGTTTCTCCTGGACCATCTCCCTGGCTTCGAGGAGCCGGCCGGTCTCGATCAGTTGGCGGATCTCTCCCTGGGCGCCGGTGAATACGGAGGTGGCCCAGATCGTGACCCATAGAAGAAAGGGGCAGGTCCACCAGGTGATTCGCGGCGGCGAGGCCGAGCGGGAGGTTCGGAGACCAGAGGCACCGGCGCTCCCTTGTTGAGCAGGTTCCCGACGGTTCCTTCTTCTCGTGGGATTTCTCCTTCCTGGCTTCGTTTCCGAAATCCAGTAGATTCTAGGGAACGGATCCAGGCGGTGACAAGATTCCGGGTCGCCTGCGGCGGGGCCGTTGGAGAGAGTTTCTATCCCGGAAGGCAACGCGAGATACGCGGCATCACGGGATCGAGGCGGTTGATTGCGGTATCGTAGTAGCCCGGTCAAGACAACACCAAACCCGGCCCCGGGTGAAATTCAGGCCGGGTTAAGGTCAGCGACATGAACAGCTATCGAATCGGAGTGGACATCGGGGGAACGTTCACGGACCTGGTCATGATGAACGAGTCCACCGGAGAACTGCGGCTCGTGAAAATGTCCAGCACACCCAGCGATCCCTCGGTGGGATTCCTGAACACGGTGGTACGCGCCTTGAGAGAATCCAAGGTGGCCGCCGCGGACGTCTCCTACAACGTCCATGGGACCACCGTGGCGACCAATACTCTCATTGAGGGGAAAGGCGCCCGGACCGCCCTGGTGGCCACCGAGGGGTTCCGGGACGTCCTGGAAATCGCCCGCCAGATCCGGCCCCGGCTCTACGACATCTTCTGCGAGAAACCGAAGCCCGTGATTCTGCGGAACCGGTGTTACGGAGTGCCGGAGCGCCTGGACTATGCCGGTCAGGTCCTCTCCCCGCTGGATGAGGAATCGGTCCGGGACGTGGCCGGCCGCATGAAGGAGGCCGCCGTCGAGTCGGTGGCGGTCTGCCTGCTGCATTCGTACGTCAACCCGTCCCACGAGAAGCGGGTTCGCGCCGTCCTTCGAGAAGAATTGCCGGGCGTGTTCCTGTCCATCTCCTCCGACCTCTGCCCGGAGATGAGGGAGTACTTTCGCGCCAGCACGACCGCCATCAACGCCGTGGTCATGCCCATCGTGACCCGCTACCTGGAGAACCTGGAGAACCGGTTGGCCCGTTTGGGTGTCGGCGTGGGACTGCACCTCATGACCTCGGCCGGCGGGGTCATGGCCTCGGACGTGGCCAAGCGGGAACCGGTGCACCTGATCGAATCGGGACCGGCGGCCGGGGTCATCGCGACGCGTTACCTGGGAGACTTGGTGGGGACCCGGGACGTCATCAGCTTCGACATGGGAGGCACCACCGCCAAGCTCGGCCTGGTGGAAGGGGGTAACGTCAAGATCGCGCCCCATTTCGAAGTCGGCAGCGCCGCCGTGGCGGAGAGCAAGGGAGCCGGATACCCGGTCAGGACGCCTGTCGTCGACCTGTGGAGATCGGCGCCGGCGGCGGGAGCATCGCCTGGATCGATCCCGGAGGCGCGTTGCGGGTCGGGCCGAGGAGCGGCGGCGCCGATCCGGGTCCGGCCTGTTACGGAAAAGGCCAGGAGGAACCGTGCATCACCGACGCCAACCTGGTGCTGGGTCGGCTCAACCCGGACTATTTCATCGGGGGGGAGCAGACGCTCGATCCGGAGCTGGCGGAAGCGGCGGTCCGAAAACTGGCCGGCCGGTTGGGTCTGGGCGTGGTGGAGACGGCCAACGGGATCATCGAGATCGCCAACGCCAACATGATCGGCGCCGTCCGCACCATCTCGGTCCAGAGGGGTTTCGACCCACGGGACTTCGTATTGGTCGCCTTCGGGGGAGCGGGACCCATGCACGCCAACGGATTGGCCCGGGAGTTGGGGATTCCCAAGGTGCTCATTCCCATGAGCCCCGGGGTGACCTCCGCCCTGGGACTGCTGGTGAGCGACATCAAGCACGATTACGTCCGCGCCTTTCATCAGCAGATGGCGTCGCT
Organism: Acidobacteriota bacterium; assembly: GCA_022827025.1. Taxonomy (GTDB): domain Bacteria; phylum Acidobacteriota; class UBA6911; order RPQK01; family JAJDTT01; genus JAJDTT01. The sequence continues at coordinate 3,241 of JAJDTT010000169.1, forward strand.
CGATCTGGAGCTTCTCAACCGGTCCTACTCCGAATTGGCCGAACGCGGCCGGGAAGTCCTTTGTTCCGAGGGCATTTCCGGGGAGGACATCACCTTTGCCCACTACCTGGACATGAGGTACGTGGGTCAGGGATACGAATTGAAGATCGAGATTCCGAATCGAGACCTGACCGAGGGCGACAAGAGAACCGTGAACGCGGCCTTCTACAGGGAGCACGAGCGGGCCTACGGCTATGCCGACGACACGGAACCGACGGAGGCGGTCGCACTGAGGCTGACCGCCGTCGGGAAGATCAGGCAGCCGAGCTTGCGCCGGCTCGACACGGGTACGGGGGAGGCCGGCGATGCCGTCAAGAATGAGCGGCCCGTCCACTTTGCCGAGCGCGGTGGCGCGGTCCCGTGCCAGGTCTACGATCGCTATCGCCTGAAGTCGGGAGACCGCATCGTGGGGCCGGCCATCGTGGAGGAGGTGGATTCGACCGTGGTCCTCCATCCGGACTACCAGGCGGACGTCGACCTCCACGGCAACATTCTGATCCAGGAGTCTGCGCGGTAGAAATGATCGTAGCGAGAAAGTGGAGAATCGAGGCCAGATTTTCACGATTTGGAGGTGCATAGTTGTTCTATTCGCCGAGAAATCGGGGAAATATGGACCGATTCTACGCTTTCGCAGTAGATTAATTTCTGCCGCGCAGGCTCCCAGGACGGACAATCATGAGCGAAAGCCAAGTGACGGAGCAGACGGCCGCGGCCCTCAAGATGGACCCCATCCGGTTCGAGGTGATGCGCAGCGCCTTCGAAGCCGCCGCCGACGAGATGGGCGCCGCCCTGAGAAAGGCGGCGTATTCCACCAATATCAAGACCCGTTCCGACTTCTCCTGCGCCCTGTTCGACTCCAAGCTCCGCATCATCGCCCAGTCCTTCTCGCAGCCGGTGCACCTGGCCTCCATGTCCAGAATGGTTCCCAACACCATCCGGCAATACGGGATCGAGAAGCTTCGGCCGGGCGACGCCCTGGTCATGAACCACCCCTATCGGGGCGGCGTCCACCTCAACGACGTGGCCATCATGGCGCCCTTCTTCAGTGGCGGGAAGATCCAGGGGTACGCGGCCACCATCGCGCACCATGTGGACATCGGCGGCTATGCTCCGGGCGGCTACTGCATTTCCACCGAGCTCTACCAGGAGGGGATCATCATTCCACCCGCCAAGCTGGTGTCCGAGGGGGAGATCGTCGACGACGTCTTCCGCCTCATCCTGGCCAACATCCGGTCGCCAAGGCAGTCCACGGGAGACTTTCGGGCCCAGATCGCCGCCTCGCTGCTGGGACAGAAACGGATGGCCGAGATTCTCACCCGATTCGGCACCGAGTCGGTGGAGATCTTCGTCGATGAGCTGATCGAGTACACCGAGCGCTGGGCCCGCGCCGAGATCTCGAAACTGCCGGATGGCATCTACGAGACCGAAGCCCTGCTGGACGATGACGGAGTGTCGGACCGCCCGATTCGACTGGTTCTGAAGGTGCAGATCAAGGAGGGGCGGGTCTCGTTCGACCTCACCGGGACGGACGCCCAGCGTAGCTCGCCCATGAACGCCACCCTGACCCAGACCTATTCTCCCCTGGCCTACGTCGTCAAGTGCCTCATCGACTCCGACATCCCCACCAACGAGGGCTTCTACCGGCTCATCGACGTCAAGGCGCCGCCGGGGACCGTGGTGAACGCGATTCCCCCGGTGGGCGTGGTCGGCGGCTGGGAAGTGGTCATGCGGCTCTGCTGCCTTGGTTTCAAGGCCCTAGCCGACGCCATGCCGGACAAGGTCATGGCCAGCACCAAGAGCATCAACTGCCACATGGCCTGCGGCGGGACCGATCCTCGAACCGGCGAGTACTACACCTTCATCGAGACCATGGCCGGCGGGTGGGGGGGCCTTCCCACCAAGGACGGAATGGACGCCGTCCAGTCCCACGTCCAGAATACGGAGAACTCGGCCATCGAGGAGACGGAGAACAACCTGCCCTTCCTGATCACCCGCTACGAGCTGATCCCGGACTCGGAAGGGGCCGGGCGGTTTCGAGGTGGACTGGGTCTGAGGCGGGATTGGATGTTCCCCGGCCACGAGGCCACGCTGACGGTCTTCTCCGACAATCGGAAGTTCGCTCCCTGGGGACTGTTCGGAGGGGGCAGCGGATCCCCCTCCAGATACATTCTCAATCCGGACGGAGAAGCGAAGGAGCTCCCCTCCAAGATCACGCTTCAGCTCCAACCCGGCTCCGTCATCAGCTACCGGACGCCGGGCGGCGGAGGCTACGGGCCTCCCCTGGCTCGGGACCCCGAGCGGGTGCTGGAAGACGTGGCCCAAGGCAAGGTGACGCCGGACCGGGCCCGCGACATCTACGGCGTCGTCCTGGACGCGACCGGAAAGGCAGTAGACTTCGAGGCCACCCGAGTTCGCCGTCGCCGTCTGTCCGGGTCCGGCGAGCGGCGGTGACGCTGCCCAACGGCTCTCACCTGATGGGAATGAGCTTCAAACGGCGGTGGGCCCGGCTCCAACCTTCGATGAAGGGTCCCACCGCGATCACGCTGTCGGGGTACCGGCGGCCGAAGTAGTCGAAACCCAGCCGCTCGTCGCGGCTCACCTTCAGGACCTCGTCTTTCCGAGCCGACCAGGTCAGGACCCCGTCCTCGGGGCCGACGGCAATGTCGAGGTCAGCCGTTCGGCTGTGGGCGTCCAGTCCGGTCGACTGCCATTCGGCCAGGCTGAAGTTCCGGCCCGCCCCGGAGACGATGTTGTAATCCGACACGTTCTCCGTATTGGCGTATTCGAACGGCACCGGGCACTCGGCGACGACGTTGTTGATCACGCGGTTGTGCTTGGAAACGCCCACCCGGTCCCGGGTCGTGGTCTTCGTCATGCGGATGCCGTACGGAGCGCAGTTCACCAGCAGGTTGTGGGTCACCAGGAGCCGGTCGGAGTCGTGCAGGTAGAACCCGGAGCCCTGGACGTTGTAGACGACATTGTGGTCGATCAGGTTGACCACGTTGGAGGCCTCGAAGAAGAGTCCCCCGGCGTAGCTGGAGATGTCGTGGATCAGGTTCCGGGTGACCCGCGTGTTCCGGTTCGCGAAATCGATCCAGATTCCCGACGAGGCATAGCAATCGTGAACGTGATTTCGCGTGACGACGGAATCCAGCATGATCAGGAGCTTGATGCCCGCCACCTCCCAGTAGCGCTCGACGTCCTGCCAACCGCAGTCGTGGACGTGATTGTCCGACACCAGGCTGCGTGAGACGACGGTTCCCTGAATCCCGCCGGTGCCGCAATCGTACACGTGGTTGCGGCGGACCAGGTGGTCGCCCGTCGTCATCGCCAGCTCGTTCCGGTTCCCTGCGTTGGGCCCCTCTTCGGTGAACGCGCCGATCTCGATGCCGACCGCGTTGACGTGCCGGACGGTGTTCTCCTCGATGATCCAATGGCGGCCGCCCCAGGTCGTGACGGCGCCGTTTCCGGAGCGGATGAACCCGTTGCCGGCATGCTCGAACGTGAGCCCCTTGATCCGGATGTATTCCATCCCCTTCACCAGGGGGTTGATCAGGAACTGTCGCGTGGTCACCTCGAACTGCCGGGTGTTGGGGTCCCTGCGGTCGAACGGGTTGAGGTGCAGTCGCCGGTTCTCCCCATCGATCCAGAACGTGCCGGCGACCCGGTGCAACTCCTCGAGCCGGGCCAACTGGGTCAGTCGCCGCCCGTCCTGAAACACCATGGCTCGCGGCAGAATGTGGGGGATCCGTCCCCGCTCCGCCCTGGCCCAGCGCATGACCGCGAAGTCGGCGTCGGAAGTGTTGATGGTGGCAAAGGGGTGGCCGTCACTGAAGAACTCGGGGGGCAGATCCGCCTTCCAGACGTTGGCCGATTTCGACCGTCCCGAGTTGGTCCACGTGGCCCTCAGGACCTCGGACCCGCTGATGACCGCCTCCGCACCCGGCGCCGCCTCGAAGCTGATCATCCCGTCCGGGCCCGTGCCTCCTCGCCGGGGCCGGACCCACTCGCGGTAGACGCCCGATTTGATCAAGACCTTTTCCGCGGGCCGGACCACGTCCGCCGCACGTTGGACGGTCAGAAAGGGAGCCTCTTCGGTGCCCGGGTTGTCATCCGCAGCCGCCGGATGCTGCTGATCCACGTAGTAGACGCGTTCGTATTCGGTCACATCCTCCCAGGTCTGGAACTCCGTCCCGTCGGGAAGCCGGATCGGTGGATCCAGCTCAACCGAAGATCCGGCCGTCAGGAAACCGGCTCCCGACGCCAACAAGCCCACGAGTGGGAGAAATGCAACCCGCGTTCTGGGGTGTGTGATCATGGGTGATCCTCCTCGGGTCTTGAAACCTGGACCTTTCCCGTGCCTGTCATCGAAAGCCCTGCGGGTTAGCGTTGAAGATACCCAGGATACCCGTAGCACATTGCGACGAAGATCCTGGGAGGGTCCGTACGTTGGCGGGTCAACTCATTATCAAGGTTCGACCCGTTACGAAACCATGTATTTGGAGGAGAGCGAGCGAGATCGATATTACAGTTCCTCGATCATATCGTGAATTCTGTCCAAGGCAGGCCGCAGGTAACTGTGCGGCAGGCCGAAACTCACACGCACGAAGTGATCGATACCAAAGTGGTCCCCCGGCACGATCAGGACACTCTTCTCCGACGCCAGTCGTTCTACCAGTTGAGTCGAGTTGATCTCGAAATAGTAACGAATGAAAGCAATCGCCCCGGCGGCCGGCGGCCTCAGTTTGAAGCTGCCCGGATGCCGATCCATCCAGTTCTGGAGTATCGGATAGCCTCGACGGATGTAGGAGCGAGTGCGCTGCATCAGCCAAGGACGAACTTGGGGAGACAGGGCCAGGGCCGCCAGATGGTTTGAAAGCATTGTCGCACTGATCGTCGTGTATTCATGGCGTGCCCAGATATCATCCACGATGCTGGTCGGGGCCACTACCCAGCCGATCCTGAGGCCCGGTAGGCCATAGGCTTTGCTCAAGCTCCCCGTTACAAGGACCTTGTCGTATCGTCCAAAAAAAGAAGGCGTCTCCTCGTCGGTCAGGCGCTCGGCCCCGGCATACACTTCATCGGCCAGAATCCAGCTTCCGACCCGGTCGGCGATGTCGATGATGGATTCCATCTCGGATTCGGAAAGTATGGATCCGGTCGGATTGTTGGGATTGCACACTGCTATCAGCCGCGTGTTACCCGTCACCACTGTCTCCAGTTCCGCCAGATCCGGCCTCCAGCCCGTTTCCTCACGCAGATGAAAGGTCTTCAATGCAAGGCCGTGGTTCTTGGCCAGTCCCCAGATCTGCATGTAATTGGGGAGCATTACGACGATCTCGTCACCGGGGGCAAGAAGGGTTCTCAGCACAAGATAGTTGGCTTCAATCGCCCCGACTGTTACCAGGACGTTCCCTGGCGTTCCGCCTTCGTAGAGTCGTGCAATGTTTTGTCGAAGCTGGGGGATTCCGTTGGTGTGGGGGTAGTTCAGATCGGTGTCCAACAAGCCTTGCAGATAGTCGTTCTCCCGATCCACGAGTTCCCGGAGCATGACCGGATGGGCACCGCTTTCCGAAAGGTTGTATTCCACCTCCTTCTCCAACCTGGACATCATGCGTTCCATATGGAATGGCTGAAACACGGGCATGATTCCTACGTCCTCCGCTCGGCGGGATAGTTGATCTCTTGAAGAAACTGAAGTTCTCTGTGGTGACCCAAGACTCGGTGGCTACGGCTCAATCAACGGATTGTAGCAGAATCGATCTGAGAGCCGAGGCGCCACCAACCCCTGGCAGCTTTCGCGCACCTGTCCCTTTCTGGACCGGCCCGTGTGGACCGGAAATCGAACCGGTTGTATAGTCGTTCCCACCAACTCCACGAAACAGGCTCCTAGAGCCGATTGCCCATTTGGATTCCCAGGCTGTCAGTACTGACTTTCAAGGGAGGAACGAAATGAGAAGCCACGTCTCTCCAGCGAGTCTCGGTGTATTTGTGCTGACCTTCCTGAAGCTTACCGGAGCATCACAACCTCCAAGCCTCCTGGAAATCGGGAACCGCAAACAGCTCTTCATCGACGACTACATGATCCAGAGCCTCAGCGACGCCCGACCGGTACTCAACCCGGCCATCAAGTCGGCCAACAATCCTGTCGTGAAGCCCGATCGCCCCTGGGAGGGCCGTCTCAGTCCCATCGCCAAGGTTCTATACGACGAGGAAGAGGGCCTGTTCAAGATGTGGTACAGCACCACGGATCAATACAAGGGCCAGCGCGGCGGCGGAGAGTTGACCGATTACCGATGGACGGACAAGGGCGCGGTCCGGGAACGGGTGGAAGCGGCCTATCGCTACGTGGGCGACCCCGGCCGGTACCACTACCGTCTCTGTTACGCGACCTCCCGCGACGGAGTCCACTGGGAAAAACCGAGTCTGGGCAGGGTGGAGTTCAACGGCTCCCGTTCCAACAACATCCTGCCCGAAGACAGCCGGGCCCCGACCTTCTTCGACGCCAATGAGAAGGATCCGGCGAAGCGCTACAAGGCGATCGGTCAAACCCGCTCCAGCGACCCCCCGGGCATGCAACTCCACCTTTACTACTCAGGAGACGGCTTCGAGTGGACGGCCGACCCGGGAAATCCGGTGATGGATACCACGCCGGAGCCGGGCCGCTGGGGACCCACGCACTACATGGGCTGGGATCCCATCCGGAAGGTGTATGCGGTTCATATCGAGAACTGCCTCCACCGGGCCTGTCCCCTGGGGCAACGCATCGTGGGAAGGGTCGAGAGCCCCGATCTGAAGAAGTGAGTCTGCCCCAGAACATCCTGCTGCCGGACGAACGGGATCATGTCGATACCGAATTCTACAATTTCCCCGTCGTCGCCTACGAGGGAGTCTACATCGCCCTGCCCTGGATCTTTCGAACCACCAACAACCTCCACTACCCCACCCTGGCCTTCAGTCGCGACGGGTTGCACTACGAGAGAAAATTCCGCGAGCCCCTGGTCCGAAACGGGGACCACGGAAGCTTCGACGAAGTGAGCATCTACTGCTCGGCACCGATCCTGCATGACGGCAAGGTCTGGATCTACTACACGGGCGCCAATTGGAGGGGACCCCAGCAGCTCTTTTACGCCGGAGAATCGGCGATTCGGGCACCCGGTTTGGCCACGCTTCCGGAGGACGGCTTCGTTTCCATCGACGCCGGAAAGCTGCGGCCGGGGATCCTGCTGACCCACCCCTTCAGCTTCGAAGGCACGTCACTCGCGGTGAACCTGGAAGCGGCCCCTCACAACTATGGCGCGGGGCGTGCGGAGGTCAAGGTGGAGATCCTGGATCATCAGGTCCAGCCGTTGTCCGGCTTCTCCCTGGACCAATCCGATCCCCTGACCACTACCGGAACCCACCCAGCGAGTTGGCAGGGTCGAAGCGACCTCAGCGAGCTGGCGGGTCGCTCCATTCAACTGCGCTTCTGGATCCGGAACGCCAAGCTCTATTCCTTTGGGTTCAAGTAGGGTGGGTTCGTGCCCTTCGGTCTCCTCGTGGTCGTCTTGTAGCATTGATCCCGAGGCGTTGTTGCGGGTTTGCTACAATGACATCGATGACACCGCTGAAGGCTCACGTTCGAAATGGCCGTCTCGTCCTCGACTCGGCGACCGATCTCCCCGATGGCACAGAGGTCTGTCTCGTTCCCGCTGATTGGTGGGACGATCACGACGATGAGAGCCGCCGGCGGCTCGAGGAGTCGCTCGCACGATCCGAGAGTGACGTGCAGGAGGGGCGCCTTTTCCCCGCAGAGTTCATTTATACGGTCCACCCAATCCGGCGCGAGGTAGTCGTGCGTGCAGTGTGGCATGCCGCTCGAGGAGAGGCTCCCGAGCTCCGTTGAGCAGTTGTCAATCGCCGGTGTCACGGCGGCCGGGAAGGTCAAGTGCGAGCGAACGAAAATCCGGCACGCGGTGAAAGGTGATGTGCGTGCTCTTGGCCTGCGAATGCCGGCCACCCAGCGCCGTCCGGACCGCCAGCAGCAGGTCATCCCCATCCGGCAGCAGCGAGGCGTAGTTGTAAGCTTCGCGAGGCTTCTTGCTCATGGCCACGCAACCGGCCTGGAACCAGTTGTGGGCGTCGACACTGTACATCAGGATCAGGATTCTCCGATCATCGCCGCCCGGGGGGCCTCCCAGCGAGTCGACGGGGATGTTGCCCGCCATCCAGTACAGCCCGGAAGGTTCGTCGCGGACAATGTGGAATTTGTTCTGCGCCCCAGGTATCGGAAAGAACTGCCCGAAGGTGTGTCTCAAGGTCGTCCCGTCATCCGTCAGGCGGGTGACCGCCGCCAGTCCGGCCGTCGATTGATAAGTCAGACCATGAGCGCCCCCGCCGGGAACCCGGAGCCGGTGGAATCCTCGAATCTCACCCTTCACCTCCACCAGGTTGGATTCCAGCCAGTGGTCCGGGCGTCTTCCGGCAACCGGCGCCCGGGTCAACAGGCGCGGGGTCCCCGGGTAGTCCAGCCGGTTGGACATTCTCCAGGCGCCCGGGTCCATGAGATCCCGTGAGAGATCCGCGGCGATGACCGCGCATCCCTGGTAATTCCGTAGATTCGGCGTGCCGTCGGCGTCCTCGTGCAGGTTGAAGGACCGGTAGAGACGCCCGTCCTTGACCAGGACCCCGGTGGGAGCGTTCCAGTAGCTTCCCTCGAACAGCGTGACCGGCCCCGTCCAGGATCGGCCTTCGTCGTTGGAGCGCAGGATCACGATGTTCCGGCGGATGGCCAGGTTTCCCAGAAGATACAACTTGCCCTCATGTACGAACGGCTGCGCGGAGTGCAGATCGAGCGGCGGAAGCTGCCGCCAAGTCCGGCCTTCATCCTCACTGACGGCCAGCCGGAACCGGCGAGGCACCCGGGCGTTGGCGTCAATCAGGGTGTGCTCGAAGGTCGTCAACAGCCGACCGCCGGGAAGCTTCACCAGCGCCGGTTCGTAGAGGAACAGCCTCCCCGGTTCGGGCGTCTCGGCGACCACGTGCATTTCGGCGTGGAGCATGGGGCCGGGTCTGCCGCCTCTGGCCTGCTGCGCCCACGACGACGCCCCGAGCGTCATCGTCCACAGCGCCGCCGCAAAAACAAGAACCTTGGTGTTGGCGGTCATTTTTCTCCGCTTTGGACCGAAGAGAGTGCCCACAAGGGGCGCCCCTACCCAATAGTTTTCGTCAATCCTCACACGAGTTCGAGATTTAGGAACTAGGAGTCTGCGCGGTAGAAATGATCGTAGCGAGAAAGTGGAGAATCGAGGCCAGATTTTCACGATTTTGAGGTGCATAGTTGTGCTATTCGCCGAGGAATCGGGGAAATATGGACCGATTCTACGCTTTCGCAGTAGATTAATTTCTGCCGCGCAGGCTCCTAGGATTTCGCGTCTCCCACCAGGTGCCGAGCGCCAGCAGCGAGACGGTGATGGGCACCCCGATCAGAATGGGATCGACGGTCCAGACGACCACGATGGTGCCCACCTCTTGGACGCTTCCCAGGATCTGGTAGAGGATGATCACGCTGGCTCCGGTCAGCATGGAGGTGAGGACGGTTCTGGGGGCCCGCCGGACTCGGGGAAACAGGACCATCGCCGCCACCACGGGCGCCACCGAAGCTCCCATGATCCGTCCGCCCAGCCAGAACAGTTCGATCATCAAGGGAAAGACGTAGTAGATGGCGGCGGCCAACGCTCCGACCAGAATGACGTTCAGGCGGTAGAGCCAGAGCTGAGCCCTGGGACTGGCGTTGGGATTCAGGAACCGGTTGTAGATGTCGATGGTGAAGTTGGAGGCGATGGTGTTGATGGTGGAGTCGAGGGTGGACATGCTGGCGGCCAGGATCCCCACGATGATGATGCTGCCCAGTTGCCCCCCGGCCACGCCGAAGGTCATTCTGAGGAACACGTCGTCGCCGGAGATGTCCGCGCCGTAGAGGGCCCGCCCCAGGACGCCGATCAGAGGCGGGACCATGTACCAGATCGTGGAGATGATCCCGCCGTAGAGAAATCCCTTGTGGGCGGCCGCCGTGCTGGAGGCCGCCAACCCCCGCTGGATCACGCTCTGGTAGCCGAAGGTGATGGAAATGCCGATGACGACCCAGGCAATGACCTGGCTGGGACCGCCGGTGCCGAAGCTGCCGAGAAAGTCCGGGTCCTCGATGGACCGCAGGACGGAAAACCCTCCGGCGCCCAGAAATCCGAACACCACGAGTGCTACGGATCCTATGGAGACGATGAAGAACTGGATCGCGTCGGTCACCAGGATGGCCCACATCCCGCCCAGGAAGACGTAGACCAGGGTCAGCGCCCCGACCAGCGCCAGGGACTGCAGGAGCGAAATCTGCAGGATGCTGGAGGTGACCACGGCCAGGGACCCCATGACTCCCGCGGTGGCGCCCAGGTCCCGGAGGATGATGAGGGAAAGGGAAACGAGGCGATGCCGGGGGCCGTAGAAACGCTCGAAGAGCTGGGGAACGGTGATGATCCGGGTGGCCCTGAGACGCGGGACGACGTAATAGGACATCCAGATGGTGGCGAGGACGAATGAACCGCCGGTCCAGTAGGCGCTCAGGCCGAAGTCCTTGGCCACCCCCGAGATCCCGATCAGGGTGGTCCCGTTGATCCAGGTTGCGGCCACCGAGAAGGCGATCAACCAGGGTCCGGAGCTGCGGCCGGCGACGGCCATGTCCTCCATCCGGCCGACCCGCGTCCGGGCGGCCCAGATGCCGATCCCGAACATCAGGAGCAGGTAGGTGACGATCAGCCACCAGGAGGGCTGGAACTCTTCCATCGCTTATCCTCGCAGGAGCACTCCCCAGACCCAGACGTAGGCGAAACCGGCCAGGACCAGCAGCGCCAGACTCAACCAGGGGTTCCATCGCGGCAACTCGACCCGGTCCATCAGGTCGAGTTCATGGTCGACGTACCGATAGGATTCTCCCCTCTCGTCCCGAGCTTCGGTCTTGGCGGGTTCCATCGCTCCCCCTTCGAGATTGCGTTCCTGTCAACCCCGGTTGCCGCCTCCCCAGGCCGAGGAGAAGGTCTCCCCTTCCAGGAAGCGGGACGGCCGGAACTGGTGAATGTCGATCTCGGGCTCTTCACCCGCGATGACGTCCGCCAGCGCCTCGCCCAACGGCGGTCCGATCTTGAAGCCGTGGCCGCTGCCGCCGAAGAAGGCGTAGTAGCCCTCGATGTGGGGCTCCGGCCCCACCACCGGGTGCCAGTCGTCCATGATCGTATAGATGGACGCGTATCCGTGGTGGTACTCCATCTCCCGAAGCACGGGAATCCGCCGGAACAGGCAGGCCTCGATCCGTCCGCGCTGATCCGCGTCCAGGTCCTCGTTGTAGGAATCGATGTCCAGCGGCTCCACCTCTTTGGGGTAGCCGAGTCCGGCCAGCATCGTGTTGTCCGCGTGAGGCTTGTAGTAGGCGCGTTGCGGGGGATCGGAAATGACGGGAAGACGGCCGAAATCGCCCGGCTGCGTCACGATCAGGTCCGTCTCCCGACTCCAACGGACCGAGTAGTTGAGTCCGGCCCAAAGTCCCACCTGCCGGCCCCAGGGCCCGGCGGCATTCACCACCACGGGGGTGTCGATGGTTCCCTGCTCCGTCTCCACGGAGCGGACCCGGCCGCCGTCGAGGTTGATGCCTGTTGCCGCCGTTCCCACGTGCGCCGTCAGACCCCACTGCCCGGCGCCGTTCACGAGGCTCTCGGTCGTCCGGATCGGATCCGCACATCCGGAGCGAGGCTCGAAGATCGCGCGGACGACCCCCTCCAGATTCAGCGGCGGAGCGAGTTCCCGGATGTCTTCCCGCGACAGTTCCCGGACTTCGACTCCGTGGGTGCTCTCCATCTCCAGGATCTGGTCACCGGCCGTCTTCCATCCCTCATCCAACAAAAGCAGAAAGCCGATCTGTCGAAACCCGGAATCGCCTCCCAACGCCTCCCGGTCGTTCTCGAACATCTGCACCGCGCGCCAGGCCAGCTTCACGGTGATGGGGTTGGAGTAGTAGGTCCGGACCACGGCGGCCGACCGGCCCGTGCTCACACCGGCCAGACTGCCCTTCTCCAGCAGAACGACCTTTCCGAATCCCTTCCTGGCCAGGAAATGGGCCACGCTGGCGCCCGCGATTCCGCCTCCGATCACTACCGCATCCGCTGTCTTCTGCATCTCGCCGACCTCCTTGATTCAGGAAGAATATATCTTGGAACCGATTTCTCAGGGAACGACCGGAAGCACGACGTGCGACGGGTAGGCGTCGTCGTGATGAACCGTCTGGGTCGCCTTCCTCAACTCCGCGTCTTCACCGAACCTGTGCCCGGTGTTGGGATTGCGGTCGTACTTCGGGAAATTGCTGCTGGAGATCTCCAGTTGAATCCGGTGCCCGCGCTTGAAGACGTGGCTGACCGACCACAGATCGATGGTGTACTCGTTGACCTTGCCCGGTTCCAGCAACGCCTGTTTCTTGAACGAGTCCCGGTAGCGGGCGCGGATGATCCCCTCCGCCAGCAACTGGGCGTAGCCGTTGGGGTGGACGTCCACCAGCTTGGCGGTGAAGTCGGTGTCGGTGGCGCTGGACGCGGCATGGAGCATGGTCAGGACCCGTCCCGTCACCTCGACCTCTTTTTCCAGGACCTCGCCAGTGTAGACCAGCACGTCGTCCCGCCGCTGGATGGCCCTCTGGTCCCGGGGCCCGCCGGTGGAGGGGTACATGCTCACGTTGCCGCCGTAGGTAGGAACCGGATCGTCGGGATCGTAGACGAAGGTATCGGCCGGTTGCCGGGACGGCGCCTCGGTGCTCAGGGTGCCGTCGCCGAACCGGCTGTTGGCCTGGCCGCCGCTGTGCAGGTAATACTTCGTGTTCCGGGCGCGGCTGAGGGGCCATTCGTGCTCAGTGCGCCACTTGTTGGCCCCCATCACGAAGATGTCGACCCGCGGTTCGTCCATGATCCCGTTGTCGATGCCCTTGAGCCAGTAGTCGTACCAGCGAAGCTCGATGGGGCGGAAGTCCACGTCGGCCTCGGGACCGTAGTCGAGGTCCCCCACCTCCCGGGGCCCCACCCCGTGCCTCCAGGGACCGACGAGCAGGCGATGCCGGTCCCGGATCGCTTCGGGACCGTAACGCACCATGCCCAGGTAACCGTTGATGGTGGCCTGGGAAACCTGGTCGTACCAGCCGGTGATGTTGAGGGTCGGCACCTGGACCTTGTGGTACTGTCCCGCGCTCATCTCGCCCGCCCGGGGACGGTCGCCCACGCTGAAACGCCAGTAGTGGTCGTTGTCCGGGTGATCCACCAGGTCCTGCCAAAGGATGTCGGTCTGCCCGAACATGGCCTGGTCCATGGTCCGAATGGGAAGGTGGCGGTACAACTTGTCCCAGTCCAGGAAATCGTTCCGCAGGCCATCGATGTTGTTGGCCGTCAGGTTTCCCAGGAGCGCCAGGAGGTTGAGGCTGTTGGAGAGCTGGAACGCTCCGTTGGGGTAGACGTTGTCCCAGTGGTCGTCGGGAGTGACGTAGGGGATCAGCGCCGTGAGATACGGGTTCGCCTCGGTGGCGCCCATCCACTGCACGAATCCCAGGTACGACCCGCCGGCCATGCCGATTTTTCCCGTGGACCACGGCTGCTCTCCCAACCAGGTCTGGCAGTCGTAGACGTCCTGGCCGTCGAACTTCCCTTCCCGCCACTTCGGATCCCAGTAGAGATAGGATTCCCCTTCGGAATCGTACCGTCCCCTCACGTCGATGCAGGCGAAGACGTATCCGCGGGGCACGAAGTACTGGGCGCGGCCGATGATGTCTCCCTGGAAGAACTCCGATTTCCGCGTGTTGTCATAGGGCATGTAGATGAAGATGACCGGGAACTTGCCTTCCGCCCTGGGCCGCCAGATGTTGGCCGACAGCCGGACGCCGTCCCGCATGCGCACCTTGACGTCGTGCTCGAAGAGGATTTCGTATCGGGGTTGCGAGAGCTTGTCCACCCAGGAGGAGTCGTTGCGCACGAACCAAGTATCCGACGCCAGACCGGCCGCCGCCAGGAAAGTCAGGATCAGGAGGAAAAGGAAAACGGGCGCGACGGAAATCCTGGGACTGCACGACATGGAATTCATCTCCCTCCGGCTGTGGAACACGGGCCCGGTGCCTCGCTAATTCAGTCTTCGTGGAATGGTGACCGACCAACTCCGGTTGAAATGTCTTCTTCCGTTGACCGTGATCTCGATCTCCACCAGGTGGCGGAACGCCGCCTTGTTGCTGGAAGTCAGCTCGTTGGCCTCGATCTTGACTTCCGATTCCGGCCGGGTGATGGATAGCGTGGCCTCGGCCTTGAGCGCGGCGTTGGCCGGGTTCTTCTCGGACACGGTGAAACTGGAGAGCAGCTTCATGGCTTGCTCGCCGCCGCCTCGCTTGCCCTTTCGCTCCTTGCCCAGGCGAACCGTGGTGGATTCGGCGACCAGGTCCTGGGTGATGGAGTATTGCAGTGGCCGCTCCTGATCCAGCGCCACCTTCGGGTCGGCGTTGGGCAGGGTCACGAACTCGGGCTCCGGCAGCTTGGGATTCTGTTCCGGGATCACCGGCAGGACGATGTGGGACGGGTAGCGGCCGTTGCGGTACACGGTGTTCACGGCCGGCAGGGCCGTGGGCCAGGCGTTCTGGATGTCGGCGTTGGCAATGGCCACCCGGACCCGGTGCCCGGGGGCGAACACGTAGGTCATCACCTTCACCTCCACCGGCACCTCGTGGACCTCTCCCGGCCGAAGCGGTTCGGGCTCGAAGTGGGACTTCCGGTGCGCGGCGTTCATACCGCCGTAGCGCACCAGTTTGGACGTTCCGTCCGGCGCCACGTCGATGAGCTTCACGCGGAAATAGGCGACCTCGGCCGTGGAGGAGATGTGCAGCATGGCGCGCGGCGTGCCCGAGACCTCCAGCGGTTCCTCCAACGGGTCCGTGGTGTAGGTCAGGGAGTAGGCCTCGTCGGCCCGCTGGTCGATGGGGTTGCCCCAGGGGAGAATCCCGCCCCCCCAGTGGATCCCCGAGGTGACCCCCACGGTCGGCTTGTACTCCAGACGGTCTCCTTCCTCATCCGGTCCCCCGGGAGGCGTGCGGCCCAGCTTCCCGTCCGGGTGAAAGTACATCCTGGTGGGCTGCTCCCGCGCTATGGGCCATTCCAGTTCCGAGCGCCAGAAGCCGGGCTCCTCGACGGGCATGACGGGAGAGGGAGGATCGTATTCCCGGACGAAGACCGTCACCGGAGGCTCCTCCAGGACCCCGTTGTCGATCCCCTTGAGCCAATAGTCGAACCACTTCAACATGATGGGCCGGCCGTCGATCCGGGGTCCGGGCACCGTCTTCTCGTTCTCGGCCCAGATGTGCCTCCAGGGGCCCACCAGGGCTTTCTTGTGCTTGACTTCCAGCTTGGAAAAGGCTCGCAGCAGGGCCGTCGGATAGACGTCGGCCCAGCCGGCGATGACGAAGACCGGGCACTTGACCCGGCTGTAGTCCGCCGACAGGGAGCGGTCCTGCCAGTACGGCCCCTCCTGTTGATGAGAGATGTAGCCGATTCCCCAGGGTTGGTTGTGGTCCAGCCGCGTCTGCCAGATGTCGCTCCACTTCTCGCCGACGATTTCGGGATCGGGGGGCGCGAAGTTGTAGGCCGTCATGAGGGGCGAATAGGTGTCGAACATGTAGGGGCGAAGTGAGCCGCCGGGATAGGTCCACTCGGTGTAGACGCTGTCGTTGGCCGAGCGCACGATGATGGTCTTGAGGCTGGGCGGATTCTGGACCGCCACCTGCCACTGCACCACCCCGCCGTAGGAAATCCCGGTCATGCCCACGTTGCCGTTGGACCACGGTTGGCGCGCGATCCACTCCACCATCTCGTAGCCGTCCCGCCTCTCGTCATCGGAGTAGATGTCCTTGCTCCACCCGCCGGAGTTTCCGGTGCCGCGGACGTCGTACTGCACGATGGCGTAGCCCCGCTCCGCCAGATAAGGCACGAACATGGGCCTTTCATCCCGATAATCCGCCAGGGGTTCCCGTACGCCGCGGTAGGGGTGGTACATCATGACGGCGGGAAACCGCCCCTCCGCGTCCGGCATGGTGATCTTGGTCGCCAGCTCCACCCCATCCCGCATGGCGACGCGGGGGTAGATGATCTTGACCTTCCCCTCGTAGACCGGCTTCGAGAGCCCATGGGACTCTGCCGGCAGGGACGCGGGCAGGATCAGGAGCAGGAAAAACAGGATCCACATGATGGCTCTCCTTCTGTCGTCCGAATCGTTCAGCATCGGTTGTTCCGGCAGGACCGGGTTTCAGTTCAGTTTGCGGGGAACGCTGACCCTCCAACTCTTGTGGAAGTGACGCTTCCCATTCACCGTCACCTCCACCTGGCTCACGAAATGGAACGAATCCAGATCGCTGGTCAGACTTTCGTTCGCTTCCACGGTCATTCCTGATCCTGCGGGCGGGACTTCGTAAACGTAACGAGCCTTGAGAACGGTCTCCGCAGGATTCCGTCTCGAAACCGTGTAGGTGGAATGTGCGAGTCCGGGCGCCGGACCGATCTCGGAGACCCTCTCCAGAGTGGCCGTTACCGTTTCGTCGACCAGGTCGTGTTTGATCTCGTGCCGGGTGCTGCTGCTGATGTCCGCCATGGTCGCCGCCGGTTTCGGGGAAGGCCTGAATTTTGGTCGGCCCATGGAGGGAGCCTGAGCCGGCGTCACCGGCAAGACGACATGAGATGGATGGCCACCGTCCCGGTGGATGGCGTTGACGGCAGGCTTGGCGGTGGGCCAGGC
Source organism: Acidobacteriota bacterium (assembly GCA_022827025.1). Taxonomy (GTDB): domain Bacteria; phylum Acidobacteriota; class UBA6911; order RPQK01; family JAJDTT01; genus JAJDTT01. The sequence continues at coordinate 20,101 of JAJDTT010000169.1, forward strand.
ATTCTGAAAATCCGCGCTGGCAACGCTGATCCGAATGCGATGGCCTTTCTCGAACAGGTAGGAGACGTACTTCAGATCGATTTCCAGTTTGTAGACCTTTCCGGGCTCCATCGGTTCCGGATTGGAGTGGGAATTGCGGTGCGTGGCGAGCAACCCGCCGTCCGTCAGCCACTTGGAGGTGCCATCGGGCGCCACGTCCGTGAGCTTCACGTGGAAGTAGGCCGTGTCGGCCGTAGAGGCGACATGGAGCATGGCCTTCGGATTCCCCGTGACCTCCAGATCCCGCTCCAGCGGCGCCGTCGTGTAGGTCATGGAAGTGGCGTCGTCGAGCCGCTGATCGACCGGCATGGCCCAGGGCATGATTCCCCCGCCCCAGTAGATGCCCGCGCTGATCCCGACCGCCGGGTTGTAAGCGTATTCGTCGGGCGCGCTCTCGCCGGCGGGGCTCTTGCGACTCAGCCCTCCGCCAGGTTGCAAGTAATACGGAGTGTCGTGATTCCGGGCCGGCGGCCACTCGTTTTCATGTCTCCAGAATCCGGCGTCCTCCAAATACATGTGAGCCGCCGGCTTCTTGTAGCGGCGTATGAAGAGGGTCACGGCGGGCTCCTCCATGACGCCGGTGTCTTCCCCCTTGAGCCAGTGGTCGAACCACTTGAGCATCTCGTGCCTGAAATCGATCCGGGGACCGGGCAGGGCTTCTTCCGGCCAGTAGTGTCCCCAGGGACCCAACAGGATCTTCTTGGGGACGTCGAGCTTGGAGAAGGCCCGCAGGATGGGGGTGGGATACGGGTCGGCCCAACCGCACCAGAACATGACGGGAACCTGGATCCGGCTGTAGTCCGGCTGCAGGGAGCGATCGCGCCAGTAGGGTCCCTGGAGCAGGTTCGAAATGAAGCCGATACCCCAGGGAACGTTCTTCTCCAGCCGCTCCTCCCAGAGTTCGGACCAGCGCGGTCCGACGATATCCGCGTCCGGCGGCGACATGTTGAAGGCGGTCATCATGGGGGCGAAGCTGTCGAACATGTAAGGACGGATGCTGCCGCCGGGATTCGTCCAGTCCAGGTAGACGTCGTCGTTGGAAGACCCGATCACGAGGGTCTTCAGCGCGGGAGGATTCTGCACCCCCACCTGCCATTGCACGACGCCGCCATAAGACATGCCCCACATTCCCACGTTGCCGCTACACCAGGGTTGGGCCGCGATCCATTCCACCATGTCGCAGGCGTCCCGGCGCTCCTCGTCGGAATAGACGTCCTGGGTCGTCCCGCCCGAATTTCCGGTGCCGCGAACGTCGAAGTAGATGACGGCGTAACCACGCCGGGCGAAGTAGGGAGGCCCGTCCCATCTGTGGTTGTACGTCGCGTCCGAGCTCGTCTCCTTGACGTTCCTCAGCCAGCGATAGGGGTTGTACGACATGATGGCCGGGAACCGTCCCTCCGCGTCGGGACGAACGACGACGGCCGCCAACTCCACCCCGTCCCGCATCCGGACCCGGACCCGGCGGTCCAATCGCACGTTGTATGGAGGGGGGACTTTCCTGTCCCCCCGACTCACAGGATTCAGCGGTGGCAACAGTGTTTCAGCCCCGGCCCGATCCACTTGACGATATCACACTTCCACCAGGACCCGCATTCCCCGGGTGCTGGTCCGTCCGCCAGGCTCGATTTCCGGATGGAGGGGGGACTTTCCTGTCCCCCCTTCTTCTTTCGCGCGTACCATTCTTGACGTTACCTGATCAGCAAGAGTGGGGGTAGGAAAACCCCCACTCCTTTGGAGGGGACTTTCCTGTCCCCCCGAATTCCAGGATTCAACGGTGGCATCAGTGTCTTCGCCCCGGCCCGATCCACTTGACGAGATCACTCTTCCACCAGGACCCGCATTCCCCGGGTACTGGTCCGCCCGCCGGGCTCGATTTCCGGGCGAAACGACGGCCGGTAGGCGTCGGGGCTGTTGAGCCAACTCCCTCCCCGCATGCTCCGGAATCCCTCGGCTTCGCTTCCCCGCGGATCGGTTCGATCCGGGTCTTCACCCGCCCAGTCCAGGGTGTATTCCCAGACGTTGCCGATGGCGTCGAACAGGCCTCTCGGGTTCGGATAGAACCTACCCACGGGCGCCGTACCCTCATATCCGTCGTCCCTCCCCTCCGGGATGAGACTGCGCATTTCGGTCCCCGTCAGGAACAGGTCGGCGTCGGAATCGTCTGCCATGGCGTCATCCGCCACGTTGGCCCAGTAGCCGCTGGGAAGCCGGGGATCCCGCACGTAATCGGCCGGCCTCTTGCCCCAGTAGTAGCGGGTGACGGTGAGGGCCCGCTGGCCGTATTCCAACTCGCCCTCGGTGGGAAGCCGTACCGTTCGTCCCGACTTGCCGCTCAGCCAGCGGCAGAACTCCATGGCGTCGAACCAACTGATGCAGGTGACCGGGTGGTCCGAACCTTGGGGAAAACCGGGATTTTGCCAGGAGGCTTCGGACTTGGGACCCCAGCTCCCGCCCCCCATGGTGTAGCAGCCTTTTCCCAGTTCCCGCCAGGAACGGCGTCCCGTCTCGGCATCCGTCCGGTAGCCGCTGTTCTCCACGAAGCGCCGGAACTGCCCGACGGTCACCTCGTATTTGCCAAGCTGGAAGGCTTTGGTGATGGTCACCTGGCGGGCGCGCAGGTCATGGCGAGCGAACAGGCCGATCAAGGCCCGCGACCAGTCGGTTTCCCCCATCATGAACTCGCCGGGCGGGATCCTAATCAGTTCCAGTTGAACTCCAGATCCGAGATCCAGCGTGACCTCCTCATGCCCGGCAGCCGAACCCGCCGGCACCGGGTCGAGTCCGCTGCCCGTAAACAGGACGCCGAAAGTGACCAGCGCCAAAGCGAGTCGGCCGGTTGCCTGGTTGGACATCTTTCCCTTCAGGTTCGTGGCTCCAAGACGCAAGGGGAGTCTGGCAGACGCGACGCGGTTGCTGCCGCCTCCCCCCGGTGTTCCGTTCGGTTCCCGGCTAGAACGTGTATTTCAGCGAGAACTGGATCTCTCTGGCCTCGAACGCACCGCCGATCACACCAAACGCAGGCGTGCCGAAGGTATTGGCCGGCTGCAGGAAGTTAGCGCGGTTGAGGATGTTGAAGACCTCCCCTCGAAACTCGAGCACATGATCTTCCGTGATGGGGAACCGGCGATGCAGCGCGAAGTCGACGTTGGCGAACCCGGGACCGCGGGTCACGTTGCGGCCCAGATTCCCATAGGTGAACGGCTGCGGATTCTGAAAGGCCCTGATGTTGAAGAACTGCTGTACGGTCTTGGGCCCGGCGTTGGGGTCCTGACCCGACACCCAATCCGGAACGTCCGTCCCGAGTCCGGTGTTGCTGTTGTCGTAGGGCAGTCCGATATGAAACGGCTGGCCGCCCTCCAGCGTCACGATCCCTTGAATCCGCCAGTTCCTGAGCAGCATCCCGCCGAATCCCGCCATTCCCTTGCCGAAGGGGAGCTGATAGACCCAGTTCGCCGCGAAGCGATGAGGAACGTCGTATTGACATGGACCCCAGTCCTCTTCGAAGTTGCGCGGGTCCCGCGTCCCCCGGGGAGAGCCGTCCCCGTTGACCTGGACGCTCCCGGTGTCCATGCACCTGGACCAGACATAGGAGGCGAGGAAGCCCAGCCCTCCGGCGAATCGCTGCTCCGCCCTCAACTCCAGCCCGTTGTAGCTCGACCAGCCCTGGTTGTCGGTGCGGGTGTCGTTCACGATGGACGGGATGATCCGGCGCGAGGCGACGGACCCCGGTCCCGGTCTCAGCGGGGAGTTGGCATTGAAGACGGTGAGGAGGTTGCTTCCCCGGTTGCCGATGTAGGAGGCGGAAATGGCCATGTTCCCGATCTGCCGCTGCAGAGTCAGGTTCCAGACCTGGTTGTAGGGGTCCGTCCACCCGGGGTCGTTGGAGTAGAAATTCAGGCTGGGAAGTCCGACCCCGGGAAATGGAGCGCTGAAGGACAACTGGGGTGTCCTCGTGTCGGAGATGAAGGTCTCCGGGCTGACGTACGGAGGCGACATGGCGGCGAAGAAGGAGAAGACCATGTTCGGAGACATGTAGAACAACCCGTAGCCGCCGCGCAGAACGGTCTGGTCGTTGATCCGGTAGGCAAACCCGAGCCGGGGCGCGAAGTTGTTCTTGTCCGCCTTGTAGACTCCGCGGGGGATGTCCTCTCCGGCGTGCGCCAGAACCAGTTCGGGCGCGCGCGAATAGTCCGGCTGGGCGTAGCGTCCGTGTTTCTCATAGGGAGGCTGGAACAGCTCGTACCGCACCCCCAGGTTCAAAGTCAGATCGGGAGACACCTTCCAGTCGTCGTTGATGTAGATGCCGAAGTCCTTCTTGCGAAAGTTGCGGAATCCGTCATTGACCGTGCAGCACCGCGAGGTCCGGTTGGGGACTCCCAGGATGTAGTCCGCCACCGGGTTCCCCGTCCCCGGCTGCGTGCCGGTTTCGGTCAACTGCGAAGTGAAGATTCCATTGAAAGTGAACAAGCCGTGGGCGAACAGGGCATGGCCGCCGTTCATCTGGTACCAGTCGACGGAGGCGCCCGTGGAAATGTTGTGGTTGCCGGTGATGTAGGAGAAGTTCTCCCGCACCGCGAACTGGTTGTCGGAGCGATTGTTGGGTGCGTTGGCAATGGCCCCGGTGCCGCCCAGGCCGGCGATGTTGATGTTGGGGTTGCCCAGAAAACGGGGACTCAACCCGTGGATCCCCAACTCCTCGTTGACCGCCACTTCCTGCTCCGAGTCCTCCAGCACCTGGGTGTGCCGGTTGAAGCCGACCCGGAGGTCGTTGACCGCATTGGCGCCGAAAGTGTGGGTATGGCCCAGCACGGCATTCTGAGCCGGGGATTTCCAGACGGTGGTGAAATTGGGGAGCGAAGCGAAGACGAAGGGCCAGAGGCGATCGTACCGGACCAGCGTGTAGCGGCCGAATATGGTGTCTTCTTCTCCGATCCTCTGATCGATTCGGATGTTCAACTGGTCGCTCAGGACCTCCTGGTTGGACGAGTCCACCAGGTTGCTGACCACGCCGGGACGATTCGCCGTGGGAAACAAACGCGTGAAGGCCTTCACCGAGACCGGATGCCACATGCTCTCGGGGACCATCTTGTTGGCAAAAGGCGCGCGCAGACCGGTGTCGGGATTGACGTCGAAGGGATTGAAGATGGGATTTCCTTCACTGAAATCTCCCCGCCGTTGCAGATCGGTGGGCACGCTGACGGCGCGGGTCACTTCCGTTTCCGAGCGGATCGCCTCATAGGTGACGAAGAAGAAGGTCTGGTCTTCCACGATCGGTCCGCCGATGGCGACCCCGACGTTCTGTTGCGAGAAGGGCTCCTTCTCCGCGGCGAAGAAGGTGCGCGCGTCGAAGGCGTCGTTCCGGAAGAACCCCCAGGCGGAGCCATGGTAGTCGTTCACGCCGGCGCGGGAGGCGATGTTGACCACGCCTCCGGAAGCCCGGCCGAACGCGGCCGAGTAGTTCCCGGCCTGGAATTTGAACTCCTGGATGGCGTCAACGGTCATGCGGAATCCGACGCGGGTGTCGACCGCGTCCTTCATGTCGATCCCGTCCAGCAGGAAGACCGTGCCTTCAGCCGGCGCTCCATGAACCGAGAAGTTGCCGCCGAAGATGCTGCTGTGAAAGCTGATACCCCCTCCGGGAAGCTTGTGAGTCGAGACGGCGCCCGGCTGCAGTTCCACCAACTGGATGAAATTGCGTCCGTTCAAGGGCAGGTTGACGATGGTCTCGTGGTCGACCACGTCTCCGATCTCCCCCGACTCGGTCTGCAGGGCCGGCGGTGTTCCCAGCACCTCCACGACCTCCTGGATCTCGCTCGGCGAGAGCGTGATGTCCACGGCCACGGTCTCATTGACCCGGACCACGATGTCCCGCCGGAGCACCGGTTGAAATCCCGCCAGCTCCGCCCGAATGGAGTAGTCGCCCGGCTGCAGGAACACGAACTTGTAGGCCCCCGTGTCGCCGGTGACGGCGCCCCAGGTCTGGGCCGTTCCCACGTTGGTCAACAGGACGTCGACGCCCGGGATGATTCCGCCCGTCTCGTCCGTGACCCGGCCGCTGATCCCGCCCGTGGTGATCTGGGCCGACAGGGGCGCGGCCAGCATGGCGACGCTCAGCAAAAGGATTGAAATTTGAAATTTTCGCATCGGTTACGCTCCTTCGGTCAATAAAGTTCCTGCTGTTCGCAGTTCGAATGCCTCACTTCACGATGGTCTTCAAGAGCCGGAAGACCCAGTCCCGGTCGCCCTGGTACTGGGATCCGAAATAGGCGGATCCGACGACCTTCCGGGCCACGTAGTTGGTCCGGATGGTGGCCACCACCAGGTCGTACTCGGGAACCACGGAGATCCGGGAGACGGCCTGCCAGTTGATGTTCCCTCCCCGGGCTTCCTGCACACCCTGTCCCGGCAGCCACCAGTTCAGGCTGTAGTCCTCGCCCCCGTGGCCGGCATGCCGGCGGCTCTGCGGTTTCCGCGTCTGGTCCACCCACTCCTTGCTGATCAATTGCCGGTCCCGCCAGCGCCCGTTACGCAGGAAGAGATAGCCGAAGCGGGCGGCGTCGGCCGAATTGATGACGACCCAGCCCGGTCCGGCCCGGACGGCGTTGCCGTCGATCTCCCAGGGCGGATCCAGGTACCGGCCGTAACCCGGCCAGAAGGGGTACATGAGGTTTTCCTGGATCACCCGGGCGGGCATCCAGTCCCAACGCCCGGCGGGCACCTGCAGATGCCGGAAGATCTTCTCGTCCAGCACGTCCTTGAGGTCCTTGCCCCAAAGCGCCGTCAAGGCCTGGGCGAACCGCCACATCCCCCCGTCGCTGTAGATGTACTCGCCCCCCGGCGCCCGGTGGGCGTAGTTGTAGGTGGAATCTCCCATCTCGCCGTCGGCCCGGCTCAGGTCGATGTCCGGAAAGCCCGACACCATGTTGGCGAAATGCCTCCAGGTGATTTTTCGATGATGGCCCTCGTTGAGGTACTTGTAGGGGTGGGAAAGCTCTCCCTCGCCCGTCCAGGTCTTCCAGACCAGGTCGTCCAACTCGACCAGGCCGGCATCGACGGCGAGACCCAGGCAGGTTGCGTTGAAGGTCTTGCCCATGGACGCCGTCTGGACGGCCGTCCTCTGGTTGCCCCAGGTGGCCACCACGTAGCCATGCCGGACGATGGTCCCCCCGATCCCGACCCGGGGCAGGATCCGCCGCAGGGCTTCCTCGTCGAAGCCCACGTCCGCAGGACGCCTGGTCTCCCACTCTTTTCCGGGGAACCGCTTGAGCGCGTCAGCCGGAACGGCAGTGGCAGGGATTATCGATGTCGAGGCAAAGAGGAAAAGGAATACGGAAGCCGCCCGGAAGCCTTTTGCCACTCTTCCCTCGGAATGCTGGAACGAGAAACCTGCTCAAAATAACGGGCGGTTTCAAACGAGGCACACCTTAGCGGCAGCCCGGAACGCAAGTCAAGAAAAAACGCCTTCAGTCCTGTGTCGACGATTGCGCCGATCGCCCGGCCCGATCCGTCCGGGAATCGGGACTCGACATCCCGGGGAAGAGACGCTGTTGGTGAGTCGGGTGCAGGTTCCGTTCGCGCCACCAACGGAGGGCCGCAAACGCCGCCAAGCCACCCACGGCTCCCAGAATCACGAAACCGCGAATTGTCGGTATCCCGACCCAAAAGATGAACATGACGCCCAAGGCGAAGACGAGCCCGGCGGCGCCCTTCACTGGAATCTTCTCGATCCGAATCCCGGGATGTGTCTTCAGTGGCTTGGAGGGTGAGGACTGTGACATGGATTCAGCGTACCATAGCCTCCGATTGGAGGACGAAGCATGGCAAAGACGTCACAGTCGGTGATCATCGTCGGTGCCGGGATCGCCGGATTGAGCACCTCGTTCCATCTGGCCGACAAGGGAGTTGGGAAGATCCTGCTCCTGGACAAGGGCCGGGTGGGAGACGGTTCCAGCAGCCGCTCGGGGGCCATCAACACCATGATGATGGCCACCGAGGGCGCCAGCCGGGCGCGAGGCATCACCTTCGACATCTTCGAGCGGTTCGACAAGATCCTGGAGAACTACGACTTTCACCAGGTGGGGTGCCTGAATCTCCTGGACTCCCGGCAGTTCGAGCGGGCCCGCCGGCTCCATCCCATGCACCGGCGCGCCGGAGCCCGCTTTCTGGTGCTCCGGCGGCGGGAGATCGAGGAGCGTTTCCCCGATCTGCGGATCGGTGAAGACGAGTACGGCGTGCTGGACCTGCGCGGCGGTTACAGCGAGCCGGACCGCTACCTTCCCGCCCTCAGCGCCAAGGTCCGGGAGATGGGCGTGGAACTCCGGGAAGGCGTGACCATCGAGGAGTTCCTGATCGAAGGTGGGCGGGTCACGGGCGTTCGGACCCGGGAATCGGGGACTCTCCGGGCGGACTCGGTTGTCTGCACCGTCAATGCCTGGGCCAATTCGCTGATGGCCCAGGCGGGCCAGCCGCTGCCGGTGCGAAACTTCGTTCACGAACGGTGGGTCACCATGCCCTTGGAACATCCGCCCCGGCTGCCGGCCACGAACGACGATGCCAGGGGCGTCTATTACCGTCCCACGGAGGATGATCGGGTCCTGCTGGGCACCGGCGCCCACGAGGCGGTTCAGATCGAGAGGCCCGGGCCCGACTTCCGGCTCACCGAGCTGGTCCCCGATCCCCGGTCCCTGCCCTTCATCCAGGAGGCGGTTCGGGGCCGCCTGCCCCTGATCCGGGGAGTCGACATCGACTACCACCGCGTGGGCCTGGTGAGCTACGCCCTGGACTTTCTGCCCAATATCGGACCGGTGGACGCCGTGCCGGGACTCTATCTGGCGGTCACGTTCAACTCCGGCGGCTTCGGCTACCATCCCGTCGCCGGTTTCCTCCTGGCGGAATACATGGTGGATGGACAGACCAGCATCGACGCGTCCGAATTCTCCCCGGACAGGTTTTTGGATTTCGATACCGCAGGCTACCTGGCGACAACCGTCACTCACGGGCAGATGATCCGGGACCATGAGGCGCGGACGGCGCTTCCGGTGCGCAAGCGGCATTGATCCGGTTCCGACGATCGTGAAGTAACGCCTCGCGGGATCCGTCCGGGTCTCCTCGTTGCGTCCTTCCCCGGAGCAGGACAGAATGTCCTGAACCGGCAGGATCGGTAGAAACCGCTTGCAGGGAGGAATCCGGATGAGCAACGGTCAGACCCATCACCAGCGCACCGGCCGGGAGACCCGGCTCGAGAACGCCGTCATCGGTGAAGGCACCTTCATCGAGCCCGATGTCACCCTCGGTTACCGGTATCACCGGGACTGCGGTCCGGCCCGAGTCGGCCGCCACGGGATCCTTCGGCAAGGGACCGTCATCTACGGCGACACCCGGATCGGCGACTATTTCCAGACCGGCCTCTACGCGGTCATCCGGGCCAAGGTCCGGATCGGGAACTACTGCACCATCTTCAACCACTCGGTGCTGGAAGGGATCGTCCGGATGGGAGACGGGGTGCGGATCATGGCCCACACCTACATCCCCACCCGGACCTGGTTCGGGGACAATGTCTTCGTGGGGCCGGGGGTCATCTTCCTGAACGATCGGGAGCCTTGCCGTTACGAAGTCATGCCCACGCCCCGCGGCGCCACCATCGAGGACGAGGTCGTGATCGGGGGCGGCTGCACCGTCCTTCCCGGGATCACCATCGGCGAGGGCAGCTTCATCGCCGCGGGTGCGGTGGTGCACCGCGACGTTCCCAGGAAGAGCTTCGTCAAGGGGGTTCCCGGACGCGTGGAGCCGCTTCCGGACAAGTTCGACATGCCCAACAACCTGGGCGTCATGAGACAGAAGATCGATATTTGGCATCCGCTCACCGCCGATCTGGCCGCCGTCGATTGGCCGGAGCGGTGGGGCCCGGCTCCCGACTGGTCCACGTCCGATTGAGAGCCCCGTGGTCGGCGTTCCGGTCGAGGAGGCGAAGAAGACATGAAAAAAACACCGGTCCTGCTCCTGGCCGCCTGTTTTTGCGGCGTCTCCCTGTCCGGCAACTGGCCCGACTACCGGGGCCCCCGCCAGGATGGGGTGTCCGAGGTCACGAGCCTGCCCCTGCGCTGGAGCGAGACGCTCAACGTTCGCTGGAAGACGCCGATTCACGGCCGTGCCTGGTCCTCCCCCGTCATCTGGGGGAAACAGGTCTGGCTCACCACCGCCACGGAGGACGGAAAAGAACTCTCTGTTCTGTGCATCGATCGAGACAGCGGGAAGATCCTCTTGGACCGCAAGCTCTTCGACGTCGCCATACCGCGTCCCCTGAGCAACGCCGTCAACACCTATGCCAGTCCCTCGCCCACCATCGAGGAGGGCCGGGTCTATGTCCATTTCGGGAGTTACGGGACCGCCTGTCTGGACACGAAGACCTTCGAGGTCCTCTGGGAACGCCGGGACCTCCCCTGCGACCACTGGCGCGGTCCGGCCTCTTCGCCCGTGCTCTGGGAGGACGTCCTCTTCCTGCACATGGATGGCGCCGACGTCCAGTACGTGGCGGCACTGGACAAGACCACGGGCTTCAACCGGTGGGTGACCTTCCGCTCGGTCGACTACGGAGACCTGGAGGAGAACGGCCGGCCGCGCATGTCCGGTGACTTCCGCAAGGCCTACAACACGCCGCTGGTGATCGAGTTCCAGGGAGAGCCGCAACTCATCAGCCCCAGCGCCAAGGGAGCCTACGGCTACGATCCCCGCACCGGACGCGAGATCTGGCAGATTCGCCACGGAGGTCATTCCTCGGCGCCCAGGACTCTCTACTCCGACGGCCAGGTCGGGATCGGAACCGGATACATCGGGAGCGCGGCCCAGCTCTGGGGGGTCCGTCTCGGCGGCCGGGGCGACGTGACCGGGACCCACATCGCCTGGAAGTACGCCCGCGGCGCTCCGAAGCACTCCTCCCCGGTTCTGGCCGGAGGACGGGTCTACATGGTGAGCAACGACGGGATCGCCACTTGCCTCGACTTCAAGAGCGGACAGGAGATCTGGAAGATCCGAATCGGCGGTCTCCACTCCGCCTCGGTCCTCTACGCCGGCGGCCGGATTCACTACTTCGACGAGGACGGCCGAACCACCATCCTCCAACCGGGGGAGACACCGGAAATCCTGGCCAGGAACCAACTGGACGACGGTTTCATGGCCTCGCCGGCGGTGGCCGACGGAGCCCTCTTCCTGCGCACGAAGACGCACCTCTACCGGATCCAGGGAAGATGAGCAAAGAGAAGAGAATTCCGATCCTGCTCCTGGCCGCATGCCTTTCGAGCGGCGCCATGTTCGGAAACTGGCCCGACTATCGAGGGCCGGGCCGGGACGGCAGATCCGAGGCCGCGAACCTCCCCCTGCGCTGGGGCGAGACGCTCAACGTTCGATGGAAGACGCCGGTTCACGGCCGCGGCTGGTCGTCTCCGGTGATCTGGGGAGAACAGATCTGACTCACCACCGCCACGGAGGACGGCAAGGAACTCTCCGTTCTGTGCATCGATCGCGACAGCGGGAAGATCCTCTTGGACCGCAAGCTCTTCGACGTCCCCAAACCTCGTCCCCTGAGCAACCCCGACAATTCCTACGCCAGTCCCTCGCCGACCATCGAGGAGGGCCGGGCCTATATCCATTTCGGGAGCTACGGGACCGCCTGTCTGGACACCCGGACCTTCGAGATTCTCTGGCAACGCCGGGACCTCCCCTGCGACCACTGGCGCGGCCCGGCCTCTTCTCCCTATCTCTGGGAGGACCTCCTCTTCCTGAATATGGACGGCGCCGACGTCCAGTACGTGGTGGCTCTGGACAAGGCGACCGGCGCCAACCGGTGGGTGACGTTTCGGTCGGTGGATTATGGAGACCTGGAGGAGGACGGCCGCCCGCGCGCGTTCGGAGACTTCCGCAAGGCCTACAACACGCCGCTGGTGGTCGATTTCCAGGGAGAGTTGCAACTCATCAGTCCCGGCGCCAAAGGGGCCTACGGATACGAGCCCAGAACCGGCCGCGAACTCTGGCAGATTCGCCATACCGGTCACTCCTCGGCCCCAAGGACCCTGTACGCTGACGGCCAGGTCGGCATCGCCACGGGGCACATCGGGGGGACGGCGCAACTTTGGGCGGTCCGTCTCGGCGGCCGGGGCGACGTGACCGGATCCCATGTGGCCTGGAAACACGCCCGGGGCGCTCCCAAGCGTTCCTCTCCGGTGCTGGTCGAGGGGCGGGTCTACATGGTGAGCAACGACGGGATCGCCACCTGCGTCGACTTCAAGAGCGGAAAGGAGATCTGGAAGGAACGAATCGGCGGTCTCCACTCCTCCTCGGTGCTCTACGCCAGCGGCCGGATCCACTTCTTCGACGAAGACGGCGTCGCAACCATCGTCCAACCGGCCGACACTCTGGAAATCCTGGCCCGAAACAAGCTGGAAAACGGTTTCATGGCCTCGCCGGCGGTCTCCGGCGGAGCGCTCTTCCTGCGCACCACCACACACCTCTACCGCATTCAGGAATAGCGGAGGGGCGATTTCCAATCGCCCGGCGGGAAGGGCGATTTCCAGTCGCCCGCTCTCCACATTCGCCTGTTCCGCTTTGGATCGCGCTCACGCCGGAGCGCGGCGGCTGGAAACCGCCGCTCCTTCCGCATCTCCTTGAATTTCCCCGCCTTGCTCGTAGTAGACTGAGCCCGTTCGGCGGCGGAAATTCTTCTTCCCGCACCGGCAAGCCGAGCAGACGGAGGAGCATCGTGAGTCAAAGGCGAATCGTCTACCCCTACATCCCCAACTCGGTCCCGGAGATCAAGGCCCAAATGCTCAAGGAAGTGGGCGCCCGGGACATCATGGATCTCTACGCCGAGATCCCCGACGAGCTGATCCTGAAGCGGAGGATGGACCTCCCCGAGCCGATCCTGGACGAATACTCCCTGAAGCGGCACCTGGAGGAGATCCTGGACCGGAATCGGAACTGCGACGACCACCTGAATTTTCTCGGCGCCGGCTGCGCCCAGCACCACGTTCCGGCCGTCTGCGACGAGATCAGCAGCCGCGGCGAGTTCGTCACGGCCTACGTGGGAGAACCGTACGCCGACCACGGCAAATGGCAGGCCCTCTTCGAGTATGCCAGCCTCATGGGGGAGCTGCTGGACATGGACGTCCTGAGCTGTCCCCTCTACGACGGACCGTCGGCCGCGGCGACCTCGCTGCGGATGGCCTCCCGGACCACCGGCAGGAACGAGGTGCTGGTTCCCGGATCCGCGAGTCCGGATCTGATGGCGGTGGTGCGCAACTACCTGGGCGGCATCGGCGAACCTCAGGTTTCCATTCGGACCATCGATTTCGATCCCGGCTCCGGTTTGCTGGACCTGGATCAACTCCGATCCGCCATCTCCTCGAACACGGCGGCGGTTCTCATCGAGAATCCCGGGTATCTGGGCAACATCGAGACCCGGGCCGAGGAGATCGGGGAGATCGCCCGCAACGCCGGCGCCGAGTTCGTCGTCTACACCGACCCCATATCCCTGGGAGTCCTGGCGCCTCCCGTCCACTACGGCGGGACCTTCGCCTGCGGCGACTTCCAGCCCCTGGGAATGCACATCCAGTGCGGCGGCGGACAGGGCGGCTTCATCGCCACCCACGACGACATGCGCTACGTGGCCGAGTTCAAGGACCTCATGTTCGGCATCACCGAGACCGTGAAAGAGGGGGAGTGGGGCTTCGGCGAAGTGCTCTTCGACCGGACCTCCTACGGTTCCCGGGAACAGGGCAAGGAGTACACGGGAACCACCACCGGGCTCTGGGCCATCACGGCCGGCGTCTACCTGGCGCTGATGGGTCCCAAGGGGATGGAGGAGATCGGCCGGACCATCCTCCAGAAGTCGCAGTACGCCGCCCGGCAGATTGGCGGGATACCGGGGGTCCGGGTCGCGTCAGAGACCCCGTTCTTCAAGGAGTTCGTGGTGAACTTCGACGGGACCGGCAAGAGCGTCGGTGAGATCAACGCCGCGCTCCTGGACCGCAAGATCTTCGGGGGCAAGGACATTTCCGGAGAGTTTCCCCAGTTGGGCCAGAGCGCCCTCTATTGCGTGACCGAGAGAATCACCCAGGACGACATCCACACGCTGGTGCAGGCCCTGGGTGAGTGCTGCAGCTGAAACAGGATCCGGAGAACGGAGGCTTCCGAACCGGAAAGGAGATCGGGACCATGGGCAGAGACCGTGAGACGTTGCTCAGGAAATACCACCAGGCTCGATGGGACGAGGAGATCATCTGCGAGATGGACGTGCCCGGCGAACGGGGCATCCTGGTGCCCGAGGCCGAGGCCGGCATCCAGGAAGCGGTGGGAGACGGAACCTCCCGGATTCCGGAGAACCTGAGACGGAAACAGCCGCCGGCCCTGCCCGAAATCAACCAGATGCGGGTGAACCGCCACTACATGCGGCTCTCCCAGGAGACTCTCGGGACCGACGTCAACATCGACATCAGCCAGGGCACCTGTACCATGAAGTACAGCCCCAAGATCCAGGAGCACGTGGCCACCCGAAACCCGGGCATGGCCGAGATCCATCCCCTGCAGGACGAGAGCACGATTCAGGGAATCCTGCACGTCTACTACCAGTTCGAGCAGTTCCTGAAGGAGATCTCGGGCCTGGACCGGTTCAGCTTCCAGCCCGGAGGGGGCGCCCAGGGGGTCTTCACCAACGCCTCCATGGTGCGCGCCTACCATGCCTCCCGAGGCGATCACCAGCGGGACGAGGTGATCACCACCATGTTCTCCCATCCCTGCGACGCGGCCACCGGCGCCACCGCCGGCTACAAGGTCGTCACCCTGATGCCGGACGACACCGGCTATCCCCACGTCGACGCCATGAAGGCGGCCGTCTCCGAGCGGACGGCGGGCATCTTCATCACCAACCCGGAGGACACGGGCCTCTACAACCCGCAGATCAAGGAGTTCGTCGACATCGCCCACGGCGTGGGAGCCCTCTGCAGCTACGACCAGGCCAACGCCAACGGGCTCCTGGGGATCGCGCGAGCGAAAGAGGCGGGCTTCGATCTCTGCCACTTCAACGTCCACAAGACCTTCTCCATGCCCCACGCCTGCATGGGTCCCGCCATCGGCGCCGTCGGCGTGGTGGACGAATTGAAGCGTTATCTTCCCCTGCCCCGGGTCGAGTTCGACGGCGAGCGTTACACGTTGGACTACCGGGGCGAACCGGAGAGCATCGGCCGGGTCCGTTCCTTTCTGGGCAACGCCCAGGGGGTCCTCAAGGCCTACGCCTGGGTCATGCAACTCGGCGCCGACGGCTTGCGGGAAGTGGCCGAGTGCTCCGTCCTCAACAACAACTACATGTTGAAGAAGCTGAGTGAGGTGCCCGGGGTCGTCATCCAGTACTCGGAAGAAAAACGGCGCCTGGAGCAGGTGCGCTACAGTTGGGGCAAGCTGAACCGGGATACGGGCGTGGGAACCGACGACATCAACCGCAGGATCGCGGACTACGGGATCCAGCACTACTGGCCCAGCCATCACCCCTGGATCGTCCCCGAGCCCTTCACCCTGGAGCCGTGCGAGTCCTATTCCAAGGACGACATCGACGAGTACGTGGCCGTCTTGCGCCAGATCTCCAAGGAAGCCTACGAGAACCCGGAACTGGTCAAGAGCGCGCCGCACAATTCGGCGATTCACAAGGTCCCGGCGCCCAGCATCGACGAGCCCGAGCGGATCGCGGTGACCTGGCGCCAGTACGTGAAGAAACAAGCCGCCAAGAACTCCGGGTAATGCCTCGGCGCACTCTCGGCGTCATCGTCAATCCCGTCGCCGGCATGGGCGGCCGGGTGGGGCTCAAGGGAAGCGACGGGGTCGAGATCCTGCGCCGCGCCCGCGAGCTGGGGGCCCGCCCCGAGGCCCCGGGACGGATGGCCCAGGCGCTGAAGGCCGTCTCGCAATTCCAGGACCAGGCCCGAATCCTCACTTATCCCGGCCAGATGGGCGAGAAGTCCTGCACCCTGGCGGGGCTCCCGGCCACCGTTATCGGACGCACCGAAGGCGAGGAGACGGCTCCCGAAGACACCCGGCGGGCGGCCCGCCAGATGGCGGCCGCCGGAGCCGACCTGATCCTCTTCGCCGGCGGGGACGGAACCGCCCGCGACCTCTACCACGCCGTCGGCGAGGAGGTGCCGGTTCTGGGGGTCCCGGCAGGCGTCAAGATCCACTCGGCGGTCTATGCGGTCACTCCGCGGAGCGCCGGCGAGCTGGTGGCCCTCTGGCTGCAGCGCCACCTTCTGCGAATGCGCTCCTCCGAGGTCATGGACATCGACGAGGAGGCCTTCCGGGCGGGTGTGGTCCGGGCCAAGCTCTACGGATACCTGCAGGTCCCGGAAGAGAACCGGTTCGTCCAGAACGTGAAGGCGGGAGGGGTCGTCCACGAGGCCGAAGCCCTCCAGGGAATCTGCGCGGAGGTTCTGCGAGCCATGGAGGACCCGGACTGCATCTTCGCCGTGGGACCGGGAACCACCACGCGGGGCATCCTCCAGGCTCTGGAGCTCGAGAACACGCTGCTGGGGGTGGACGTGGTGAGGAACAGGAAACTGCTGGCCAACGACGTCACGGCGCGCCAACTCCTGGACCTGATCGGCGGGAACAGGGCCAAAGTCGTGGTGACGGCCATCGGTGGCCAGGGGCACATCCTGGGCCGGGGCAACCAGCAGATCAGTCCGGAGATCATCCGCCAGGTGGGCCGGGAGAATCTCCTGATCGTCGCCACCAAGGAAAAACTCGTCTCCCTGGGGGGGCGTCCGCTCCTGGTGGATACGGGCGACGCGGCCCTGGACCAGGAACTCTCCGGGTATACACGGATCATTACCGGGTACGGCGACTACGTCATCTACAAAGTGGGATACTGACGGAAGAGGGCGTCCACCAAGGTTGCGCCGACCGGTGAGGGAAGAGGCCGGTCGCGCTAGCTCGCCATGGCCCGACGGACGATGGCTTCGCGCAGACCCGTAAGCAGTCCTTCCAGGCCCGCCGTGCGTTCCCGGAGTTCGCCGATCTGGGAATCGACCCTTCCCATCTGTCTGCCCATGTCCTGCCGCAGTTCCTGGATGTCCTGCCGCATCTCCTGGCGCAGCTCCTGGAATTCCCGCCGCATGTCCTGGATCTCCTGCCGCGTCTCCTGGCGGGTCGCTCTCATCTCGTGGCGCAGGTCCTGGATCTCTTCCCGTGTCTCGTGCCGTATGTCCCGCATCTCGTGCCGCAGCCCTCGGCCGCTGGCCAATATCAGTCCGGCCAAGCCGATACCCACCGCCGCCACCGCAGCCAGGACACTCATCAGTTCGACATTCATTCTTCCTCCTCCGTCGACGTCCCAGGCACGGCGGATCCGAATTGCGGCGAACAGGAAGTGAACAGGAAACCTGCCCAACTGTCCGAAGCATTCTTCCGTTGACCGCCGGCGGTTGTCAACTTCCATTCAGTAGAACGACGAGCCGCAGAAATATGCGAAGTAATGGAGTACTTTTGAGAAGCTTGCCAGGTTCCAGTTGGCTTGGTGGTCGGGTATGATCCGGGGACGGCGCCGGGGGCGCCCATACTCGAAAGAACTTTCAAAACGCCGCATTCGAAGGGCCTGAAAATCCATGAATTTTCCTGCCGACCCCCGATCCCAGGTTCCGGTCCCAGTCCCGAGATGCGCCGGTGTCAGGGCCGGGTTCTTCCCACTCGTGCTCCTGGTTTTGCTCGCCGCCTGTGCGGAAAACCGGACTCCGGAGGGAGAGACTGCCGGGTCGGAGGGGCTGAAGCGCCGGGTCATCTTCAACGGCGACTCGGCGGTCCTCATGCACCCTGGAGCCTCCACCGTGGAAGGCTTCCTGGCGCCCCGGCTCGAGGCCCTTCCGGGAACCCCCGTGACCACCATCAGTTGGTCGATCCTGTCCGGCGACGCCCCCTCCTACGACAGCCGCATCCAACCCATCTACGGCGACGGTCAGCAATTGGACAGTCCCGACTACATGAACACGTATGCGGCCAACCTCAAGGCCCTGGTCGACGCCGGCACCTGCCCGCTGAAGATCGTCACCGACTTCGCCCATGAGCATGGCATGGAGGCCTTCGCTTCGGTGCGCATGAACGACGTCCACGACAGCTTTGTCCAGGGGCACCTCTCCCGCTGGAAACTGGACCACCGCGAGTTCCTGGTAAGCAATCGCGGGCTGCAGACGGCCATCGCCGAACCCGCCTTTCCCGGCTCCCGGGTGGCCAACCTCTACGCCACGGCCCTGGACTTCACCCACCAGGTGGTCCGGGACCGCAAGTTCGAGATCATCGAGGAGGTCTGCCTCCGGTACGACCTGGACGGCGTCGAGCTGGACTTCATCCGCCATCCCGTCCTCTTCAAGAGCATCTTCGAAGGAGGGACCATCACCCCCGAGCAGGTCTCCCTCATGACCGCCTTCATCCGGAGGACTCGTCACCGCATGGACGAGATCGGCAGGGAGCGGGGACGGCCCCTCCTGCTCGCGGTCCGGACCCCGGACGACCTGGAGCTCTCCCTCGGGATCGGCCTGGATCTGGAGGCCTGGATGCGGGAGGGCCTGGTGGACATGCTGATCCTGGGTGGCGGCTACGCCCATTTCTCCCTCCCCGTGGCCAAGATGGCCCAGGCCGCCCATGCCTACGGCGTGCCGCTCTATCCCTGCATCAACAATCCCGGCCAACTCATGGATGGCAAGGGAACCGAAATGACCCGGGCCCTGGCCACCAAGTGGTACGCTGCCGGCGCCGACGGAATCTATTTCTGGAATCTGACGGCTCCCTGGGAACAGATTCGCGACGAGGCCCGGTGGCGCGCGCTCCGGAAACGGGTCTATGCCTGTCTGGACGGCATCGACGACCCCGAGGCGCTGGAGGGCAAGGAAAAGATCTACTCGGCCGCCGAAGAGGTCTGGTTTCCCTATGCCTTCATCTCCAGCCCGGGCCATCTGCCGGCGTCTCTGGAGCCGGGAGGCCAAACCCGGTTTCCCATCGTGATCGGTGACGATGTCCCGCGTCTGGAAGAGGAAGGACGCCTGAGCGGCGCCGAACTCACGCTCGAGTTGGAAGGCACCCCGCCGCAGTTGGAGCAGTTGGCCGTGCGCGTCAATGGGAAGGCTCCGGAGGGCGGAAGGGTGCTGGCGCCGGAGGCGGAGACGGACCCGATCCTCATCGCATTTGTGCTTCCGTCCGGTGCGTTGGACCAAGGTGAGAACCTGGTGGAGGCCGGGCTCAGCGAGTCCTCTTTGGAGCGGAAGCTGACCCTCTCCAAGGCCAGACTGAGACTGATTCCCGGTGAGCCCTCGCCATGAGCGCGGGCCGGCCTTCAGCTTCCGTCCCGGTGGTCGACGGACTTTTTCGCCTGGACGGCCAGGTGGCAGTGGTCACCGGAGGAGGCGGCAGCATCGGGCGCGCGGCCTCCCATGTCCTGGCGCAGGCCGGCGCCGCGGTGGTGGTGGCCGACCGTGACCGGCAGGCGGCGGAGCGGGTCGCCGGGGAGATTGGCGGCGGAGGAAACGCCGCGGTCCGGGAATGGGACGTGACGCGGGAGCGGGAGGTGACTGCCGGGTTCGGACAGGTCCTGGAGGAGTACGGCCGTCTGGACGTACTGGTCAACAGCGTGGGCGGCGGGAAGCACGTCCCGGCTATGGAGATGAGCCTTAAGGATTGGAACGAAGTGCTCACCAGGAACCTGACCTCCACTTTCCTGTGCTGCCGGGAAGCGGGGCGCCGGGGGGGGGCCCCGGGGGGGGGGGGCCAAGTCAAAAAAAAAGCCAAACAGGGGCCAAACGGGGGGGGGTTGTTTA
>JAJDTT010000155.1 GCA_022827025.1 Acidobacteriota bacterium
GAGGGGGGACATTCTTGTTCCCCTCTTCGCCGCCGTTGCCTTCGCTGGGCTCCGGTGGGGCCGGAGTTGGGCGAATAGGAGGGGGGACTTTCAGTCCCCCCGAGGGAGTGGGGGTAGGAAAACCCCCACTCCTTCTTTTTCTCGCAGGATTTCACCGGACCGGGGCCGGTAGGGGAGCTCCTATGGGCGACTGGAAAGTCGCCCCTCCACACTCCCCTCCCAGTGGGCGACAAGGATGTCGCCCCTCCTGGCGTGGTTTGGACCGAAGAGGGCGCCCACAAGGGGCGCCCCTACCCAACATTTTTCGGCAATTTGCACCGGAATTCGAGATGGAGGACCTAAGAAAATTCCGCGTCGAGCGTTAACCTCATAGAGGATGACCGATTCGGGGACGAAAGCTCGAACCTTTGAGAAGGGAGATTGGATGAGATCCGTTCTGGACAACTACCAGGGTCCGCTGGTCCGCTACGCCGCGCACCTCACCGGCGACCTGGACCTGGCCCGGGACGTGGTCCAGGACACCTTTCTGCGTCTCTGGAAACAGAAGAGGCGAAAGGTCGAGGGACATCTGGCCCAGTGGCTCTTCACGGTGTGCCGGAACCGGGCGCTGGACCTGCTGCGCAAGGAGAATCGGATGAACCGGATGACAGGGACGGCGAACCTGGAGCCGGTCAGCACCGCGCCCGGGCCGGCCCAACTGCTGGAGCGGCGGGAGACCCTGAGCCGCGTTCTGCTGGCATTGGAGAGCCTGCCTCCCAGGGAGCAGGAGGTGTTGCGGCTGAAGTTTCAGAACGGCCTCAGCTACCGGGAGATCGCCTCCACCGTCGGCATTTCGGTGAGCAACGTCGGTTACCTCATCCATACCGCAGTGAAAAAGGTGCGCGCCGAGCTGGAGAAGCACTCCGAGCCGGCCGCCACAACATCGAGGAAGGTCCGATGAAGTCAGATTTCCAAGATCCGGCCCAGGATCCCAGGCTGACGGCCTATGCCCTGGGCGAACTCACCGACCCGAATGAAATCGAAGCGGTGGAAAGCCTGCTGCGAGGGTCTCCCGCGCTCAGGCGGGAGGTGGAATCGCTGCGTGCCACCGCGGAACTGATTCAACAGGAATTGGAGCAGGAACCTTGTCCCTCCCTCGCTCCCCACCAACTTGCCAGTCTGGGCGAACCGCCGCGGGCTTGGAGCCTGTGGCCACGGGTCCGTCCCGGCAACAGGTCCTGGTGGATTCCTGCGGGGCTGGCGACGGCCGCGGCGGTCGCCGTCATGGTCTCCGCCGCGATCCTCTTCCTTCAGGAGACGGAAGAGCCGCCTCTTTCCGCCGGTCTCCAGCGGCCGGAACCTGTCGTGGACGACGCCCCTGCCGATTTGGGGAGCGTCACGAAGAAAGCGCAGGACCCGGCCAGCCTGGGTCCCGGCGCCACCGCTCCCCCGCAAAGCCCGGTCGAAACTGCTTCTGAGTCACCGAAGACAGTGTTCCCGGCGCCTCCTGCCGACAAGGGTAGCTCCGGCTCATCCCTCCCGGTGGTTCCGGAAGCGGCTGATTCGCCGGGGGCTTCGCGATCCGGCCCCGTCCAATCCAACGAACGGGAACTCTTTCTCTCGTCCCGCTCCGAGCAGGTTCGCGAGGCCTATGTCGAGACGGTTCCACCCGAGGCGATGGTCGATTCCGTCTCCGAATCCAGCCGTCCCCCAATCTCCTATGCGAGAGCAAGGGTCATCGAGCCCCCGGCGTACCCTGAAGGGAGAGTTCTTGAGGCTCCGGCAGTCCGGGGAGCAAGGGTCGTCGAGTCCCAGGTGCTCCCCGAAGGAATCGTTCGGAAGCGATATGCTCGCCGCGGAAGATCACGGATGCCGCAGTCGGTGGTTCCCTTCTCGCCATCGGCAGCGGTGCGCGCCAACCTTGACGAGTTGCCGGGCGCACCGTCGCCCGTGCCCAGCCGGTCCAGCACCGAGGACTACCGGTACCAGGAGGAGAACCCGTTTCGAAAGGTGGTCCGGGAACCTCTTTCCACCTTCGGAATCGACGTGGATACCGCGTCCTACGCCAACGTCCGCCGCTTTCTCCGCCAGGGTTCGCTGCCTCCCAGGGATGCCGTCCGCATCGAGGAGATGGTCAACTATTTCTCTTACGCCTACGGCGCGCCCAGCGGAGAGCACCCCGTCTCCGTCCTCATGGAAATGGCCCGGGCGCCCTGGAGGCAGGAACATCTTCTGCTCCGCATCGGGATCCAGGCCGAGGCCATCGATCCCGCCGAGCGTCCTCCCAGCAACCTCGTGTTCCTGCTGGACGTCTCCGGGTCGATGCGGCCCGCCAACAAGCTGCCGCTCTTGAAGCGGGCCATCAGGCTCCTGATCAAGAACTTGGGCGAGAAGGACCGGGTCGCCTTCGTCACCTACGCCGGTGAGTCCGCAGTGGTCCTTCCCTCGACACCGTGTGACCGGAAAGAGGAGATCTTCCGGGCCCTGGAGCACATCATGGCCGGCGGTCCCACCAACGGAGAGGCCGGCATCCGCGAGGCTTACGCCACCGCCGCGGCCCACTTCATCCAGGGCGGAACCAACCGGGTGATCCTGGCGACGGACGGGGACTTCAACCTGGGCATGACGGATGAGGGCAGCCTGATCCGATTGATCCGGGAGCAGGCCCGAAGCGGTGTCTTCCTGAGCGTTCTCGGCCTCGGGACCGGCAACTACAAGGACGCCTCCCTGGAGTCCCTGGCCAACCGGGGAAACGGGAACTTCGCCTATCTCGACAGCCTGGAGGAAGCCCGAAAAGTACTGGTTCGCGAGATGGGGGCCACTCTGATCACCGTGGCCAAGGACGCCAAGATCCAGATCGAATTCAATCCGGCCCGGGTCGATTCCTACCGGCTCATCGGGTACGAGAACCGGGCGCTGCGGCACGAGGAGTTCAACGACGACACCCGGGACGGCGGCGAGATCGGAGCCGGCCACCAGGTGACCGTCCTGTACGAGATCGTTCCCGCCGGAACCGCGTCTCCGGCCGGCGGTGTCGACCCCCTCAAGTACCAGACTCCCCCTGCTCCGAATCGGGCCGGCGATGCCCATGAGTGGCTCACGCTGAAGATCCGGTACAAGCCGCCCGATCAGGACGAGAGCCGGCTTCTGGAGTTCACCCACAGCGGGTCCCCGTCCACCTTCACGGATGCCGCGCCCGATTTCCGGTTCGCCTCCGCCGTGGCCGCATTCGGAATGATCCTGCGCGACTCGCCCCACCGCGGCACCGCCTCGCTGCAACGGGTTCTGCGCTGGACTCTGGATTCCACCGGAGACGACCTTCAGGGTCCCAGGGCCGAGTTCGTCCAACTCGTGGCGAAGGCGATGCCTCTCGAGCGGTAGACGCAGGTCCGCCGCATCACTGAAACTTCAGTGAGTAGAGATCCGCCTCGACCATCTCGAATCGGAGCCGGACCGGTTTTCCCGACAGGGGCGCCAGGTTCCTGCCCTCCCCGAACTCGACGAAGTGCCGGATCTCGTCGCCAAAGAACTCCGTGCTCGACTCATACCCGGGGACCGGCCGCTTCGTGGCCGCATCCAGAATGGCGACCCGGATGCCGCCTCCCGCTCCCGTGGCGGCATTGATCTCCAACCGGGTTCCCTGAAAGATCAGAGGACGAGTGATGGCCGTCCCGCCCGGATAGCTCCCGGCATGCAGCGACCGGAAGCCGTCGATCCGCAAAACTCCCCGCCGAATGAAGGTGTCCGGCTGGTGGTCGTGCTGCAGATAGTAGAAGGAGAGTTCGTCCGGGGCCGTCTGGAGCATGCCCCAGGCCATGAGGTTCCCGTGCTTGCTCCAGTTCCTGGGGTCGCGTCCCGGGCGCAGGAAGGGCTCGTCCGCCAGCACGAAATTTCGCGTGTCGCGGCTGTACATGAAGGCCGTCTCGCTCAGGCCGTAGGACGTGCCGTGGAAGGGTTTGCGCGGCGCCGTGCGCAACGGAAAACCCAGCGCGATATGCGGCGCCCGAGGGTAGGGCTTCAGCCCGCTGGTGTACAGGGAGTGCTTCCATTCCCGGCGCGGCTCCCCATACTCGATGGGCTCGATGTTTCCCCAATTCAGGAAGTCCCGTGAAGTGGCCCGCATCACCGACCGGGTCTCGGGCAACCGGCGCATTCCGTCCCGAGACAGGCAGGGCAGATAGGCCCGGAAGAACAGGACATACTGCCCGTTGTCCGGATCCCAGAAGCTGACGTTGAGAGAGTCCAGGATCGCCCTTCTGCGGCTGGGATCGTTCCCCCAGCGGATCGCCCCGTGGCGGTCGAAGGCCGGTTCCTCACCGTCCAGAATGGGCACGTCCTTCAATTTTCTCCATTCCAGCCCATCGGCCGAGGCGAAGACATAGGCCTTCGGGTTGCCCCCGATGGCCTTGTACCGTTCCGACGCCGGCGTGCCGGGCCTCGTGTCGATGAAGGGAGCGAAATTATGCGAGGTCCTCCCCTTGAGCAGGATGTTGTTCTCCGTCGATCCCTCGAACTCGACACGGCCCAGCCGGACCCGGTTCCACGTTACTCCGTCGCTGCTTTCCGCGTAGCAGGTGAACTGCGTCTCGGGATCCCTGGGCTGGAAACGCAATCCCAGGTAGGAAGCGTAGTAGAGACGAAATCTGCCTCCGTCCTCCAACACCACCGGATAACCGCAGACGGTGAACCCGTGGTATTTCCGGCCCTCCCACGGAGCATCCAGATCCAGGATCTTTTCGGCGTCGCGGGGAGAGTGCTGACGGAACTCCAGGTCTCGAATCGTCTCGAACAGAGTGTCGTCCAGCATCAACTCGCGCCGGTCCCCCAGTTCGACGGGTGAGTTCCCTTCCCCGAGAAGAGGAACGACAATCAGAAGGAGCAATGCCAGTGGATTGCCGAACCGGGCGAAGGGACTCCGGAGGAACCGTTTCAGACCGGGCGCACGCCTGATATGCCGGTGAGCCGGTCCCTCTTGCCTCATTTCAGAGCTTGCTCAGGGCTTCCAGGACCGGCCAGAAGTTCAGTTGCCGGACCGAATGGCTGCGGTAGATGCCGACCCCGGAAGCTCCGTTGTCCATGGCGATCCGGCCGGCAGCCAGCATGGAGTCCGGATCCTGGAAGCTTCCCGGGTGATAGCAGGAGAGCTCGACGATCACGGGAACGCGGCCGGCGGCCACGTCCACCACGTGCCGGACCTGCCGCCGGACCGCCTTCAGGTCCGAGTCGGTCCGGAACCAGAGGTAGAACTCGTCCAGCAGACCCTTCTCGATCCACGCCGGCCAGTCCTGCAGCACCTTGATGTAGTCTTCCGGCTCCCCGGCGATGATGGTGGTGGAAAGGACCGCCCGGGGGGAGGACCGCTTGATCCTCGCCCGGACCTCCGAGAGGAACAGGGTGACGTAGCCGGCGCGGAACCGCATCCAGTCCGGATCGTCATTGGGCAGGTCGAAAGGGTCCTTGCCGAACTGGTCTCGAAACTCGGAGACGGTCCGGTCCTCGTAGCCGTAGGGCACGACGCCGTTTTCGTCTTCATTGCCCAGAACGAACTCGACCTGGAGCCCGTCGGCGCGGGTCACCTCCAGGGCATCGACGAACATGTGCGCCTGGTGGTCCCGCACCTCGGGGAACGAGGCGCTCAGGTAGAGGTCCTGCCCCGGCTCCAGCGCATAGGAGCGGCTGCGGGTCAGGCTCCGGTATTCCGGATGCCGGGCGGCGAAGTCGGACATCTCGGTATTGACGTACGGACCGTGGTAAATGGGCCGGTGCCCGTCCAGAATCGCCCGGGCCTCAGCCGAATTCACGGGGGGCCGCAGAAAGTCCAGGGACCACCCGTAGGTCACCCGCGCACTGCCGTGGCGGGGAAAGCCGTTGTAGTCCACGTAGGTGTCGAACTTCATCCCCGCCCGGCGCGCGGCCCGGGGCCGGGCCAACGTCCGCTCGCCGGCCGGCAGCACCCTGGCGCTGCCGTCGATGATCTTGGTGACACCGTGATCGGCGCATTTCCTCATCCATGCCGACAACAGGCGGCGGTCCTCGGTCCCTTCGGGGGAGCCGTCCACGTCGGGCGGACCCCAGAGCACGACGAATTCAGGCACTTGCGGCCTCCTTCAAGATGGTCTCAGACTGACACACCGAAACGCGAATTCTCAACCGGCGAACCGCCGGCGCCCATTCCATCGGGATCGATGGGCCCGGTACTCGGGCGTCCCCCGTGAATCCTCGAGGGGTCTCCGCTATATTCGCGGGGCGAATCCGACGATGAACGAAAGAATGGCCGTCGATAGACAGACTGCGGAGCGGCGAATGGAGCGTTCCCTTTGACGGAAGTGTTCATGCTCGTCGGGTTCATCCTGGCGGCCTACTCCATCGTCGCCAACGACGCCATCCAGACCCTGGGGACGTTTCTCAGCTCCAACTCCCGCCGGCCCTGGTGGGTGTTGTGGATCTACGCCTGCGTGATCCTGCTGGCGGTTCTGGTGTACGGATGGCTGACGAACGAGGGGGACATCGCCTATGGGCGCCTTGAGCAGTTCCCGGAGCCCAAGGGAGGCATCACCTGGCTGCACGCCATTCCTCCCGTGTTCATCCTGTTGTTGACCCGGTACGGTGTGCCGGTCAGCACCACGTTCCTGGTGTTGACCGTCTTCGCCCCCACGAATCTGCTGAAGATCCTGACCAAGTCGCTGCTGGGCTACGGCGTCGCCATCGGCGTCGGATTCGTCCTCTACCTGATCGTCGCCAACCTCCTCGAATCCCGTTTCATGGCGACGAAGAACCAGCCTCCCAGACCCTACGCCGTCGCGCTACAGTGGCTCGCGACCGGCTTTCTGTGGAGCCAGTGGCTGATCCAGGATCTGGCCAACATCTTCGTCTACCTGCCGCGCACGGCGGAGATCGACGTGCTTATTTTTGCCGCTGTCGTGATGCTGGTGCTGCACGCGGTCATCTTCAAGAAACGGGGGGGCCGGATTCAGGGAATCGTCACCTCCAAGACCAATACCACCGACATCCGCACGGCCACCCTCATCGACTTCATCTATGCGTCCATCCTCCTGTATTTCAAGGAGATGTCCAACATCCCCATGAGCACGACCTGGGTCTTTCTGGGATTGCTGGCGGGCCGCGAACTGGCGTTGGCCTTCCGGCTCCGGCACCGCACGATTTCGGAATCGATCCTGCTCGCGGGCAAGGACGTGGGGAAGGCGGCCATCGGACTGGCGGTCAGCGTTGCGCTGGCGATCGGCCTGCCCATTCTGGACCGCAGCCTGCAACAAGGCTTTCCCGATTCCGCGACCGTAGCGGAACGAACCGGCGGCGTGTCCGCGGGAGACCCTGCGTCCGAAGGCGCCCCTCCGCACACCGAGGCCGAAACCGGCCCTGGATCAACTCCCCGGACTTGGTAGAGATCTCCGAAACGGTGGGATTCAGCCGGAGGCGGAGTCCTCCAGTTCCCGCAGCCTGCTCACGCACTCGTTCAGGCCGACCTGGCCGAAATGCATGAGGTTGCCGACGTTTATGAAGCGGTAGCCTTGTTCGTAGGCTTTCCAGCAGTCGTCGAACCCGGGGAAGGTGATCCCGCTGGGCTTGCCGCAAGCCGCTGCGCGGGCGGGAAAGTTCTCCAGGCATTCCTGAACTTCCGGATGACCGATGTTCCCCAGATGACCCATCGACGCGGAAATATCGGCGGGACCGGCGAACACGACGTCGACCCCCTCGACCTCGGCGATCCGTTCCAGGTTGGCCAGGCCCTCCGCCGTCTCCACCTGGACGATGACGCAGGTCTCCCGGTTGGCCGACTCCAGGTAGTCGTTGATGTCCACGTCCAGCAGCATCGGCCAGACCGGACCCACTCCCCGGTTTCCCTCGGGAGGAAACTTGCAGTACTCAACGGCCAGGCGAGCCTGCTCCGCGTTGTCCACCTGCGGCACCATGATGCAACTGCAGCCCATGTCCAGGCCCTTCTTGATCAGGCCCGGATCCAGATTCGGAACCCGCAGCATGGCGTCCCGCCCCTCCAGGCGGCAGATGATGGGCACCATTTGGACCTCGTTGATCCCGAAGGGTCGATGTTCCGTGTCGATCCAGAGGAAGTCGATGCCTTGTTTGAGGGTGGCTTTGGCCAACAATTCGGAGGCGTCCGAAAGGGCCGATCCCCAGGCCGCCTTGCCTTCCCCCAGAAGTTTCTTGACCCGATTCTGCAGCATCATTTCCTTTCCGGCCCTGTTGATTCGAGGACCTCAACGACCGGCTTCCTCCCGTCCGCCGGACAGGGCGCGCACTATAACAGCCCACGAAGAAAGTCGCCACGGCATTCGATCATGGAGAACCCGGCGTTCCCCGCCCGTCGTTCTTTGCCGCGCTCCGCTCGCCGCCAGGCCTCCGATCCGCTTTCGATTCGCGCTCCTGTTTCTTCAATCCCCCGATTTGGGTATGATTCCACTTCGACCGGCGCCGGGCCGGGAGTCCGGCGGCTTCTCACATAATTTCGTATTCTTTAGGGGGATTTATGAAAGATATACTGGCAAAGTACTCGGCTCAGACCTACGCTCTGGTCCGGATCGTCTCCGGGTTTCTGTTCGCGTTCCATGGAGCCCAGAAGGTGCTGGGCCTCTTCGGCGGCGCCGGCGGAGATTCGGGTGCGGCGGCGCCCCTGATCAGCCTCATGGGACTGGCCGGAATCGTCGAGCTGGTGGGAGGCCTCCTGATCGCCGTGGGACTCCTGACCAGTTGGGCCGCCTTCATCTCCAGCGGTCAGATGGCCGTGGCCTATTTCATGGCCCATCAGCCTGACGGATTGTGGCCGATCCAGAACGGGGGCGAGCTGGCCGCCATCTACGCCTTTCTCTTCCTGTTCATCGCGGCCAAGGGCGCGGGAATCTGGAGCCTCGACAAGAAGGGTTGAGACTTCGGACCGGACCCCCTACCGCGTCGCTTCGCGGGCGATCTTGCGGTAGACGTCCTGGCCCTTGCGAAACAGGTCCACGACCTTCTGTTTCTGGGCCGCGTCCTTGAAGACCCCATTGCGGTCGACCCGCTCCAGCAGCGCATCGATCTGCTTTATGAAATAGAGCGCATCCTCCCGAAAATGGATGCGGGACCCGTCCCGGTAACAGTAGACCGGACTGGTGTGGGCATAGAGTTCCGTGTCGTTGGGCACCAGCCGATGGGCTCCACCGCGGACCCGAACGGCGATCCAGGCGCTCTCTTCCAGTTGGATTTCCCGTGACAAACTCGCCCGCATGCCGTCATCGGCAGCCTCCACCGTATAGACCGGTTTGCCGTTGACCACCAACTCCATGGTCTTCATGGGGACATGGGAGACCGCCTGAGCCTCCACCCGGACCGTCTTGGAACCGGAACTCCAGCGGATCTCCTCCCCCGCCCCCTTGCCGTCGACGCTGAATTCCACGAGGGGAGCGTTGGAAGCGAAGCTCCTGCCCTCCAGGTAGGCCTGGATCCACTTGTCATAAGTCAGTTGGGGTCCGGTATTCACGTAGACGCGCCCCGCGCCCGCCAGCAAGTGGTAGGGGACGTTCAGGAAACAGTCGGTCCCCGCCGAGATTCCGCAGCGGAAGCCCGAGTTGAGCAACCGGTACCAGTCCGCCGTGTTCTTCTCCTCGTTCCCCTGGCACATGACATCGATGGTGTCGATGACTCCCAGGGCGATGTCCACCGGGTATTCCTGGGGCAGGCCCGGATGCACCTGGACGACGGCCGCTCCCTGCTGCTTGGCGGCGGCCGCCAGGTAGTAATTGGGAGGATAGTCGTAAGGCTGATCGGTGCGGGGCCAACCGACATAGGAGGGATAGACGAACTCCGTGAGCTTCAGGAACGCCATGTGGCCGTAGACCCGCAGGTTTCTCATCTCCTGGTTCCAATAGAGGATGTAGTTCTTCTCCGAGAGGCGGTTGGGCTTCCCTTCGAAATAGACCAGGTCGGTGATGAATCCGTCGGTGTCGTTGCAGGCGAGCAGGTGGGGCACGTTCAGGTCTTCGGCCTTGGTGATCCGCAGCACGTCGTGAGGCCGGATCCGGGTGTCGGAGAAGAGGTTGGGGTGGATGTGGGTGTCTCCCGAGAACCAGCCCTTGGCCGCCATGTTGAAGGGCCGGTCCAGACGGGCCACGACCTCCTTCCGGCCGGCCGCCGGCATCTGAAAGGTCGTACTGAAAGGCGCATACTCCAATCCCTTGATCACCTCGAGCCGCGTCTCGCCTTGGGGAAGACTCACTGAGAATCCACCGTCGGTGTAGAAATAGTATTCGCCGCCGTAGGGCTGACCATAGTCGGCGCTGGTGATCCGGGGAATGATCTCGTGCGGCGTGTGGCGTTTGCCGTCGGCGCCGGTGAGATAGACGCGGGCGGGCGTCGGGAGACCGGTTTCATCCACGACTTTGACCCGCAGCAGGCTCATATTCCTGAACCGAGCCGGGACCGAGACCCGGCCCGTGACGGAACCCGCGTCCACCTTGAGCACAAGCTCCGAGGCCTCCGGGCGGATGGGGGAGACGATCAGCCATGCGCCCGTGGTCTCCCCTCCCCTGAGACGGACGATCCGGGGCTCCACTTCCACGTCTTCGGAGCCGGAACCGATGGTCACGGTCGCCTCCGTGGCGCCGGCGTTTCGAATGATCACCGGGACTTCGGTTCCTGCGAACCCCAGCAGATCCAGTTTCGCGGGAGCCTCGATCAGGGTCACCGCGGAACCGACCTCGATCTTGGTGAGCTGAGGACAGGTGAGGGACTCGTAGCTCTCGGTGGTGAACCGGACGATCTCCTCCAACGTCGGAGCCTCGGTGGCGGTGCCGTTCCAGCGCCGGTAGAAACTCCCGACCTTGCCCTTGAGGGTTCGCTGCAACCGGGCCACGCTGCGGTCGGTTTCGGTCCACTGCAGCAGGTGAATGGCGAACTCGGCCAGGTCCGAGAGCTGGCGGCCGATGACCGGATCCCCGATGAAGTCGGGGGCCGTGAACGGCACCAGGGTATTTGGCGGACCTTCGTGCCCGTCCAGGGAAAAGGTGGAGAAGCCGAAGACGAAAACGAGTGAAGCGATGCCGAGTGTTCTTTTCATGGTACCCGGGAGCGTAGCCCTACACCCGCAACCGGTCAAGACGGCAGGCCGGCCCGGCGCCTCTCATTCCTGTTCTGAGAAGCCAAGCTTTCGAAGGGGATATTCGGAGTGGGGGTTTTCCTACCCCCACTCCTCGGAGGCGCCACGACGCCCTATGTGTCCATCAACCGCTCAATGTCCGGATCCAGAACAGGGGTCCGCGACGCCAGTGAGATCCCGACAAAGAGGGTCAGCGACACCAGCAGCGAAATCGCCCCCGGATCGATGCCCCAGGGAACTTCCACGTCGAGCAGCCGAAACGCGAAATTGATGGACAGGCTGACCAGGATGGCGGTCT
This sequence comes from Acidobacteriota bacterium, assembly GCA_022827025.1. GTDB lineage: Bacteria > Acidobacteriota > UBA6911 > RPQK01 > JAJDTT01 > JAJDTT01. Next base: position 11,385 of record JAJDTT010000155.1, read on the forward strand.
TGGCCGCCAGCGCCGTGGCCCGCTTCCAGTTCAGTCCCAGGGCCACGACCGGGACCAGCGCCGCCGCGAAGGTTCCCCAACCGAAGGCCCCCAGAATGGCCACCAGGTCGCCGCTGTAGAGGGCGAAGATCGAAGCCACGGCGGCGATGATCACGGTGGCCGTCCGGGCCCAGAAGAGCTCGTTTCCCAGCGACCGGCCCCGGAGCGCCCGCGGGATATCGTGAACGACGGCGGCCGCTCCGATGTTCAGAAAACCATCGGCCGTGGACATGATGGCCGCGAAAAGCGCCGCAAAAACGATGCCGGCCAGAACCGGAGGCACGTAATGAGCCAGGAATTGGGGAGCGGCGGAATCGGCTCCCGAAAGTTCCGGATGAATTCCTTGGATCACCAGGGCGCGCATGGCCAGTCCGATGCTGATCCAGAGCAGCGCGGAGACGCCGTAGCCGAGCGCGGACACGGGCAGGATGTATTTGGCGTCCTCGATCCGCCGGTTCATCATCATCTTGGTCACCACGTGGGGTTGACCGGCGACGCCCAGGATGAAGAGCAGGTACCAGGACAGCCCCTGGAACGCTCCCATTGTTCCCCACGGGCTCATGGAGCCGGCGTCGTCGGACGCGATGGACGAGACGATCCCGCTCCAACCTCCGGGCGCCACGTTGGCCGTGGCCAGGAAGACCAGGACGGCGGCGGCCACCATGACCAGGCCCTGCACCAGATCCGTATAGACCGACGCGATGATGCCGCCCGTGACGCAATAGAAGACCAGGACCGCACAGGAGAAAGCTACGCACGCCTCCATGCTGAAATCGCCGAAGCCGGCGCCCGCAACCAGATCCCTGAGCACCGTGGCCATGGCCAGGATCTGCGTCGCCAGGTACCCCATGACACCCAGGAGAATGGCGAGAGCGGCCAGGAAACGGCATCCCTCGCTGCCGTATCGCGCCGCCACCGCGTCGGGCAGCGAGACCGGTTCCTTGAGTTCCGCAAGAAGTCGAATCCGCTTGGCCAGCAGGGCGAAACAGAGGACGTATCCCAGGGGAATGCTCATCACCATCCAGACGGACGTCATTCCCATCCGGTAGACCAGACCGGGTCCCCCCACGAACCCGAATCCGCTCATGGTGCTGGAGAAGACGGCCAGGCCGGTGACCCAGATGCCCAGGTCGCGCCCCGCCATGAAGAAATCCCGAGTGGAGCGTGTCCGGCTCAGGGCCCACAGGCCGACGGCGACGCACATTCCCATGTACAGGCCCACGAAGACCAGGATGACCGAGCTTCGGGAGGGATCCATCACCCTGATCCCTTCCCTTTCCGGGAACGGAGGAACTCGCGAAAGTGCCGGTGACTCTCCCGGTTCAGGATCCAGCGGTCGAAGACCACGACGTACAGGATGACGAAATAACAGGGAGGCAGAATCCAGAGGAAGAACACCATCACCATCGTAGGCGGCGGGAAAGACCAAAGCGACGGAGCGATCGGAAAGAGGTGGGCCAGAATCATCCAGGAAAAGAGTCCGGCGTGGAGGAGGCCTCCCAGCAACAGGGGAACTCGCAGCGGTCCCAATCCCTTACGCCCCGCTAGACCCAGGCCCAGGAGACAGAGGAACACGGCGATCTGCAACGCCCCCACCAGCCAGACGCCTGCCAAGAGAGGATCATTGCTCTCCCAACTCCACCCGCTGCGCTGCATGGTGGGAAACTGGGGATGGTCAACGGCTCCCCAATTGCTCCGGGCGCCGTTCACAATCAAGACTCCCAGAACCAGGATCAATGCGGCCAGCAGGACCACGAGCAGCCATGCCATTCGAGTTCGCGAATCTCTATCGGACATACTTTCACGACCCTGACGGCGAGAAGATCGGCACCAGGAAAACCAGCAGAATCAGAATCACCACCGTCAGGGGCGTCCCGACCCGGATGTAGTCGATGCTTCGATACCCTCCGGCCCCCATCACCAGGAGGTTGGCCTTGTGGCTGAACGGCGTCATGAAGGCCGCCGATGCGGCCAGACTGACGCTCATCATGACCGTATACGGATCAAGCCCCATTTGGGCGCCGGCATTCAACGCCACGGGCGCCAGCAGCACCACCGCGGGGGCGCCGTCCAGACCCTGGCTCATGAGGCTCGTCAGCAACACCAACGCGGCCAGGATCCCATATTCGCCCCAGGACCCCGCCAACCCGGTCACGGCATTGGCCAGCAGCAGCGCCGCCCCCGTGTGCTCCATGGCCGACCCGAACGCCAACACCGCCGCCACCAGAAAGATGGCCCTCCACTCGATGGCGCGGTACGCCTCCTCCATGGTCAGGGTCCCGAAGAGAAGAACCAGGCTCGCCGCCGTAAACGCCGCGACGTGGATGGGCTGAAAGCCGCTGACCACCATGGCCACCATCACCAACAACCCCGCCAAGGCGAAGGGCGCCTTGCGGGTGCGCCGGGGCCGGCGTTCCGCCCGGGAGAACAGGACCAGGTCGGCGTCCAGCTCCAGATGCCGAATCCGGTCCCAGGGTCCTTGCAGCAGCAGCGCGTCTCCGAAACGCAAGGCAAGGTCCGCCAATCCCGAATGAATGGGCCGGCCTTCCCGCCAGACGGCCAGGATCTGAAGGCCGAATCGATCCCGGAACTTCACTTCGTCGAGGGTGCGCCCCACCAGGGACGAGCGCGGCGCGAGGGCGGCTTCGGCAAGGCCCACGTCGTCCGTTTCCAGGGAGATTCCCCCGATACCCGGATCGAGCTCCACGTCTCCTGTCCCGAGACGGCCAACGATCTGTTCCGGGTCCCCCGCAACCAACAACCCGTCGCCTTCACGGATCTCGGCATCCGCGAACACCCCCAAATGGGTCATGCCTCCACGGATGATGGCGCCTACGGTGACACCCGCCAACTCGCCGATCCGGCTGTTGCCGACCGTCGAGCCCACCAGGGCGGACCCCTTGGGAACCCGGATCACGAAAAGCTGATCCCATATGTTTCTCAGTACGGACAATCCCACTTCCCTGACCCGCAAGTCACTTTGGGAACGCAGTCTCTCCAGGTGGGCCCGGGCCCCCAGCGCCAACAACTCGTCATTTTTCCGCAGTGTCCTCTTGGCCAAGTCCTCCTTCAGGTACTCATCACCCCGATGGATCGCCACCACGACAACGCCAAAGCGCTTCCGGAAATGCACTTCCCGCAGACTTCTTCCCGGCAGGCCGGAGCCATCCGGCAATTGGAGCCGAACCCCCGTCACCCCCTTGACCGGCCGCGGCAGTTGTCCGGCCGTGGTCTCCTGAAGCGTCAAGTCCCGGACTTTCATCAGGTCCCGCAGATCCGAGCGGTTCCCTTCCACCAGCAGCACGTCCCCACTCCTGAGGAACGTCCCCGGTTCCGGGACCAGCCGTTTCCTGGCGCGCCGCAAAATGGCGACGACCTTGATCCCCAGCGCGGTCCCGAGCCGCGATTCTCCCAGCGAGATGCCATCCAGCCGGGATTGGGGAGGAATCCGGATTGAGAACAACCGTTCGTGCAACTGGTAGACCTGGGACAATTGGGACGACCCGCTGGTGACGGGTCCCACCTCGCGCCGGGGCAACAACTTTTGGCCCAGGGTCACCATGAACAGGATCCCGGCCGCCAGGAGGGCCAGACCGACGGGAGTGAAGTCGAACAGCCCGAAGGGCTCCAGACCCCGTTCCCGCATGATGGTCCCGCCAAGGATATTGGGGGGAGTGCCGACCAAGGTGGTGGTGCCTCCCAAAATGGCCCCGAAGGCGAGGGGCATGAAGAGCCTGGACGGAGGAATTCCGCTCCGGTAGGCGATGCTGCCGACGGCCGGCAGGAGCACCGCCGTCGCCGCTATGTTGTTCATGAAGGCGGAGAGCAGTCCCGCAATCGCCATCAGGATCACGGTCAGTGGGATCTCCCGGCTCCCGACGAGCGTATAGATGAACCCTCCGGCACGATCGGCGACACCGGTGTGCAAGAGTGCGGCGCTGACGATGAAAACGGACATCATGGTGATGACCGCCGGCGACGAGAAGCCGGTGAAAGCTTCTGCCGGCGTGACGTATCCCGCCAGGGTCAGGACCACCAGGCCCAGGAAGGCGGTCAAATCGACCGGAAGCTTTTCGGTCAGGAACAGGTAGGCCATGACCGCCAGAAGAACAAAGAGGAAGGCGATTTCCGGCGTCATGGGCGTGTTTCTCTAATAACACCGGCGCCTGGAACCGGTCAATCCGGCTTGGCGGAACCGCGGCGAAACAAACCCGGCCCGGCCGCGTACTGGATGGGTGACAGTCATGCGAAAGCCACGCATTCGGAACAGACACAGGAGGTAGATCGGAAATGTCTCAACAGAGTCGGATCGTCCCATTGTTTGCCGCGGTTCTGGCGTTGGTCTGGGTGGGGCCGCATACCGTGGCGGCGGAGGCCCCGGACTTCTCGGGGAGCTGGATCCTCAACGAGGACAAGAGCGAGATGCCGCGTTTCGGACGCGGACGCGGCGGGGGCCGGGAGGGCGGGTTTCGCGGCGGAGGCCGCGGTGGCGGCGGTCGAGGCGACAGGGGCCGGGAGGGCGGCTTTCGAGGTGGCCGGCGCGGCGGCGGCCGGGGCGCTGCCATGGCTCCGTCGCGATTGTCGGTGCAGCAGGATAACGATACTCTGACGGTCGTCCAGGAAGGGACGCGAGGCCGGTCCCAGGAGATCACTCTCAAGCCCGGCGCCGGACCCCAGGAGGTCTCCTCCTTCATGGGAGTGGGGACGGTCGAGTCCAAGTGGAAGGGCTCGGAACTGGAAGTCAAGCAGGTCCAGGAACGTGAGACTCCCAGGGGCAACTTCAAGATCGAGCAGAAGACACGGTGGAGCCTCTCGGACGACGGCAGGACCTTGACCACGAAAGTCACGCTCAAGACGCCCCGGGGCGACATGGACCATACGCTGGTCTACGACAAGGAATGATGCGGCACCCTCCATCCAGGACGCGGCGCCACCGTTGGAGATTTTCGGCGGTGGCGTCGTTGCTCTGCTTGACTCCCTGTTTCGGAGCTCCGGACCCGGACCTCCTGCAACGCCTCACCCGCGTGCTCGAGTTGAGAAAAGAGTTGCTGTCGGGCTATTCGGTGGATGTCGAAAACCGGACCGTGGCCAACACTCCCTTCGGCAATCAACGGTTCGATTCCCGGGAACGCCACTACCTGGGAGGCACGGAAGAGTTCAAGAAGGAGATTCTGAGCCTGAGTCGCAACGGCCGACCCATGGATCCCAACTCCCGGCGCCGCCGGGGCGGACGTTTCATGAATGCCCTCGGTCCGCTGGAAGGGCTCGACATTCTGACCTCCCGGGATTTCCTCAGGAAGGCGGCGATCGCAGGCCCCGGGCAGGTGGACGAACGGCCCGCCGTCGAGGTGAGGACGGAGCCCAAGATCCCTGGCTTGAAGGTTCGGGAGGCCCGCATCTGGATCGATCCTGAAACCGCCATGCCGCTCCGGGTCCGGATGCGTTTCTCGGCCGGGGTGTTCATCAGCGACGCCCGCCTGACTCTGAACCTGGCTCTCGACTCCAACCAGGGGATCACCGTGCCCCGGTCCCAGACGGCCACCGTCACCATGGGCGGCTTCGGCCGGGGGGGCGGATTCGGAAGAGGAGACCGCCCCGGCCGTGGAGGCGGCGGCGGCGGCAGGATAGGTTTCGGCGGCGGGTTCGAGATCGAAACCTCCCAGACGTGGAAGGGGTACCGGTGGGGCCTGGAGTTCGAGAAGGACTTCTTCAAGGCCCAGGCCAGTCCCGAGCCTTCCAGGCAACGCCGGCCGCGACGCCAGAATTCTCTCGAAGAGGACCCCTTCGAAGAGATCCGCATCGGGGGTCAACAGAGCTTCGGCGACCGCGACAGGAGTCTGGAGCCAACCACGGAAGAGGTGTTGATCCAGGGAGCGTCGCTCCGCCAGGGCGGCGGCTTCGGCGCCAGCGAAAGTCAGATCATGGGCGCCGTCATGGGACGCGGGGGACGCGGCGGGCGCGGCGGATTCCGGGGAGCCCGCATCGCCGGCGGCCGGGTCAACCGGGTTCAGGGCTCCGTTTCCATGGGATTCTCCGGATCGGCGCTGGATGCGAAACCGTATTCCCTGGACGGTGGAGAAACGCCGGACCCGGACTACGTTTCGTGGAACGCGGGGGTGTCCGCAGGCGGCCCCCTGACCCGGCAGGACGATTCGTCGAGGAGATCCTTTTTCGGCCGCCGCCGTTCGTTTTTCTTCGCCGACTTCAACGCCAACTGGGGCGACCAACTGAGAACCCAATACGCTTCGGTTCCCACGGCCGCGGAACGGCAGGGGGACTTCTCCCGGACCACCTATCGATCCGGTCCGCTGGCGGGCGAACCGGTCCGAATATTCGATCCCTCCAGCGGCCGGGCCTACGCCGGGGCGTCGCTTCCGAGTGACCGGCTCAATTCCGTATCCCAATCGCTGCTCGCCTTCTTTCCCCTCCCCAACCGCGGCGACCCCTATCTCAACTACTTGAACCTGGAGCCCCTGGGCATTGCCGGAAACCGATTGAACTCCCGGATCTTCCACTCCCTTTCCGACTCGCTGCGACTGACGGGAGGCTACAACTTCAACCGCAGCGACCGGGATGAATTCAACGCGTTTCCGGCCCTTTACGGACGTGGCAGCGAGCGCGGGCAGAATCTTTCGTTGAACCTGGTCCAAACCACGGCGGGCGGCCTGCTGCACAACGTGCGGGTTCGTTGGAACCGGAACCGGAGCCGGCGGCTCAACCCGTTCGCCTTCCAATCCAACGTGAGTTCCGACCTGGGCATCCGGAACACGTCGATGGCCCCCATCGATTTCGGACTCCCCCAGATTCAGTTCACCAACTACACCTCGCTCTCCGATGGAAGCTCCTCTTTGAACATCCGGGAGACGCATTCGGTGGGCGACTCGCTCCAGTTGACCTTTGCGGGACACCATTTCCGCATCGGCGGGGAGGTGGCCTGGAACCGGCGGAATCAGTTGGGCAACCCGGAAGGCGCGGGGGTCCAGGTCTTCGCCGGGGTGGCCACCAGCGCCTATGGTTCGGGCCGTCCCGTGGCTGGGACCGGCTACGACTTCGCCGACTTCCTGCTCGGGTTCGCCCAGAGCAGCCGGATCCGGTACGGCAACAGCGACCACTACCTGAGGGCGCCGGAATACTCCCTCTTCATCAACGACAACTGGAGGATCCACTCCAGGCTCACCCTCCAGTGGGGTCTCCGCTACCAATACGTGGCGCCCTGGGTGGAAGTGTACGACCGGATGGCCAACCTGGACGTCGCCCCCGGGTTCCAGTCGGCGGCGACCGTATTTCCGGGAAGCCGGGGACCCTGGTCGGGAACCGTTCCGCGAGCGCTGATCCGGGACGACCGCAACAACCTGGCCCCGCGGGTCGCGCTGGCCCTCCGCCTCAGGTCCGGCCAATGGGCGTCTGTCCTGCGGGCCAATTACGGAGTCTTCCATCCCCACGAGTCCTACGCCGCCCTGTCCGGAGAGCTGATCTCGCAGCCCCCGTTCGGATTCGCGATCCAGCAAACGGTGGCCGGACAGGACTTTCTTCCCATCGAATCGGCGTTCTCCAGCGATCTTGAGGAGGACGTCCCCAATACCTACGCGGTGGACCCGAACTTCCGCCTGCCCACGGTGCAGACCTGGAACCTGTCTCTGCAGCAGGCGCTCCCCCGCAACTTCTTCCTCAGCTTGGGCTACGCCGGCTCGCGGGGGACGGGTCTGGAACTGCTCCGCGCGCCCAACCGGCTCCTGGACGGGATCCAACGGATCCACGACACGGCCCAGTTCCTGTTCCTGACTCCGGGGGCCTCCTCCTATTTCCACGGCCTCCAGTTGTTGGCGCTGCGGCGGGTCCGGTCCGGCTTCACGCTGAACCTCCGTTACGAGTACGGCAAATCGCTGGACAACGCGGCCACGCTCTCAGGAGGCGGCCGCGTGGTGGCCCAGAACGACGACGACTTGAACTCGGAGTGGGGACCCTCCAACCTGGACCGGCGCCACAGCCTGCGCCTGGGCGGTTTCTATGAGCTCCCCTTCGGAGACCGCCACCGTTGGCTCCGGGACCGGGGCGTCCTCAGTTCCATCTTCAGCAACTGGTTTCTGACCACGAATCTCAGGGTCAACAGCGGCCGCTTCCTGACGGCCCGCGTTCTGGGCAACCAGATCAACAACAGCGGCAGCGCCTCCCAGGCCAGCGAGCGGGCCAGCGTGACGGGACTTCCCGTCATGCTGTCCGCTTCCCAACGCTCCACCGGAGCCTGGTTCAATACCGCGGCCTTCCGCCTCCCCGATCCGGGGAGCTTCGGGGACGCCGGCCGCAACACCATCCAGGGTCCGGGATCCTGGACCATCGACCTGAGCCTGGCCAGGTCCATCCCGGTGGGAGGTGAAGGGATGCGGCTGATCCTGCAGGCCGATGCCACCAACCTGCTGAATCATGTCAACTACACCGGATTGAACACCATCGTGAACTCCCGCGGGTTCGGACAGATCACGTCGGTCTCCGAGATGCGGCGGATCCAGTTGCGCCTGAGATTCATGTTCTGACGCCAACGTCCCTGACTGTCCATGAAGCTGCTTGCCGGAACTGCAAACAGGGATCTTCCGAACCGGCCCGCGTCCGGAGCCCGGCGCCTGGCCCGGGTGTTTGCGTCCGCCATGGTCTGTCTTCTGGCCTGGAACGGCCTGTGGAGCCAGGACTCCCCCATCCGTTTCCGGGTGAGGACGAATCTGATCCTGGTGGACGTCCAGGTCCGGGATGCGGACGGGCGTCCGGTCCGGGGTCTGAAAGCAGAGGACTTCACCCTTCTCGAGGAGGGAGTCTCCCAGAAGATCGGGTATTTCCAAGAGGTGTTCCTGCCGCTCACCAGCGAGCGGGTCACCGTCCGGCGAGCCGAACCCAAGACCCCGCCCGCGGCCTCTCCCGCCGGGTCCGGCGCGGACCATCCGGCCACGCCCGAGAAGCGCTACCTGATCCTCCTCTTCAACTTCTCCAACGCCAACATCCAGGACTCGAGGATGATGCGCGAGTCGGCTCTCCGGTTCCTGGACCGGCAACTGACTCCGCAAGACGCCGTCGCCGTCCTGGCCTACGACCAGGGTCTCGAGCTGCTCGTGGATTTCACCTCCGACTCCGGAGAATTGTCCCGCGTCCTGGGAGGCCTTTCCCAACGGGATCGGGAAAGCGACGTTTCGTTGCCCGATGAGGATTCGGACGCGGCCGCCGGCGGGGAGTTTCTGGCCGACGAGACCGAGTTCGCCCTGTTCGAGAGCAACCACCAGCTCAGCGCCATCCAGGCCATCGCCGATGCCTTCCGCGACGTTCCCGGAAGGAAGGCCCTGGTCTATTTCTCCGCCGGACTCACCAGCCGCGGAATCGAGAACGACGACCAGCTCCGTTGGACCGCGGATCTCTGCAACCGGGCCAATATCAGCATCTATTCCGTCGATGCCCGGGGACTCGTGGCCCTCTCCCCCGGGGGCGGAGCGCATCGTTCGGGAGGGGGACAGGGCATCTTCACGGGCCGGACGGACCTCAACCAACTGGTCCGGCTCAGCCAGTCGCGCGAGGGGCTCATCACCCTGGCCGCCGATACCGGTGGTGCGGTGCTCCTGGACGACAACGACCTGGGAAAGATCTTCCGCAAGGCCCAGGAGGATTCGAGCCACTACTACCTTCTGGGCTACTACGCTCCCGCCCCACCCCGCGACGGCCGCTTCCGCAAGGTCGAGGTCACCGTCAGCCGGCCCGGGCTCCGCCTCGCCTACCGGCAGGGTTACTATGCGGACGAACCCTACGCCGCCTTGAGCAATCCCGAAAAGGAATTCAAGCTGCTCCAGACCGTCCTGGAGGGCGACCCCAAGGTCGAATTCCCCGTCGAGATCTCGGCGGAATACTTCCCCGACTTCGAGGGAGGGTACCGGGTTCCCGTCCTGGCGGCCTTCGACCGCACCGAATTCCCGTCCTTCAGCGAATCCGGGCGGCTCAACCTGGAAGTGATCATCCTGGCCCGCGACCTGAAGGACGTGGCCCGCGCCGGGCTCCGGGACCGGGTGGAAATCCGCCGGCGCAACGAGGGGGAGAAGGACACCCGCTTCGTTTACCAGAACCTTCTGGTCCTGGGACCCGGCCGGTACGTGCTCCGGGTGCTGCTCCGGGACAACCGGTCCGGGTTGTTGTCCCAGAGGGACCACCGGTTGGACCTTCCGTCCCGCGCAACGATACAGTCCAGCTCACTCGTGTTGGCCGGCAAGCTGGAAGAATCGGCGTCTCAGTCCCGCTACAGGATCAAGACGGGCAAGCAGGTGGCCGAGATCGCCAATCCCCTGGAAATCGGAGCCCGGGTTCTCATTCCCCGGGTCGGGGGCCGTTTCCACCGGCACGAGACCCTCTACGTGCACGGCCAGGTGGAAACCGCCGATAACTCCGGCGGTGAATACAGGATCTTGATTCTGAACGCCGGAGGAATGAACATATACGAAGGAGTTTGGAAGGCCCTTCGCGGAGGATTGGAAAGTACGGCCAGCGTCAATGCGCGTCTCCCGCTGCAACAACTCGCCCACGGCAAGTATCGAATCGTGGTGGAGGTGCGCTTCGCCGAATCCCAGCCGCATCGTCTGGCTGAGGATTTCCAGATCGTTCCCGACGGGGTCTGAAATCGTGGCCGCCGCCTGAGAAACGAGGTTCGCCCATGCGAAAATCGATCCTGCTTGCCTCCTGCATCCTGTTGCTGACCACCGCCCCGGTCTGGCCCCGAAAATTCTGGAAGGAATCCGCGTACTCCGACTGGTCCGAGAAGGAAGTGATGCGGATGCTCAACAAGTCTCCCTGGGCGAAGGAGATGACCGTGAGCTTGCAGCGGCCCCGGGGCGTCACGGGAGCCACCATACGAACGGGCCGCCGCGACGGTCCCAACCGGTCGGGACGGGGCTTCGGCTCCGGTGGAGGTCTCGGCGGCGGCGGTGGCGGTTTCGGCGGTGGTCGAGGCGGTGGCCGAGGCGGTGGCCGAGGGTTCGGCGGTCGCGGCATGGGCCGGGGCTTTCCCCCCGCCATGAATCTGACGCTGCGATGGTACAGCGCCCTGCCCATCAAGCAGGCTTTCGCGCGAGCCCGGTTCGGCGATCAGGCGGAGCCGACCGCCGAATTGGCCGAACTCCTGGCTCCGGAAGCGAACTACATCATCATCGGCGTTGGCGGACTGCCGGCCCGCATGACCCGGATTCCTCCCGATCGGCAGCAGGCGGTCGTCGAAAGGCTGAGGTCCGAATCTTTCCTCAAGGTCAAAGGCCGTGAGCCCATTGCTCTCGAGGCCGTCCAGATGCAAAAGGACCAGGTTCACCTTCTGAACGCGCAAACCGGCCAGGGCGGCTTCGAATTGATCTTCGTCTTTCCCCGCCCCACGTCGAACCCCATCACCGTGAAGGAAAAGAACATCGAGTTCGTCACCCGGCTCGTGGGCCGCAAAGTCTCCAAGAAGTTCAAGCTCAAGGACATGGTCTTCGACGGCAAGCTGGAACTCTGACGGCGGGTCCGAAACCGCCGAGGAGGATTCCGGGCCGGGGTCTGCAGGCCGGAGGAAAGAAGAGTCAACGGCCGAACAACAACTTGGCGGTGAGCCCCAGCGACCAGTGGTTCATGCCGCTGAACCGGGTCTCGCTGGTCAATCCCGGGATCGGATGGACGTCGTACCCTCCCGTAGCCACGAAATTCCCCATCCGCGTGTGGGACAACTTCACGCCCAACAGCATCCTCTCAGTCAATCCGAAGTCGACGCCGGCGTACAGGTGTTTCGTGAGCGTCGTATCGGACAGGTCCTCGTCGGTCCGGCTGGCGTAGAACTTCAAGGGAGGGTCGTAGGGACCGCCGGGACCGCTGTAGGAGACCTCGTAGAACAGGTCGGTCACGTCGACGAACCCAATCCCAAGTCCGGCTCCCGCGTAAGGGGTGACTCGATTCGATGCCGACGGGAGATCGTAGTACAGGTTCAGCGAGAGCGTGCGGATCGTCAGGTCGCCTACCGAAGCCCTTCCCTCCGACCGAATGTCGGTTTCGATGGAGAGGATGGGTGACCCGTCCACGTAGCTGATCCCGGAAAAGTCCGAGTCGATGTCGTTCTGCTGCCGGGTGACCGAGAATTCCACCCTGAAGTGGCTGAACATGCGGCCGAGGAAAAACTCGTACGCGGTTCCGATCCTCCCTTCGACATCGTAGCGCCAGCGATACCCTGGCGGCCTCCCGCCGGGCAAGCGGTCGCAGTCCTCGCCCGGATAGCAGGTGGTATCCAAATTGTGGCCCTCCTGCTCCATCCTGGACGGCCAATTCGCCCCGGCCGCTCCGCCCGCGTACCATTGGGACCGGCGTGACTGCGCCCCGGCCTCGGCCACCATGCCGATGAGAACCCCAGCCCCCATGAGGCCCATTGCGGCGTGCAATACCGCCCCGTATAACCACATCGCAAGTCCTTCCGGTTCGCAGGGGCGACCCTGGTGTGTGTGGTCGCCCGCCCGGCGTCACCTGCCGGGATCATCCGGACGGCCCTTCCGGCCCCCCGCACCACGTCCCCGTGGTTGTAGGGGGTTCGAATCCGAGGCCGGACCCGTTCCGAATATATGAATTCGCCGGGACAGGCCTCTAGAACGAGACGCTCAGGGTAAAGCCGCCCCAGAGCGTGTCGGCCAGGTCGGCGCCCGTCGGCTTGGCCGGTTCCCGAGGATCCTGAAACTGGCTGTCGCGAATCTCCTGACCGATGAGGCCGCTGTAGGTGACGAAGAAACCCGCGGACCAGTTGTCGTTGATGGTCATGGGAAGGGTCGCCGTGAGACTGGCGTCATGAAGGCCGCCGGAACTCACGCCGTAATAGAAGTCAGTGAATCCCGTGTTCACCATGGCCAACGTCGCCGACAGATCGAAACTGGTGAAGACGTCGTGATTGGTGGGGAAACTGTGTCCGGCGGCCATCTGAAAATAGAGTCCGGTGCTTCCGCCATTGCTCGTCTCGTCCACATCCACGTAGAGGGTGAACGACGGGGCCAGGGGCGCGTTGTCCAGACTCACTCCCCAGTAGACCTCGGTCGTCGACGCCAGCGAAGCCGAGCGCTCGGGAAAGGTGTAAAAGATGGTGCCGACACTGATGGTGGCGTTTTCCAGGGAATGATCGTAGGAGAAGGTGTAGTCGACCTCGGAGAATTTTCCCTTCAATCCATCACCCGGCTGGATCGGCAACGCGTCGCCCGGGTTCACAGCGGTCAGATCCATGGTTCCCCAGATATTGGCGGAGAAACCGCCGATGCCCAGAGTGAACGCCGGTTGCATACTCCAGTCGTTGGTCAATCGTTGACCGCGCCACAGGTACTTGCTGACCATGGCGACATCGCCGGCCGCCGAATAGATGGAATCCTGTGCCGCGGTCATCCCTTGAAATCCGAACACTAAGATGGCGAGAGATGTGATTTTCTTCTTCATCTGCTTCAACTCCGTTCCACGTTCACACGTACGATTGGTTACCACCGAACACTGTAGCGAGCGTAGAGAAATTCACCGTTGAAGCCGAACGGGGCGGACCGGCGCGAGAATACGAAGATACACAACGAGTCGATGATCAAGTTGCCAGAGAAATCTTCGAGTCGCCCACTCCGCGACTGTCCAACTGTGTTCTCGTCGGGAACAGTATTGAACAGCGTGCAGGAGCCCAATGTCAACTCGGGTTTTTCCCCGATCCGACCGAAATGTTCCCTTCCCAGTTCGGCGGACACCCGACGACGAACTACTCGAAGTCGACTACACTCAGAATCCGCTCTTCTGCCCCGGCGGCAGCCGCCTGGAAGAATTCGACCACGAAGGGGTGACAGGTGAACACCAGGACCTGGTTGGTCCGGGACAGTTCGACGAAAGCATGGGCAGCCTGCAGCCCCCGGTCGGGATCGAAGTTCACCAGCACTTCGTCGACCACGACGGGCAGAGGCTCCG
>JAJDTT010000039.1 GCA_022827025.1 Acidobacteriota bacterium
CCAGCAGTGGGTGGCGAAGCAGAGCTGGTGCAACGGAAAAATCGGCCTCTTCGGGCATTCCTACAACGGATTCACCCAACTCATGCCGGCTCCCTTGCAGAGTCCCCATGTCCTGTGCATGATCCCCAGCTCCTGCCAGCAGACCAATTTCGGGCATATCTACAACGACGGCGTGCTCCAGCTCAACGTCGTGATCACGGCCGGTCTCTTCGGTTCCGGACGTGTGCTGCAACCCACTATCGCCGGTGTCTACTCGGGGGACCCCTTTCTCGACTACGACGAGATTTATCGGCGATTGCCGTTGATCACCGCCCTGGACGACATCGTGGAATTGCCCAACGTCAAGAAATGGATCGAGCATTCCACCTATGACGAGTACTGGAAGGCGCACGGAATTCGAGACAAGTACCATCTCATCCAGGCTCCCGCCTACTTCATCCACGGCTGGTACGGCAATTTGCTGCTCGAAGGCTGGAGGAATCTGAATGGGTTTCGGAAAGAGGGAGGCTCCGCCGCCGCCCGGGAGGGAACCAAGATCATCGTCGGGCCCTGGACCCACGCGGTGAATCGCGTGGACCCGGACTGGCCCGTTGATTTCGGTGAGAACGCAACCTACGACAGCCTCGATTTCCACGTGCGCTGGTATGACCACTGGCTCAAGGGGATGGACAACGGCATCGGCGAGGAGCCGCCCATCAAGATTTTCGTGATGGGAGCGAACCAGTGGCGCTTCGAGAATGAATGGCCTCTGGAGCGAACCCGATTCACCCCGTTCTACCTGCACAGTGGAGGCAAGGCCAATTCGCTCCGCGGCGAAGGATCTCTGACGACTGAAGAATCTGTCCCGAATGCTCCAACGGACGGCTATGTCTACGATCCGGAGAATCCCGTCCCCACCCTGGGTGGGAGGATCTCCACGAATCCCGAGCTCCAGGGCCCTCGGGACCGGCAGGCGTTGCAGGAGCGTCAGGATATTCTCGTCTACACCTCGGAGCCACTGGAGAAGGATCTTGAGGTAACCGGTCCCGTGGAACTCAAACTCTATGCCGAGTCGAGTGCCGTGGACACCGATTTCACTGCAGCCTTGTCCGATGTCTACCCGGACGGTCGAGCGATTCTCATCTGTGAGGGAATCCGGAGGGCCAGCTTTCGGGAGTCACTGGAGCATCCGACTCCCATCGAGCCCGGGAGGGTCTATGAGTTCTCGATCAGCCTGTGGGAGACCAGCAATGTCTTCAAGGCGGGTCACCGGATTCGGCTCGAGGTCTCGAGCAGTGACTTTCCCCGCTATGCCCGGAACCTGAACACAGGGAACCGGTCCGGGATGAGTGCCGAGATGTTGAAGGCCCGACAGACCGTTCATCACAGTGAGCGGTACCCGTCCCGCCTGGTGCTGCCGGTCATTCCGTAGGGCCGGCCGTCTGGAAAGCCGGTCGCTTCGTGCCTTCCCAACGGCTGCCCGCCACCAGAACGACCAGCGAAACGAGCACTCCGACCAAGACCGGATCCATGAACCCCCAGACAAAGAAGCTGGTCCCTGCTTTGAGCTCCCGGGGCGTCAGGAGTTGGCACAAGATGACAGCCCCGGCGCTGGAGGTCAGGGACGCCAGCACTGTCCGGCCTCTTCTGCGCATGGAGGGAAACAGCAGGATGGCAATCAGGACAGGCGCCAGCGAGCCGCCGACGATGCGGCCCCCGATCAGGAAAAGCTCCATGAGAAAGGGAATGTAGTAATAGGTGACGCAAGCCAGGACCGAGGTCAGGAGGATGCTTATGCGTGAGATCCAGAGCATCCTGCCGGACCCGGCATCCGGATCGATGAACCGCTGATAGATGTCGACCGTGACGTTGGATCCCATGGTGCCGATGGTTGAACTCAGGGTGGACATGTTGGCGCTCATGAGGGCCACAAAGATGATGCTCCCAAGGACGGGGCCGGCCACCTCGCTGGTCAGGTTGATGAAGACCTGGTCGGCCTCCACCTCTTTCCCGAAGAAGGCGATCCCGGCCAATCCCAACAGGGCGGGAGTGATGTACCAGAAAACACAGAAGATCCCGCCGTAGATGAAACCGCGGCGTGCCGCTTCCCGGCTGCGTGCCGCAAACGCCCTCTGGGCCAGGGTCTGGTAACCACTGGACAGGAAGAACGCCACCGAAAACCATCCCATGATCTCAAGGGCTTCGAAGTTTCCGGTCGGCGAAAAAAGGGTCGGATCGTCCACTTTCCGGAAGATTCCGCCAAAGCCCCCCGCGCCTTGTATCGAAAGAATGAGCAGCAGCACCGTACCCAGCACAATGATGAAGAACTGAATCGTGTCGGTGATCAGGACGGCCCACATTCCACCCAGCGTGACATAGAGCACGGTCACGAAGTAGGTCAGGACCAGAGCCTCGAAAATGCTGATTCCGAGCGCGGACGAGGCCACGATTGCCGTTGCTCCGATGGTCCCGGCGGTGGCCGCGAAATCGCGCAGCATCGCCACCATCAAGGCCACCAGGCGATGCGTCGGACCGAAGAAACGCTCCAGGATCTGGGGGGTCGTGATGACCTGGAGTTTCCACATCCGGGGGACGAGATAGATCCCGGCCCACAGGGTTCCGATTCCCACAGCACCCATGTGCCAGTAACCGCTCAGGCCGAAGCTCTTCCCAAAGCCGGTCACGGTGATCAGAGTCACCCCGTTGATCCACGTGGCCGCCACCGAACACGCGATCAGGAAGGGTCCGACGCCCCGGCCGGCGACGGTCATGTCTTCATAGGTCGCGACGCGCTTCCGGGCGCTCCAGACCCCGATTCCAATGAGCACGACGACGTAGGCGGCGACCAGGGGCCAGAGAATTGCGTTCATGGAGAGGAAAACCGAAACAGTCCCACCCAGAAGAGAAAGAAGAGGCCGACCGAGAGGAAAATAACGACGAAACCGATCAGGGCGCTTTGCCAGGAGGGTTCGTTCCGGTCGAGTTGAGCCAGATCCTCGAAGGAGTGTTCGTCGTTCCCGTGACGGTCCATGAAATGAGCTACATCGTGGGTGTCAAAGTCACTCTGAGATCATCTCGCACTTCGCGCTCCACACAGGGATAGTCGCGTCGGAAACGCGCAGCTACCGTCTCGACCGGCTCACCGGCAAGCTCGACCCCGATCCCGGGACCACGGACATCTCAATGCAACCGTCCAAGACTCTGGCGAGCGTTCCCTTCATGATATCGTGTTCCCACAGCACCAGATAGCTCTTGCGAGGTGTGGTGTCGGAAAAAGTCGATCCCATCCTTTTCGAGGTGGTCCGCAACGCCTTGGTCGAGACGACCGAAGAGATGTCGGTCTCCCTGCAGCGGACCGCATATTCCACCAATATCAAGACCCGGCTGGATTATTCCTGTGCCTTTGTGGACAGCAGAGGAAGAATGGTGGCCCAGGCTTTCTGCCAGCCTGCTCACCTGGTGACCATCGGCCGGCTGGTGCCGCGGGCCGTGGCCGAGTACGGGCCGGAGAATCTCCACCCCGGCGACATGCTCGTGGTGAACGATCCCCATCGGCAGGCGAGTCACCTCAACGACATTTTTCTGGTTGCTCCGTTTTTTCACGCCGGAGAACTGCTGGGTTACGTCACGAACACCTGCCACCACGTCGACGTCGGAGGAGGAGCGCCGGCCAGTATCGGAGCGTTCCGGGAGATCTACCAGGAGGGATTCATTCTGCCCGTGGTCAAGCTGGTTTCGCGGGAAGAACCCGATTCCGAAATCTGGAAGATGGTGCTGGCGAATGTGCGGGCGGCACGCGAGGTGTCGGGAGACCTGCGGGCGCAGATCGCGGCCAACAGGATGGGCATGCGCCGGTTGGCGGCTCTGGTGGAACGCTACGGAATCGAGGAGCTCAAGTTCTACATGGAAAGGCTGCTCGAATACACGGAGCAGCGGACGCGTAGCGAATTGGAGAAGTTGCCACGGGGAAGCTACGGGGCCGAAGGATGGCTGGACGACGACGGGATCACCGACCGGCCGGTGTATTTGAAGGCGCGGGTGACCCTGGACGGGGAGACCATCAGCTTTGACTTCACCGGCTCGGACCAGCAGCGCCAGGCGCCCATGAACAGCAATCTGACTCAGACCTTTACGGCCTGTGTCTACGTGCTGAAGTGCCTGGTGGATCCGGACATACCGGTCAACGACGGCTTTTACCAGCCGATCCGCGTAATTGCGCCGAGTGGTTCGGTCGTGAACTCCCGGCATCCGGCTGCCATCGTCGGCGGCTGGGAGGTTTCCGTCCGCCTCTGCGAGATCCTTTTTCAAGCGCTCTCCCAAGTTCTGCCCAATGCGGTTCCGGCGGGAACCAAGGGCATGATGTGCCAAGTAGGTTTCGGGGGTCGAGATCCGAAAAGCGGCGAGTATTACACCTATTACGAGAGTCTGGCGGGAGGATACGGCGGCCGCGTCGGCTCGGACGGGCCGGACGCGGTGCAGACCCACATGCAGAACACCCAGAACGCGCCCATCGAGGAGACGGAGCTCAACTACCCGGTTCGCATCACTCGGTACAGCCTGATCCCTGATTCGGAGGGTCCGGGGCAGTTCCGGGGCGGACTGGGTCTGTGCCGCGAATATCTCTTTCCCGACCACAAAGCGGTCTTCACCTGGCTCTCCGACCGGGCCAGGTTCGCGCCGCACGGACTCTTCGGCGGAAAGGCAGGCAAGCTGGCTCGTTACGTCATGATTTCCGATGGGGAGGGAAGGAACTTCTCATCGAAAGCCACGGTGCACCTTGCGGAGGGAGACACCGCCCGCATCGAGACCTGTGGAGGCGGGGGCTATGGTCCTCCCATGGCCCGTGACGCGGAACTTGTCCTGCGAGATGTCAGGGAGGGCAAGATCAGCCGGCGGCGAGCCAGGAAGCGGTACGGCGTTGCGATCGCTCCTGACGGTTCGATTGAACCGGCTGCAACCGATCAGTTGCGGTCGCGCCGCGGGTCCCTTTGACGACGCCGAATTACAGGTGAGCAAATCAATGTGCCGTCTCCGCGCTGCCCCGAACATCTTCTACTGTCGCAGCCGCCCCTGAGAGATTGGCGCGGGGCACTCATCGACCCTGGAGGTGACGGTGCTTCTCCTTAATGATCTGGAGTTGCTCTTTGCTTCCTACCTTCCCAACCGGCTCAATGGCACATACGTACCCTTCCGGTCGGAGACCGGGATTTCGTGGCAGCCGGTCACCCGGGGCGAGCCCTGGAAGAGTTCCTTCCGTTGCAATCACCGGCTGCCCGTCGATTCTCCCTCGATGATCGTCAGAATCCGGCCGGCTTCGATTTTCTCCAGGGTCTCCCGTCCACCGCCGGGCCAGTCGATCTCGATCCGATCCACCTGCTCGCTCTTCCCCAGCCCAAAATGCAGACGGAGGTCGTTGTGGGACAGGTAGTTGCCTCCGCTCCGAACTCGCCGATGCAGGATCCCGTCGCCCGTCACGACCTTTACCTTCGCGCCAATTGCTGAACGGTTCCCGGGGCGACCGACCAGGCGAAGCTGGAGCCATTGTCCACTGTTGCCTCCATTGTTTCGCAAGAGGGTGAGAGTGTCGTCTATGGCCAGGACCACTAAATCGAGGTCCCCATCATTGTCATAGTCACAAGCCGCGGCCCCCCGGCTCGATTTGGGAGGCAGCCGCGTGAGCCCGGCCGCCCCCGAAACATCCGCAAACCGGAAGCCCGCGGAACCTCGAAACAAAAGATCCTGTTGCTTGTAGTTGAGACTCTCGACTTCCGAGGCCTGCGGATAAAGGTGCCCGTTGGCCATGAAGAGATCCAAGGCGCCGTCGTTGTCAAAGTCGGCAAAAATGGTGGCCCAGCCCAGGTAGGGGATTGTGATCTTCCCCAGCCTGGCTTGAAACGATATTTCTTCGAAATTGAAGTTCCCCGAACTTCGAAACAGCGGGTAGTAGTCTTCAGAGAACGTCGTCACGAACAAATCGGTGAATCCGTCGTTGCCGACGTCTCCCAGAGCCACTCCCATGTTGGCCTGAGCCCGGCCTTCCCGGTTGTAGGCAACCCCCGCCAGCAGAGCAAGCTCCTGGAACGTCCCATCCTTCCGATTCTGATAGAGATAATTCTGTCCCGCGTCGTTGGTCACGAAGAGCTCAGGAAACCCGTCATTGTCCAGATCCTCGAAGACGGCAGCAAACCCATAACCCAATTTCTTGTCCTCGACGCGGGCCGCCACCGTCACCTCACGAAATGTCCCGTCTCCCAGGTTCCTGTAAAGCACATCGGGAGCTCCCTTCAGGCCCAGGGGGCCACACATGACGGGCAGCCCCCGGTAGTTGCACGACGCTCCTCCGGTCGGGGGATTTTGGAGATCGAAATCGACATAGCGGCTGACGTAAAGATCGACCCAACCGTCGCGATCATAGTCGCCGAAGGTCGCTCCCGTGCTCCACCGTCTGCCGCCACCGACGTTGGCGCTCCCGGTTACATTAGTAAATGTGCCATTGCCATTATTTCGATAAAGGAGGTCTTCTCCGTAATTGGTAATGAACAAGTCGATAAAACCGTCGTTGTCGTAATCGGCGGCCACGACCCCGTTCCCAAGTCCCGACCCACGAACTCCGGCCGACCGGGTCACCTCGGTAAAGGTGCCGTCTGCGTTGTTTTTGAACAGGAAATTGGGAGCCCGGGAAGCATCCGTCTCGCCTTCAAAAAGATTCTCGAGCGAGATCCCATTGACAATGTAAAGATCCATCCATCCGTCGTTGTCGTAGTCGATCCAGGCACAACCACTCCCGTTTCCCTCCACAATGAACCTTTTTTCAATAGTTCCACAAGTAGTGGTTATATTCAGTCCGGCTGCCTCACTCACGTCTTGGAAGGTCACCTGGTGGTCTTGTGAAATCGCTCGAACCCACGATCCTGAGAGCAGCAGAAAACCAGGGAGCAGTATTCGGAACAACAAGGGCATGTCTATATGCATTCCCTATGGGTTTCCTGTGCGGAAACACCCTTTCAATGGTGCAAATTGTCTCAATTTACACTCGAAACCGGGGCCGCTTGACCGCTGGTCGGCTTCATAGTATCAATCTCGTAACCTTGTTGCGCTGCGGGTCCTCTCAATTATTTGTTTTTCTGCTTTGCCTTTTCGGGGTCGTGAACTGTGGCCAGCCGGGCCCGCCCTACACGCCCTCAGAGGCTCTGACAACCTTCAAGATCGAAGAGGGCTTCAGAATCGAGGTCTTCGCCTCGGAACCGATGATTGTCGACCCTGTGGCGATGGAGTTTGATGAGCACGGCCGCGTCTTCGTCGTTGAGATGCCCGGCTATCCGTTGAACATCGGGGCGACCGGGCGCGTGAAACTGCTGGAAGACACCGACCAGGACGGTTTTCCCGATCGAAGCACGATATTTGTCGATGGACTCGTGCTTCCCACGGGGGTTCTGAGATGGAAGGACGGGATTCTGGTAACCGATGCGCCCAACGTCTGGTATTTCGAAGACACGGACGGCGACAACCGTGCCGATCTCCGAAAGGCCGTACTGACCGGCTTCGCCCTCTCCAACCCTCAGCACACGGTCAGCACTCCAGTTTATGGACTGGACAACTGGATCTACCTTGCCAATGAGCCGGCGATCAGAACGATTGTCTTCCAAGACAAGTTCGGCGATCCGGGATCCAAGAAAAGGTTTCCCAACCGCAGCGACGGGCCCCAACTGGACAGTTCCACCGGCAATCTCCGCTTTCGTCCGGACACTTTCGAGCTGGAGGCCCTTTCAGGCATCTCTCAATTCGGACTGAGCTTCGATCGATGGGGACGCCAAATTCTTGTCACCAACGGTCGGCACATTCGCCAGGAGGTCATTGCCGCTGCTTACCTGGGGCGAAACCCTTCCTTGCGCACCGCTTCCCCGGTAGCGGACATCCCAGATCACACCACTCGCGTCTATCCCATCACCCACAACCCGGAGCACCGAATTCTCACAGGTCCCGGCAACTTTACATCGGCTTGTGGGATTTCGATCTATTTGGGAGGACTCTTCCGCCCTCCATTCGACCAAGCCTCCTTTGTAGCCGAACCGGCCCACAACCTGGTTCACTGCGACGTGCTGAAGGAAAACGGCGTCACGCTGCGGGCCAGTCGAAGTGGCGAAGAGGCGGAATTCCTGGCCTCCACCGATAGTTGGTTCCGGCCAGTCAATCTGTACACCGGACCCGATGGAGCTCTGTACGTCGTGGACTATTACCGCCGGATTGTCGAACACCCGGAGTGGATGTCCGACGAGTTCCACAGTCAGGACAGCGGACCTCAGGTTCTATACGAGGGTAGTCAGCAGGGCCGAATCTACCGCATCACTCCCGCTTCCGAGGAGCCCGTTCCATTGGTGCGAGACTTTCCTCTCGGAAAGGCCTCGGATCCGGACCTGGTCGAATATCTGAACCATCCGAACGTGTGGTGGAGGATGCACGCCCAGCGGCTGCTCGTTGGCCGTCAGAGCGCAGGCGCAATCGATCGTCTGATCGAGATCGCCACCGGCGGCAGCCGGCCCGAGTCACGGGTTCACGCTTTGTGGACTCTGGAAGGCCTGGGAATACTGGATGCCTCTCTCATCCAAACAGCCCTGGAAGATCCGGTACCGGGGATCCGGGAGAACGCGATCCGGCTGGCTGAGCCGGGATTGGCGGCGGCTCCCGGGCTGGCGGAAAGATTGCTGGCGATGACCGGGGATGCTCATCCCAGAGTGCGCTTCCAGCTTCTCTGCACGCTGGGATGGGTGGACTCGCCCGGCGCCCGCAATGCCCGCCGCCAATTGCTGATGCGGGACATTGACGACGAATGGATGCAAATTGCGGCTCTCAGCGCCGCTGGCGTCCGGCCGCTCGATCTGTTCGACACGAGCCTGGCCGAATTTGGCGACGAAGCGTCAAAGGAGAGAATCGCGTTCATTCGCCGGATCGCCGCCATGGTCGCCGCCGGTCCCGGCCATTCGGGGGTCAGGCAACTCTTGCGCAAGGTAGCGAGTGCCAAGAGACCAGGATCCGACTGGTGGCGTGCGGCCGCTCTCGAAGGCCTGGTCCAGGGAATCGGGCAAGGGTCGAAAAGCGCCGCGGAAGGGCTTTCATCAAACCTGCTCCTCGGCTTGTACCAGGCATCGACCCTGCCGGTGCAAAGGGCAACGCTGCAGTTGCTGGAGCTCATGGAGAAACCCCTCAGTCCAGCCCCGGAACCCCTCATAAGGGATCTCCTGGACAGGATCGAAGATCAAGCGGCAGACCCTGCCCTGAGAGCCGACTCGGTGCGCCTTCTGGCCCTCTTCGGTGTGAACTCGAGATTCGCCCATCTGAGCTCGCTGCTCGATCCGCAGGAACCGCCAGAGGTGCAGACCGCGGCGGTGCGCGCTCTGGGGCAGATCGAGGGGATCGAGTCTGGCCGATTGTTCATCTCCAAATGGAGGGAACTTACTCCTCCGGTCCGTCTGGCGGCCACCGTAGCGCTTCTATCCCGGCCGGAGTTCGTCGAGCTGTTGGTGGCTGGGATCGAAAATGAAGCGGTCCCATTTTGGACGATCAATCAAGGCCACAAGATTCGCCTTGTCATGCAGGAGGATGCCGCGATACGGCTCCGCGTCCATGAGCTCTTGCGCAAGTTGGAGGGGGAACGACTCCGGGTTCTGGAACAATACCGGGCGGCCCTGAGTCTTTCCGGGGATGCCGTCCAGGGAGCACAGGTATTCAAGCAAAACTGTGACAAATGCCATCAAATCGAGGGTGTGGGCGGCCGCTTCGGCCCTGATCTCGGAACGGTGCGGCATCGGTCGCGTGAGGAGTTGCTCACCAACATCATGTTGCCCAGCCAATCGATCTCGGACAACTACGAGCTGTACGTGATCGAATTGAACAATCGGGTTCTTCACGAGGGAGTCATTGGCTCGCAGACGCCTGCGTCCGTGACCTTGCTGCGCGAAGATGGCAGCGAGACCGTGATCGCCAGAGAAAATATTCGGCGGATGTTCTCGTCAGCCGTGTCGGGAATGCCGGAAGGCCTCGAGGAGGAGATCAGCGTCCAGGAAATGGCTCATCTGTTGAGTTTTCTGACCACCTCGTCCGTTCCACCGATTCAATAGTCCCCCAACTGCTTGCACAGTGTGGGGGCCCCTTCCGTGCCGCGATGGGAATCGGCCGATGGAGGGCCTTTCCACACTCAGGAAGAATGCAAGAGGATTGTTCAATGCCAAGCGCCAGACCGTCCGGACAAATCAGAAGACCCTCGTTGGAAGAAATACGATCTCTGGCCGCCAGGGAATACATCCACCTGTCCCAACAAGAGGCGGCCGACCTGGGATCCCTCATGAATGGAATGCTTGTGGACGTGGAGCGCCTCCAAGATCTGCCTGTCGCCGGGTTGCAGGTCAGATACGGGTTGCAGGTCAGATACACGGATCGGGACCGGGGCTACCGCCCGTTACCGGAGGAGGACCCCTGCAACGCCTTCATTCGAAAATGCCGGGTGAAGGGTGCTCCCACGGGAAAGCTTGCCAGAAAGACCGTTGGGCTCAAAGACAACATCAGGGTGGCCGGTGTTCCCATGACCAACGGCTCGCGCCTCCTTGCCGAGTACGTCCCCAGCGTCGACGCCACGGTGACCGAGCGCCTTCTGGATGCCGGCGCCACCATCGTCGGCAAGTTGAACATGGACAGTTTCGGGATGGGCGGCACCAACGAGACCAGCGACTTCGGCCCGGTCCGCAACCCCCACAACATCGAGTACTCCGCAGGCGGGTCTTCGGGCGGCAGCGGGGCGGCGCTGGCGGCCGGCGAGGTCGATCTCGCCCTGGGCGTCGACGAGGGGGGCAGCGCGCGCATCCCGGCTTCCTGGTGTGGAGTCGTCAGCATCAAGCCCACCCATGGACTGGTTCCGGCCTTCGGCCTTTCCTATCTTGACCACACCCTGGACGAGGTCTGCCCCATGGCCAGGTCCGTGCGGGAGGTGGCGCTGACCCTGGAAGCCATCGCGGGAGAGGATCCCAGGGACCCGCAGTGGGTTCGGGGACCCATACGAGTCGAGAGCTACAGCGAGGCCCTCCGAGAGGATGTCTCCGGTCTCCGGCTGGGAGTCATCAAGGAGTCCATGCAATGGGATCAGTCCGAACCTGATGTCGGCCAAGCGGTCTGGGAAGCAGCCGGGAAATTGCAGGCCCGCGGCGCCTCCGTAGAGGAAGTCTCCCTCCCCTGGTGGCCGGATGCCTGGCCGGTCCTGTTGTCGATCATCGGGCATTCGCTGGCCGCCATGGTCGAGTCGGACCTGGAAGGCTATTGGAGGGGGGGCATGTGCGACCCCGATTGGCAGGAGGCGTTCGGCAGGGCCCGCAGAGCCGGCAGTGACGGCTTCCCTCCCCTCCTGAAAGTCTGGATGGTCATGGGCAAGTATCTCAGGCGCGAGTATTGCAGCGTCTACTATTCCAAGGCCCAGAACCTGAGGCACGCCATGACGCAGAAACTGGACGAGATGCTTGAAGCCTATGACGTCCTGATCACTCCCACCACTCCCTTGAAAGCCATCAAGCTGACCGAGTCGAGCCGGGCAGGGTCCTGGGAAGGAAGAGGTTCGATTGAAATGAACCGCAACACCTGCCCCCTCAACGTCACGGGCTTTCCGGCTTTGTCGGTTCCCTGCGGCTTTGGCGCCAATGGACTGCCGATCGGCATGCAACTCATCGGCCGGCGTTTTCGCGAGAGCCTGCTCTTTCAGGTGGCTGCCCAGGTTGAGCGGGAACAGGCCATGCTCTCCGACGGCTGACCCTCACAGCTTCTTTTCGCAACCACCGAATCAGGCGATCCTGTCTTGAGCCGCAGGCCTCTCCATCCTTGCTCCGACCAACAGGGCCAGCACCGTCGTTGCCGTCCCGGGAATACAGGGATGCCACTGCCAGACGTAAGCGATCCCCTTGATCTCGCCGGCGCTTTGGTGACCCAACCAGGTGAACAGAATGGTCACACCCGCACCGGCGACCATGGCGGACAGTACCGTCGCGGGCATTCGCCGCAGCGGCCGGTGGAAGATCAAGCCGATCAGGACGGGAGCCAGCGCCGAACCCAGAACTCGCTGGCCCACCAGGAAGACTTCGAGGGTCATGGGCAGGGCATAGGCGAACAGGCCCCCCAGGATCGCGCTTCCCGCCACCGCGACGCGCGCCGCGGTCACCATTTCACCCTGGGTTGCGGCCGGCTTGATATGCCGTTGATACAGGTCGATGGTCAGGTAGGAGGCCACCGACATCAGGGCGCTGTCCAGCGTGGACATGGCGCCGGCAATGGCGCCGGCGAGCACGAAGCTCACCAGAAGGACAGGCAATCCCTCGGACATGAGACGGAAGAAAACGTGGTTGGGCTCCGTTCCGATTCCAAAGGTGGCCCTTCCCAAGAGGCCCAAAGCGTGGGGAAGGATGTAGAAGAAGGTGCACAGAATGCCGCCGTACAAGAAGCCAAGCTGTGCCTCCCGGGTGCTCCTGGCCGACAAACCCCGGACGAACAGCGCGTGGTAGACCATCGCGATCACGATTCCCTCGACGACCCAGCCGGCCATCGTTCCGAATTCAAGCGTCCCGGTGACTGAGACCATCTCCGCGGGAAGCCGCCCCACGAACCCGGTCCATCCCCCCAGCTTTGTCACTCCGATGACGAAGATCGAAATGCCCGTCGCCGTCAGCATCACGGCCTGGATGGAGTCGGTCCAGAGGACCGCCCACTGGCCACCCAGCAAGACGTAGACGATCGTGACCCCCAGGACCATCATCAGCGCCGGAACGAAACCGATACCCAGAAAGAAAGAAATCAGGATCACGCTGGCAAGGATGGTTCCGGCAATCGCACCCATGTCCCCGATGAACACCAGGATCAACGTCACCAGCTTGTGTCTGGCACCAAAGAGCCTGTCGATCAGTTGAGGCACGGTCAGAACGCCGGTGCGCCGAACCTTGGGGATGATGTAGAGGCCCAACCAGGCGGTGGCTCCCATATAGGAAAAATGGATCCAATAAAATGAGATACCCAGGTCGTAGGAGCCGCCCGTGCCGCCGACAAAGGTACCGACACCGACCCAGGTGGCCAGAATGGAGAGGCTGATCATCCACCGGTTCGCCCTCCGGCCCGCGACCAGGAAATCCTCCACGCCACGGATCCTTCTGGACAGGACGGCCCCGAGAACCATGAGGCCTGCGATGTAGAGGAGTACGAGAGACCAGAGAAGCATGTCAGTTGCTACCGGCGTGATTTTCGGTCACCCGCCGAGGGCCTTCGAAACCAGGAAGAGCCACGCCAAACCCAGCAGTTGCAGAACCAGGAGCGTGAGGATGGGGTTCAGGTGCGGGACTCGAGCCTCGTCCAGGGCTCTCATCAGTTCCTCGGGGCCTGAGCCTTTTTGAACGTCGTTGTCAGTCGACTTCACAGTATCCTCCCGACCGCTTCCGCAACGGCCTCCGAACATTTCGCCGGATTGTACATTGGATCTTCCGGCAAATGCCGGAGGGCGCGAAGGGTTGAAAACCGGAACGGCGGCGCGGGTCTCGAACTAACCTGAACTGGCGACTGGGCTCTTCACAACTTCAAAGGACTCTTCAGCAATCACAGTCTCGTCGCTGATGCGATCCTGAACCAGGACTTGGACGCGGTACTTGCCGGTCTTCAGGTGTCTCAGGGGCAGCCCTTTGATCAGCACCACTCGCCGAGAGGAAAAAAACTGGATCGATTGTCCATTCTGATCCAGAGTTTCCGTAAAGATCTCGCCGTTCTGGGAAGAGATCTTATAGCTGATCTCGAGTGAGGGCGCCTGGTCTGTCTGATCCAGCGCCGCATTGTAGATCTGAAGGTAAACTCCCAGACGGCCGTCGCCGGAGAATACTCTCTTCAGGCTGGGGTGAATCCAGACGTCTCCCAGGACGAACATCTGGTCGTCCTTGGGGATTTCGCCGAGCTGCCGGATAAACTGGGACAGTATCAACGAACTGCCAACGAGCTTCTCTTTTGGAAAGGACGGCGAAACGATGGCCCGGCGGACAGCGCCGACCTTCGTGCCCCGAAGATCCTTGACCACCAGATCGATCTTGTAGCGCATCCTGGGGTCCAGGATGAGGTGCTTCTGATATAGAGAATGCGTCTGAAGGGCCTGCTGAAAGACTTCCGGCGGGTAGGAAATGACCAGGTCGTTTTCAAACTCCGCGACAACCTGGTTGGCGATACTGGTGACCAGGCCATAGACCGCCACCTCTGCAACGTAGCCGCCCTCTTCCCGCTTGAAGGTCAGGTTCTTGTTCTCCACCTGAATCGTGACCGGCACCAGGACCTTTTCCTGGTTCAGCCTGAAGTAGTCGTGGCGAGTCTCCACGGGAAGCGTCTCGTAAGAGATACCGACTTTCACCAGTTCCTGGAGATCCTTGTATTTGATCTGCAGGGGCCGCTGCACCCTGGCGTACGTCTCATAACGGACGAAAGGGTTGTCCTTGGCGCGCTGGTTCATGAAGGGATAGCGCTGCGAATTCCCGGGAGTGAAGTAGGGGCGATCCTTTTTCGTGGCCAACCGCATTTGTTCGGCGACGGTCTTACCGGCTCCGGGGACCCGCAGAAAAGCGTCCTTTTCGTCCGGGATCATGGTCAGCCGGTATTCCCCCGTGAGGCTGTTGTCGACGAACTCCAACTCGACGTCGTTCCCAATCCCTTCAATATGGCGATAGCGCCAGATTTCAAATGGGAAGGTGCTGGTGGTGCCTCCCCCTTCATAAAATGGGCGCTGGTAAACTCCCCCCGACGGATAACGTTCAATCTCAGCGGGCGGGCCGTGGATGATATAGATACGGCCCCGGTCTACTTTCCACCCCGGAATGCCACTTGAGAAATTGTCGTTTGCATAGGCGATTCGACGATAATGTTCTTCCTTGAACTCATTCTCGGCCGTGGTCCGGTCCGCATCGCGGCGCAGCCAGAACTGCTCAATAAACTGTTCTTTCTCCTCCGGGGTCGTCAGTTTCTCGAAAACCGTCCTCTCTTCTTCCAGGATGATGTGAACGACATCCTCGTTCAACCACCGTTCGAAATGGTCTTGCCGCTCCTCACGCGCTTGCCTTTCCTGCTCCTTCTTACTCTGAACAGGCACAAGACCAGCTGAAAAACCAAAAGACAGCAGGGAACAGGCCACCAACGCCGTCAGGCAGATAACTCTCATGGAAGAAACGACTTAGAGTCTAATTGGAAGCAATTTT
>JAJDTT010000300.1 GCA_022827025.1 Acidobacteriota bacterium
GACCTCCTGGTTCAGAACCTCATGGGTTTCGACGGCGCCGTGACAGGCGCTGCAGGGCTGTTGGGCGTTCACGTGGTTGGCGTGACTGAAGAAGACGAAGTCGGGAAGCTGGTAGACCCGGACCCACTCGGGCTCCTTCCTCTGCCGATGCAGGAGCTTGAGCGCCTGGATTCCGGGATGGTTCCTCCGGACGGTATTGTGGCAGGTCAGGCAGGCGGCGGGCGCCGGAAAGCCGGCTCGCGCTCCTTTGGACGCTTTCGCGTGACAGCCCCCGCAGGTCAGGCCGAGGCGGGAGTGGAGCTTGTGGCTGAAGGGAATCGGCTGGGGGGCCACGACGCGGGGGAGATTCTCCTTCTTGCCCTTGTATTGCGGCACCACTTGGGCAAGGCTCAGGACAGCGAAACCGGAAAGGACCGGAAGGAGCAGCCATGCCGACCCCTGGGCGTGCATCGGCAGATAGTACCATCACCCCGAAATCTCTTCTCTCGCTCAGGCCGGGCGGTTGAACTGCCTGCGGCCGCTGGATAGAGTTGGGCGATCCCATGCCTGATTCGGACCTTGCCGCTGCCTCGTCGGGAACACGCTGCCCCCATCCCGGATTCCCGTACCGTACCGGCGGATTGGTGGCTCGGATCCAATGGACGGTCACACGGGCGGGAACAGCCGGCCTTCAGATGCTGTTCCTGGCGGTGACGGCACTCGGCAGCGAATCCGCACCGGCCGCTACCGCCGGAGAAGTCTCTTCCGTCCTGGCAAAATGTCAGGTCTGTCACCGCGGGATCGGCGCCGTGGCCGGTCTCGATCTGTCGAGCCGGGAGGGGGCCCTCTTGGGAGGGAATTCGGGTCCGGCGCTGGAGCCGGGCGAGTCCGGACAAAGCCTCCTCTTTGCAAAGGTTCGATCCGGCGAGATGCCGCCGAGTGGTCCCCTGTCGAAAGCGGAGGTGGACCTGGTGCGGCACTGGATCGATGAGGGCGCCGTCTGGCCGTCTGGGGACCAGGATGCGTCCGCGGCCGGCACCGCTGCGCCTGAATCGCTCTGGTGGTCCCTCAAGCCGGTGCACCAACCGGCCGTTCCCGCGGTGAAACAGGCGGCGTGGGTCCGAAAACCCCTCGATGCCTTCATCCTGGCGGCTCTGGAGGAGAGGGGGATGGAGCCTTCGGCTCCGGCGTCCCGGGAGGTGTTGATCCGGCGGGCGACCCTGGATCTGATCGGGTTGCCTCCGACGCCCGGGGAGATCGAGGCGTTCGTTTCCGATACGTCGCCCGGAGCCTACGAGAATCTGGTGAACCGCCTTCTGGCCTCGCGTCACTACGGGGAGCGCTGGGGCCGGCATTGGTTGGATCTGGCCCGCTTCGGAGAGAGCCAGGGCTACGAACGGGACAAGATCCGGGATCATGCCTGGCCCTACCGCGACTATGTGATTCGGAGCTTCAATCAGGACAAGCCCTATGCCCGGTTCGTCCTGGAGCAGCTTGCCGGTGATGTTCTGAAGCCCCGGACCCGGGACGGGATCGCGGCCACCGGTTTCCTGGTGGCGGCTCCCTGGGACGAGGTGGGGCACACGCAGCAGAGCGACATCATGCGAGCCCGGGTCCGGGCCGTGGAGATGGAAGAGATGGTGGGGACCGTGGCCCAGACCTTCCTCGGCATGACGGTCAACTGCGCGCGATGCCATGACCACAAGTTCGACCCCATCTCCCAGCGGGATTACTATCGTCTGAAGGCCTGCCTGGACGGAATCCGCGCCGGAGACCGGCCCTGGCTGACGCCGGCGGAGACGGCTGCCCACGAGGAACGAACCGAGCCTCTCAGGGATGGAATCCGTCGCCTGAAGCGGCGGCTGGCCCAGCTCCAGGACGAGGTCCGGGAGCGGGTCCTGACGAAGCGGGGGATCGCTCCGCAACCGGCCCCCGGACCCGTCTCTCGTTGGACCTTTGATCTGAACGGGATCGACTCGGTGGGCGACGGGCACCTGTCCCTGGAATCGGGGGCGTTGGGCGAAGACGGGGAGATCCGGTTCGAGGATGGCGGGATCCGGTTCAAGGATGCCGAGGGCCGATCCGGGCCGTTGACCGTCGACTTGGCGGAAAAGACCCTCGAGGCATGGGTCCGGGTCTCGAAAGAGAACCATCAATTCCACTTCTTCAAGGTCGACGATACCGATTCGCCGCTGCCCCGGGGGCGGTTCGATGCCATCTACTACCACCACAAATCCCGCACTTGGCGAAACCTGAGCGAGTTCAAGAACCGCACGGTCAGTCCCAAGCGGCACAAGGAGACGAAGACAGAGACTCCGATTCACATCGCCATTGCCTATGACTCGCAGGGCGGCATCCGAATCTATCGTGAGGGGCTGCTCTATTGGGCCCAGGATCCCAAGGGAGAGGGTCCCGAGTCAGCGCTCCAGGCCTTTGCCCGGGGCCGGGTCAGAATCGTCTTCGGCGGGGGCAGGACGGGGATGGTGGAGGAAGCCCGGCTCTATGATCGGGCCTTGTCCTCGGAGGAGATCGCTGCCTCCTTCCGGGCCGGCATCCAGCGAGTGACTCCCGACGAGTGGAACGCCGAGGCCAGCTCTCAGGAGCGGCGCGCCAGAGATGAACTGTTGGAAGAGGCGGCACGCCAGGAAGGGCTGCTGAAAGGGGCTCCCGAGGTTCCTCTCGTCTACGCTGTCCGGACTTATCGGGCTGGGCCGCCGGTGGTCATGGAGCGGGGGGACCCCGCGACGCCGGGGGATCCGGTCGAGCCTGGGGGACTCCTCGCCATCTCTTCTCCGGAACCTGAATTCGGGTTGCCTCCCGACGGGAACGAAGCCCAGCGCCGCCTTCGACTGGCGAAATGGATCACCGACCCGGACCATCCCCTCACGGCGCGTGTCCTGGTGAACCGGGTCTGGCACTATCACTTCGGACGGGGAATCGTCTCGACCCCCAATGATTTCGGATTCAACGGCGGCCGCGCCTCACATCCCGAGCTTCTGGACTGGCTGGCGCACACCTTCCTCCGGCAAGGGGGCAGCCTGAAACAGTTGCACCGGGAGATCATGCTCTCCAACACCTACCGGCAGTCCTCCGGGTTCCGGGCGGACGCGGCGGACGCCGACGCGGAAAACCGGTTGCTCTGGCGCTTCTCCCCCCGGCGGCTGGAGGCCGAAGTGATCCGGGACGCGCTGCTCGCCGTCAGTGGCCGCCTGAATCGGGAGCCCGGCGGACCCGGATTCCGCCCCTTTGAGGTGAGGTTTTTCAACAGCCACTTCTATGACCTGGTCGACTCCGCCGATCCGCCGATGCGGAAACGCACCATCTACCGGATCGTGGTCCGATCCGGGCACGACCCCATGTTGGAAGCCTTCGATTGCCCTGACGCCTCCAGCAAGGCGCCCCGGCGCAGCAACACGACGACTCCGATCCAGTCCCTGGCGCTCATGAACAGTCCCTTCGTCCTGCGCCAGGCAGATCATCTGGCCACGCGGCTCCGCCAGGAGGCGCCCGGCGACAGCGCGGGGCAGATCGAACTGGCCTATCGGCTGAGCTTGGGGCGAACGCCCGGCCCGGAGGAAACGATCCGGGCCGTGACCCATGCCGGCGAGCATGGACTGGAGAGCTTCTGCTGGGCGCTCCTGAACTCGAGCGAATTCCTTTATCTCAACTGATGCGGGAGGGTCCCATGGAAAACTCCAATCCCAAGGCAAACTCCCTGCTGCCCAGAAGGCACTTCCTCTGGAACTCAGGCAGCGGCTTGGGCGCCATCGCTTTGGCCTGCCTGCTCCAGGACGAAACCCGGGGAAGCGACACCGGGTCCAGGTTCGGGGCCCGTCCCGCCCATTTCCCGGGTCCCGCCAAGAGGATCCTGCACATCTATGCCGCGGGGGGCGTCAGTCACGTGGACACCTTCGACTACAAGCCCGAGTTGACCCGGTTGGATGGCAAGACCATGGCCGGGAAGCGAAAGGTCGACACCTTCTTCGGGCAACCCGGAACCTTGATGCAGAGTCCATTTGAATTTCGACGTAGGGGCCAAAGTGGGCTCTGGGTGAGCGATCTTCTGCCCCACCTGGCGGAGTGCGCCGACGACCTCTGCATGATTCGGTCCATGGTGGCCAAGAGCTCCAATCACACGCCGGCCACGTTCCAGATGAATTCGGGATTCACCCGCAACGGATACCCCTGCATGGGTTCCTGGGTCACCTACGGCCTGGGCTCCGAAAACCGGGACCTGCCCGGTTTCATCGTGCTGCCCGATCCCCGGGGTCTTCCGGCCGGAGGGTCCATCAACTGGACCGCCGGGTTTCTGCCGGCGTCCCACCAGGGTGTGGCGTTCCGCAACTCGGGCGATCCCCTGCCGTACCTGTCGACTCCCCCCACCGTCTCCTCCCGGCGCCGCGCCAGCGAGATGGAACTGCTGGCCCGGATGAACCGGGAACACCTGGAAAGCAATCCCGGAGACAGCGCCCTGGAGGCGCGGCTCCAGTCCTACGAGCTGGCCGCCCGCATGCAGATGACCATCCCCGACATCGTGGATCTGGACACGGAGCGGCCGGAGACGCGGCGGCTCTACGGCCTGGACCAGGAGAAGACGGCCGCCTTCGGCCGGAATTGCCTGCTGGCTCGCCGGCTGCTGGAAAAAGGTGTCCGGGTGGTCCAAGTCTGGATCGGAGGCGCCTTCGGCCGGCCCCGCATCAACTGGGACGGGCACGAGGACATCCGGGAGAATCACACCGATCAGGCCGACACCATGGATCGTCCCCTGGCCGGACTCCTGAAGGATATGAAGGAGCGGGGCATGCTGGAGGACACCCTGGTGGTCTGGTCCACGGAATTCGGCCGGACCCCGTTCACCGAAGGGCTGGGAGCCAAGGGCCGCGACCATCACCAGCTCGCCTTCACCTGCTGGCTGGCCGGCGCCGGTGTCCGGAAGGGATTCAGCTACGGCGCTTCAGACGAAGTGGGCTACGACGTGGCCCGCGACCCGGTCACCATCTATGATTTCCACGCCACCATCCTTCACCTGCTGGGGCTGGACCACAAGAAGCTCACCTTCTACCACAACGGCATTCAGCGCCGCCTCACCGACGTCCACGGCCACGTGGTCAAGGGTGTGTTGGCGTAAAACCGAATCACCGGCATCGAGACCGAAGATTGGGAGCCGGTCCCGCAAGGTCTGTTTGATCCAGGAGTACGCATTTCAGGATGGATGCCAAAACACTCGAAGATCTGCTGCATTCCATTGACCGCCCGGGAGACTTTTTCGTCCACGACCGGTTGCTGGTCCCCATGCCTGTGCTGGAGGTCGACGGTGTCGGATCGCTCTCATTCCCGGTTCCCGACGTCCAGGTTCGCGCATTGATCGAGGTGGCGGAGCGCGCCCCCTATGGCAAGGGAGCGGAGACGTTGGTCGACACCTCCGTCCGCGACTGCTGGCAGATCGACGCGGAACGGGTCCGCCTCGGCGGCCGCGCGTGGCCGGAGACGTTCTCGGGAATCCTGGGCGCGTCTGCGACCGGTCTCGGTTGTCCCGTCGAACGGCTGGACGCGCAACTCTACAAATTGCTCGTCTACCCGTCGGGAGGGTTCTTTTCTTCTCACCGCGACACCCCGAAAGCGGACGGCATGATCGCCACCCTCACGATCTCGCTGCCGACAGCCGGCGCCGGCGGCGAGTTGGTCGTTCGCCACCGGGGCCGGGAGGCGACCCTCGACATGAACGCCGACGAGCCCTCGGAACTGGCCTTCGCGGCGTTCTACGCCGATTGCTCCCACGAATCGCGGCCGGTTCGCCGGGGCCACCGGCTGTCGCTCGTCTTCAACCTCTGCCTTCGTCCCGGTGACGCCGACACGCCGCGGCGCGCTCCCGACTACTCCGGTCAGGTCGAAAGCGTCACCGAGTTTCTCGTCAATTGGCGGAAGAGCGATCATCCGCCCGAGAAGTACGCCTGGGTCCTGGAGCACGACTACAGCGAAGCCGGACGCTCCTTCGCGGCGTTGAAGAATACCGACGCGGCGGTGGCGCGGGTTCTGTCGGTGTCGGCGGACCGCGCCGGGTGCGAGTTGTATATGGCGATCGTACACGTCAACGAGGAAGGCATCGCCGTCCCCGACATCGATTATGGCGACTGGCAGGATATGGAAGCCGATGAGATGGTGATGGACGAGTTGCTCGAACGCAGCCGTTGGCTCGACGGCTGGATGGACGGGGACGGACGCCGCCCGTCTTTCGGCGAGGTTCCGTTGCTCCGGGAGGAGCTTTTGCCGGAGAACGCGCTCGACGACGCCGAACCGGACGACCAATGGGTGCACGAAGCGACGGGCAACGCAAACATGACCATCGAGCAGGTCTATCGCCGTGCGGCCTTCGTGATCTGGCCGCGGTCGAAAGCGCTCGTCATCATCAGTAGGGGCGGAATCGAGGCAGCGGTGGCCTGGGTTTCCGAGCAACTCGATGGTGCGGATCCGATTGCCGGCAAGCAAATCGGCGATCTCGTGAACCGGTTGATCGGGATCTGGCCCCCCGAACCATACGTTTCCGATAAGAAGGCTCGCGCCAAGATGCTTCGCCTGCTGGCTGCGGTCGGAGACGAAACCCTCACCATCCGCTTTCTTCGCGACGTCGTGCTGCACAAGTATGACGGCCGTGAAAACGAAGACTTGGTGGCGGCGATGGACGGGATCGGAACGGATGCCGGCGGGAGGTTCCTGGCCGGGTTCGTCAAAGCGCACTTGGCGTACCGCCCCGTCGATACGCTGGCGCTGCTGCGGCGTGTCGGTGAGACGGCAGGTCCCGCTTGGGACGGCGCCCTCCGGGAAGGCGTTCGTCAGGCTCTCGAGGAATGGCCGGCAGTGATGAATCCTCCCACGGAGTCTGATCGGACGACGTGGCGGAGAGAGGACAAGCAGCGGAAACCCGTCAACCATCGAGCGATTCATGATCTTTTTGGACTGGCTCTGAGTTGCGGGTTGGCGGACGAAGCCAAGACCGCGGCGGCGGCCGTCAACGAGTATCCAAAGGTGGTCAGACCGGACCGGATTATTCCGGCGGCATTGGACCGGCTGCATCGCCAAGAGGGGCTGACGGGATCAGCCGCCTACGCTATGTTGTGGCGCCACGCCGTAGCTTCGTTGCTGGCGCGTAGCGCAACGGCGCCCGAGGAGCCGCGGGATTGGAAGATTGCGGGTCCCGCCGGGTGCGAATGCCAGCACTGCGCCAAGCTCCGGGCCTTCTGCCAGAACCCCGCCGCCAGGGTGGAGCGGTTCCCGTTACGAAAGGATCTGCGCAAGCACCTGCACCGGGTCATCGACGCACACCGACTCGACATGTCCCACGTGACCGAGCGCAGGGGCAGGCCGTATACCCTGGTCTGCACCAAGAACCGGGAGAGCTACCGGCGCCGGCTCACCGAGTATGGCAAGGACGTCTCCTGGATGCGTTCATTGATCCGTTCTGCGCCCGGTGGAGAATGGACCGAAGTTTGTGCCGCTGAATTGGAGCGGTTGGGCGAAGCAGTGGCGAAAACGGACTGACATTGGAGAGTTTTCGGATGAGCCCGGAACTGATCGGTATTCTCGGACTGGCGGGAATAAGTGTGACTTTGGGTCTGTTCATGATGAAACGGATCGACCGAGTCGGGGATCGTGTCACCCGGCTTGAAGTCGCGTTCACGGATCGCACGGCCAGACGGGAAGATCTCCTTCGAAGGCTGCACGCGCCAGTAACAGCGTCTTGTTACAGGCTGCTACGCCGTGCGAACCTGCCAGTGCCGTGACGTGTCCTGGGCCGTCCAGAGACGTTCATAGAGGCCTCCGGCGTGAATCAGCCGCGTGTGGGTTCCCGTCTCCGCGACCCGTCCCTCTTGGAGCACCACGATCCGGTCGGCGTTGCGGACCGTAAAGAGGCGGTGAGCGATGACCAGGACCGTCCGGTCCCGGGTCAGGCGGGTGATGGCTTCCCGGATCTCCACCTCCGACTCGGTGTCCACGCTCGAAGTGGCTTCGTCCAGGATCAGGATCGGCGCATCCTTGAGGAGTGCGCGGGCGATGGAGATCCGCTGTTTCTCCCCACCCGAGAGCCGGGCGCCCCTCTCCCCGACCATGGTGTCGTAGCCCTGGGGCAGGGAGAGGATGAATTCCTCGGCGTTGGCGGCTCGGGCGGCGTCACGAATTTGGGCTTCGGTGGCGTCGCGTTTTCCCACCAGGATGTTCTCCCGGATGGTGGCGTGGAAGAGATACACGTCCTGCATGACGTGGGCCACGCTCCGGCGCAACGGTCCCAGAGCCAGGTTCCGAACGTCGATCCCCCCGATCTTCACCGCTCCGAACTGCGGTTCGTAGAACCTGGGGACCAGGTTGCAGGATGTGGTCTTGCCGGCGCCGGTGGGACCGACGAGGGCCAGCACTTGGCCCGCCTCGGCCCGGAAGCTCACCTCCCGGAGGACGGGAGTCTCCGGCGCGTAGCCGAAGGTGACCCGGTCCAGTTCCACCGACCAGCGGAAGTCGCCGGGAATGACGGCCAGGCCGGTCTCCTGTGATTCCACCGGCAACTCCAGGAGCTCGAAGACTCGTCTCGCCGAGGCCGCCGCTTTCTGGATGACGTCGTTCAGGTTGGCCAGCCGCAACAGGGGCTGGAAGATCTGCCCCAGGTAGAGAATGAAGACCACCAGGTCGGCCAGGGCCACGTCTCCTCCCAGGGCCAGGTATCCCCCCGCGGCGACGACCAGGAGGTAGGCCAGGCCGGCCGCGAATTCGATCACGCCCGCCGGGATCAACGACCAACGGTTGGCTCTCACGATGCTGTCGCGATAGCGGGCGCTGGCCTGCCGGACCCGCCGTAGCTCCGATTCTTCCCGGACGAAGGACTTGATGACCGTGTGGCCGCCGATCCGGTCCAGAATTTCGGCCACCAGGTCGGCGCGGCGGCCCCGGGTTTTCCTCCAGGCTCGACTGGTTCGTCCCGAGAGCCGGTACACCAGCCAGGCGATCACCGGCAAAGGCAGCGTGACGATGACCGCCAGCTCGAAGTGGATGTTGAAGAGGATCAGGAGCATGGCCGCCGGCATCACCGCCGCCAGGAAGATCTCCGGCACCCCGTGAGCCAGAAAGTCCTCGATGACCTCCACGTCGTTGACGGTCCGGGACATGAGGGAGCCGCTGCGGCGATGCGTGTTGGCTCCCGGTGGGAGGGCCTGAACCCGGGCGTAGGTGCGGCCCAGGAGGTTGTGCAGCGTCCGGTAGGCGGCCACGTGGGAGTAGACTCCGTAGCCGTAGCGGAACACTCCCCGCAGCAGAAAGAGTCCGGCCAGTCCGAGGGCCATCCAGATCAGCGTGGACCCGGCCAGGCTCCCTTCCTGAAGCAACTGGATCAGCCGTCTCAGGACCAGGGGAGGGAAGAGGCCGACCACCGAGAAGAGGAGGCCGCACAGGAGGGACAGGGCCAGCAGTCTCCGGCTCTCCACCGCCAGATGGAACAGGCGGACGATGAGGGTACGAGTCGAGTTGCCGCTAGTCCGCAATTCTCACCAGGGGGGGCGCGCCCAGCGCGGTGTGTACCGCAGGAACCTTGGCAAAATCTGTGTAAACGCTCAAAAACAGAATGTTTTCCATCATATGCGTAGCGGCCTGGTGAGAAATGCGGGCTACGGTCCATCCGTGTCCCCGTTCCCTCGTCCGGACCCGCGCGGAGCCTACTCGTAGTGGAGCGCTTCGATGGGGTCCAGCCGGGCCGCCTTGTGGGCCGGATAATATCCGAAAAAGACCCCGATGGCAGCCGAGAAGAGGATGGAAACCACGATGGCGTTGGGGGAGATCTGGGTCGGCCATCCCATGCCCTGGGAGACGAGGAAGGACCCCCCGATCCCCATTCCAAGACCGATGAAGCCGCCCAGCAGGCAGAGCACGATGGATTCGGCCAAAAACTGGATTCTCACGTGTCCGGGCCGGGCGCCGATGGCCATGCGGATGCCGATCTCCCGGGTCCGTTCGGTCACGGAGACCAGCATGATGTTCATGATGCCGATGCCGCCTACCAGAAGGGAGACGGCGGCAATGCTGGCCAGCAGGCTGGTCATCACTCGATTGGTGGACTCGGCGGCTTCGGCAAACTCGCTCAGGTTTCGAACCCGGAAGTCGTCGGCCTGCCCCGCACTCAGGTCGTGCCGCTGGCGCAGGAGCGCGCTGATCTGCTCTTGGGCCGCGAAGCTGGCGCGGGCGCTCACGGCGGAAATGAGCCCCGACTGGACATAGAGGACCCCTCCCTGAAACTTCTTCTGGACCGTGGTGTAGGGGACGATGATGGTGTCGTCCTGGTCCCGGCCCCAGTTGTTGGCGCCCTTCTTCTTGAGGACGCCCAACACCTGGAACGGAAGGTTCTTGACCCGGATCGTCTGGCCCACCGGATCGCCTCCGCCGAAAAGCTCATCCACCACGGTCTGGCCCACGACGGCGACTCGAGCCGCCGTCTTCACGTGACTCTCTTGAAAGAATTCGCCCTGGGTGAGGGGCCAGTTGCGCAGCAGCTGGTATTGCTCGTTGTAGCCTTCGATGCGGGTGTTCCAGTTCTGGTTGCCGAACACGACCTGGGCCATGGTGGAGGCGCTGGGGCTCACGGCCTGGACCGTGGGAACCTCCTGGGCGATGGCTTCGAAGTCGGCGGCGGTGAGGGTGTTCTGAGTTCCCGATCCACTCCGGATCCCCCACGAGCGACGGCTGCCGGCCCGGATCCAGAGGGTGTTGGTGCCCATGGCGGCGATCTCCTCCTGCACCTGCCGCTGGGCCCCCTGACCCAGGCTGACCATGGTGATGACGGCGGCGACGCCGATGATGATCCCCAGCATGGTGAGAATGGAGCGGATCATGTTCCGGCCCAAGGACTTGATGGAGATTTTCAAGATCATCCAGAAACCCATGGCGATTCTCCTAGTGAATCCTGTCGCTGACGATAAGACCGTCCCGCAACTGGATCGTGCGCCTGGCGTGAGCCGCGACGGATGCCTCGTGGGTCACCATGATCAGCGTGATGCCCTTGTCCCGGTTCAGATCCACGAGGAAGCGCATGATCTCTTCCGAAGTGGCCGAGTCCAGGTTGCCCGTGGGTTCGTCGGCCAGAAGGATGGCGGGCCGGTTGACCAGGGCCCGGGCCACGGCGACCCGCTGCTGTTGTCCGCCCGAGAGCTGATTGGGCATGACCTGGGCCTTCTCCGGGATGCCCACCACCTCCAGCGCTTCCTCGATCCGTCGGGATCGTTCCTGGCGCGCCACGCCGGCGTAGAGCATGGGGGCTTCCACGTTTTCCCAGATGGAGGTCCGGGGCAGCAGGTTGAAGCTCTGGAAGATGAATCCGATTTTCTGATTCCGGATGTCGGCCCTCTGGGACGCCGAGAAGGTGGAGACGTCGATCCCGTCCAACCGGTACCGTCCCCGGGTCGGCCGGTCCAGGCAACCCAGCAAATTCAGCAGGGTCGACTTGCCCGATCCCGAAGCCCCCATGACGGCGACGAACTCGCCGGATGCCACATCCACGGAGACTCCCCTCAGGGCTTCGACCTGGACCTCTCCCAGGTCGTAGATCTTCCAGACCTCTTCCAGGGAAAGGAGGCTCTCTCCGCTCGGAGGCACGGTATGGGGGAGATTCTGCTCCGCGCGAGCCAATTGAACCATCAGCGGCCTCGACTGCCGGTGCCGCCGCCTCGGGCGCCGCTCCCACCCCCTCGGGCGCCGCTCCGGCTGCCCGAGCTCCGGCCCCGGCGCGGCCCGAAGGCTCCGCTGAAGGGGGAACTGCTGCCACGCTGGACCTGGCCCGATTCGTCCAGTTTCCAGGTGATGATGCTTTCGCCCTCCTCCAGATCTCCGCGCAGGATGGCGGTCTCCCTGCCGTCGGTGATACTCAGGAGGACGCGGCGTGGCTGGGGCTCGGCGTTCTCGTCCAGCACCCAGAGCAGACCGGGCCGGGGCCGGGTCCGCTCGGCGCGGGGAAACCGGATCTTGGGACCCGGACGGATGCCATACTGTTCGATGGTTGAGATTCCGATCTCGGCATGGGATATCTCGTCGCCGCCCCGGCGCGGTCCCCGCCGTTGCCCTCCCGGGCCTCGTCCTCGTCCGCCCCACCCTGGGCGGCCGTCTCCACCAGCAGCGTCGGCCATGGCGGCCCGGTCGGCTTCCGGGCCTCGTCCGGGACCGGCCATGGCGGTGCCGGGTCCGCCTCCCGAAGGCCGCCGTCCGCCGCCTCGCATCAGCGCTCGAATCTCTTCCGGAGACATTCCCTCCGGCCGGAAACGAAGCGCCGAGTTGGCCACCTTCAGCACGTCCGCTTCCTGGGCGACCACGAAGTTGACGGTGGCCGTCATGGAGGGCCGGAGCTTCAATTGCGTGTTCTCCACGTCGATGATGACGTTGTAGACCACCACGTTGGTGGCCCCGCCGCCGCTCTGCGCTCCGCCGCCCTGGGAGTCGGAGTTGGGGAGTTTGGAACTCAAACGGATCTCGGAGATCTTGCCCTCGAAGGACTGTCCGGGAAAGGCGTCCACGGCAAAATCGACCTGGGCCATCTCGGAGATGGCGCCGATGTCCGCTTCGTCAATCTGGGCGATGACCTGCATCTTGGTCAGGTCGTTGGCGATGAGAAAGAGGACGGGCGCCTGGAAGCTGGCGGCGACGGTCTGGCCGATGTCCACGTTGCGCTCGATGACGACGCCGTCGATGGGAGAGGTGATGTCGGTGTAGTGCAGGTTGACTTCGGCCATCTTGAGGCTGGCGCTGGCCTGCTGCACGTTGGCGGCGGCCTGGTCGTTCTGGGCGTGGGCCGAACGGATGGAGGCTTCCACCTGGCTGACCTGGGCGCGGTTCTGGCTCAGGCGCGCCTTGGCCTGATCGAAGAGGGCCTGGGCGTTCTCCAGATCGCGATCCGAGATCACCTCGGCTTCGTAGAGTTCGCGGCTCCGTTTCAGCTCCCGCTCGGCTTCCTGCAGGTTGACCTCGCCCACCTCCACGTTGGCCCGGGCGCTCTCCAATTCAGCCTTCCGGTTGATGAGGTTGGCCGCGGCGCTCTTGACGGCCGCCTTGGCCGTAGCCAGCGAGGCCTTGGCCCGCTCCAACTGGGCCTCGAAGTTGGCCGGGTCGATGATGGCCAGGGTCTGCCCCTTCTTGACCACGCTGTTGAAGTCGGCGTGGAGCTCCTGGATCCTTCCCGAGACCTGACTTCCCACCTGAACCGTCACCACGGCCTGGAGCAGACCGGTGGAGCTGACGGTTCGCCTCACGTCTCCGCGGCTCACCGGGACGGTCAGGTAGTCTTCGCCCGGCTGGCTGTCGGAGGGGCCCAGGTAAAGGTAGCCGGCCGCGGAAACGGCCAGGACCAGGATGACGGTGACGACAGTGCGGAGGGTGCGCTTTTTTCTCACAAAATGATTATACGCCTGCCGATCTCACATGTTTCAACGAAAAATGAAGAGCTGCCGGAGAATCCGGTCAACGCCCTTCGGAGGTCCCGGAGCCGGGCTGGATCAGGGAGACTTCCACGTAGCGAACACCCACCCGGTTTGAGCCCATCTGAAGCACGGCCTCCAGGCGGGTGTCACCCTCATCCAGCCGGACCTGGTCAAACATGACCTCGGCCGTCCCGGGGACGAAGGTTCGGGTTTTTCGGACTTGTTGAATCCTCAACTCGGCTTTCCCGCCAGCGGATGCCGGACCGAAGAGGAACCGGATCCGATAGGTGCCCGCGGTATGGACCTGGATTTCCCAAAACCCCAGGTCGGTGTCTCTCCATCCGTCGGGACCCACCATGCGCCAGTCCTGGCGAGTGAGGATGACGGGGTCCTCGTGGACGGTGCCCACCGCGATCCGCGGAGGAGCGTAGCCTCGGGTGGAGGAAACGTCCTGGAGCCAGTCCGCATACGCGGAGCGAAGCCGCGCCACCACTTGGGGATGTCCGTCTGAAATGTCCTGTCTCTCTCCCGGGTCGGCCTCGAGATCGTAGAGTTCCAGGGGATAGTCCTGGAATGTCTCGCCGGGGGGCAGACCCCGGGTGGCGAATGCCACCGGCTGGACCAGCTTGTACCGCTGCTCGATGGCGGCGAAGTGGCGGAGGGGTTGGGGCTCGTTCCCCCGGTGGGACTGGATGAAAAGGGTCCGGCCGGCCGGAGCCCCGTTGTTGCCGTCGAGCCGGCTCATGAGGCTGACTCCGTCGAAGACAGCCCCGTCGGGGGCCGCGATTCCGGCCGCCTCCAGCAGCGTGGGCATGAGGTCGATGTGGGCGGCGATGCCGTCGTCGGCGCCCGGCTTGAGCCGCCCCGGCCAGCGAAGCAGGAAGGGCACCCGAATTCCCCCGTCGTAGACCGTCCCCTTGAGTCCTCGGAGTCCGGCGGTATAGCGCTGCGTGGTAGCTCCGTTGTCGGTCATGAAGATGAGGATCGTGTTCTCCTCCAGCTCCAGCCGATCGAGGCCCTCCATCAGCCGGCCCACGTTGTCGTCGATGTTGCTGATCATGCCGTAGATGCGCGCGTCCTTGTCCTCCAGACCGGCCTCCAGGTAGGACTGGCGGTAGGACTCGGGGACGTCGTAGGGAGAGTGGGGCGCGTTGGTGGGAATATAGGCGAAGAAGGGGCTCTCCCGGTTCTGCTCGATGAACTCCAGCGCCTCCCGGAAGAAGATGTCGGTGCAGTAGCCCGGGTATGGCTTGGCCTCTCCGTTGTGCTGCAGTATGGGGTCGAAATAGGAAGTTTCGGGAGGATCGGAAGGCTGGCCGATGCCGCCGCCCTTGTGGACCACCGACTCCTGGAAGCCCTGGTCCATGGCCCGGAGCGGGTAATTGTCTCCCAGATGCCACTTGCCGAAGATGCCGGTCCGGTAACCTGCCGCCGAGAGAGTCTCGGCCAGTGTGACCTCGTCCGCGTGCATCATGGCCCGTCCCACGTAGGTGTCCACCACCCCGGTCCGGTAGTTGTAGCGGCCGGTCATGAGGCTGGCCCGGGTGGGGGCGCAGACGGGAGAGACGTAGAAGCGAGTCAGCTCCATGCTTTGTGCCGCCAGGCGGTCCAGGTGGGGCGTGCGGAGGACGTCGTCGCCATGGCTTCCCAACTGGGCCCAGCCCTGGTCGTCGGTGATGACGAGAACGATGTTGGGCCGGCGGGATTCCTGAGCCGGGGGAGGTGAGCAGCCGAACCACAAACAGCACAACAGGAGCAGGAGTCCGGATCGGCGGCCGGGCCCGCGAGGGTGACCGCCGCCAGTGGAGGCAATTGGAGAATCAGTTGTAGCCGACATGGAGCAGAATCTGCTTGAGGACCAGTTTCCCGCCGTCCCGGGAACTGCGCTTCGCCACGCCGACCTCGAACCGGTTCATCCCCTGGCGGACCTGGTCGGCGGAGAGCGTCCCGGACCGGAAGGGAACCCCCGTTTCCCCCTCCTTGCGAGGCGGCCGGACCCCTTCCGATACCAGCTCCACGGGCGTCTGATTCAGGGTCACCTCCAAGCGTTCGCCCGGCCTCAGGTTGGGGACCTCCAACTCGATGTCCACGCGCGCCAATCGTCCCGCCTTCTCGGCCGCGGGCAGGTCGTCCCCCACCCGCATCTCGACCGCTGTCCGGTCCTGACCGGGATTCCCCGCCAGGTCCACCGGAACCTGTCCCGGGTAGCTGGCGATGGAGTAGGGACCCACGTTGCCCATGACGTCCACCGTCTGCACGTAGTCGAT
Organism: Acidobacteriota bacterium; assembly: GCA_022827025.1. Lineage (GTDB taxonomy): Bacteria > Acidobacteriota > UBA6911 > RPQK01 > JAJDTT01 > JAJDTT01. The sequence continues at coordinate 15,680 of JAJDTT010000300.1, forward strand.
GGCGAAGGTCTTGTCCTGGTAGCGGAGCGCGCCGCTGGAGCCGATGTGGTTCAGGACCTCGTATCCTTCGGCGGTGGGCCGCCCGTAGGAGATCCTGGGGACCCTCCGGTATTGGAAGTTCCAGAGATAGATGCCGTCGGCTCCGGCCCAGAGGATGTTGGAGGCCGCTCCCCGGAACGCGGCGTCGGAGCCGAACATCTGGGTGCCGCAGTTGATGCAGGGGTAGACGGGGACTTGGTGCTTGTGGCCCAGCCGGACCAATTCTTCGGCCGGGTTGGTGAAGGGGACGTAGCCTCCGCCGATGAGGAGACGGTCCACCAGTCCCTCCTTGAGCCAAGTCTCGATGTCGATGCCGATGCGCCGGCAGGCGGCCACCGTGCCCGGGCTGCGGATTCCCAGCAGCAGAGGTCTTCCCTTCCGCTCCGACTCCCGGTCCAGGACCTTGCGGGCCGAGCGGATCAGGTCGGTCATGAGGGGCATCCCCTCCTCCTCCTTGCCCGACTTGAAGTACCAGGGCATGCGGAAGAAGTTCAGGTCGACGCCGGCAACGTCGTATTTCTCGACCGTGTTGCGGATCCACCAGAGCCGGTCCTCCCGGACCTGGGGAACGGCGTAATCCAGGCCCGACCAGATGGCGGCCGCCTGGCTGCTGAAGACCGGTCCCTTCATGCTCTCGTCCCCCAGCAGCCATTCCGGGTGCTCCACCTTGAGGGGATAGATCAGCTTGCCCGCCGGCATGCCGTAGGAGTCGTGGGTGTCGTTCATCCGCAGGGAGCCGAAGAGCTCGATGTCCCGGCTGCGTGCGGCGTCCACCATGACGGGAGTGGGGTCGGAGATGACCGAATTCAGGGGCTTGCCCAACTGCTGGGTCTCCCAGTAGCGGGTCTTGCCCTTGCCGATGGCGATGGCCCACATGATGCACCAGGCGATGCTGTCCACCGGGACTTCCAGGATGGGAACGAAGCGCTGCGCCAGGAAGGCCTCCACGCTCTTTTCGGCGTCCTCGCTGTAGCAGAGGTCGCCGTCGTCGTCCAGGATGACGCGGCGACGGCGCCAGGCGGCCTGCCGCCGTTGTTCCACGAGCCGGACCGCCGCATTGCCGCCGCAGCCGGTCAGCGCTCCGGCCAGAGAGGCGGACAGCGCCAATCCCGTTCCTCGCAGAAACTGGCGGCGGGAGGGAGACTTGAGGATCGGAGCGTTCTTGGGATCGGTCGCGGACGAGTTCGTCATGCTCCAGAGAATAGCACCTGGAAGTGCCTTCGACATGACTTTGGTCAGTTCCTGAAGGGGCGGCCTATAATCGGACCAGTGCGTCTCATCTGCGGCATTTCACTGCTGTCGGTTTTGTTAGGGAACCAGACCGTGTCCGCCCGGGATCTGACGGAGAAATCGATCCGGGAGTTGCGGTTGATGGTGGTGGAGTTCATCAACCAGGACCGGAAGAAGGCCTCGGCGCCGCCGGTGGCGTACTCCGAATCCCTATCCCTTCTGGCCGACCAGCACTGCCGGGAGATGCTGCGGGAAGGCTACACCAGCCACTGGAACCGGGCCGGCTGGAAGCCCTACATGCGGTATTCGCAGGGCGGGATCACGGACCACACCTCCGAGAACATCTCCAGCATGAACAGCACCCGTTTCGAGGTGAGCTTCGACTCCGTGAAGGCCGAATTAACTGCACGCCACGAAGGCCTCATCGGCGAGGAACCGCCGTACGACTCACACCGCCGGAATATCCTGGACCCCCACCACACCCACGTCGGTGTCGGCATGGCCTACAGCACGGCGGGTCTGCGGATGATCCAGATCTTCGCCCGGCAGTATGTGAGCCTGGAGCCGATTCCCCGGAAACAGGAACCCTCCTCCGGAGTTCAACTCAAGGGCAAGGTGCTCCAGCCGGGATACCAACTCCAGGCGATTTCCGTCTTCTACGAACCCCTGCCGGAAGAGATGTCCCTGGCGAAGCTGATGGGGACCTATTCCTACGGATTGCCTGGTGACGAGCGGATCTACAGGACCCGGTTGCCCTCGATCATGCGCTACGCCGACGGCACCCGGGGATCGGTGGAGGTTCGCGGCCGGTCCTTCTCCCAGACCATAAAAATCCCCTCTCGAAGGGGCGTCTACACCCTGGTCGTCTGGCTCGAGAAGGATTCCGAAACCAAAGGCTTTATGACCACCAACGCCACGGTCTTCGTGGAGTGAGCGAAGTGGATTCCGATGACCTGGGACGTGCTCGTCATTGAGGTGAATTTCCAAATGGACAAGACTCTTGACGGAGCCCAAACTATATTTGGAAATTGGACCGGCAAGTTCTCGAAGGGAGCATTTGTCGGAAATGAGGACGAGTCATTTGGAAGGCTATCAGGCTAACGGCTATTAGGTTGAGCGTGGAGCGCCATTCGTAGGCGTCGATGGCTTTGTTGAGGTGCTGGAGGAGTCGTGGCAACGGAACGCCGACTGCTGACCCGGGTTCTGCTGAGGAATTACAAGAGTATCGCTGCTTGTGATGTCTCGCCCGCACAAATCTCTTTTCTGGTTGGCCCCAACGGCTCGGGAAAGAGTAATTTCCTGGACGCACTCCGCTTTGTGGCGGATGCGCTCCGCTTTTCCATCGATCATGCACTGCGCGACCGTGGCGGGATCAATGAAGTGCGGCGGCGCTCCGGCGGGCACCCTACGCACTTTGGGATTCGAGTTGAGTTCGAATTGGAAGACGTGCAAGGACACTATGCGTTCACCGTTGGGGCCAAGCCGCACGGTGGGTACACGATTCAGCGGGAAGAGTGCTATTCGGTTCAGCGCTCTGGTGGGGGTGCGCACTTCTTCAGGGTGGAGCACGGGAACGTCCGCAAGAGTACTCTTTATCCACCGCCGGCTGCCGCTTCGGATCGTCTCTATCTGGTCAACGTTTCGGGCGTGGGCGCATTCCGTTCCGTCTACGAAGCATTCTCAAGCACAGGGTTTTACAACCTGAATCCAGAGGTGATTCGGGACCTGCAATCGCCCGATCCGGGTCTGCTCCTCAGGAGGGATGGAAGCAATATTGCAGGTGTCCTGTCGAACCTCGCGAAGCGATCGCCAAGTTACAAGGAGAGGATCGAGGACTACCTTAGACAAGTCGTTCCTGGTGTCGTCAGGGTCGATCGCAAATCCGTCGGTCACAAGGAAACCCTTGAGTTCCGGCAAGAGATCCGAGGCGCGCAGCATCCCTGGCGTTTTTATGCGAGTGGGATGTCTGATGGGACGCTGCGGGCGGTAGGCGTGTTGGTGGCGCTGTTTCAAGCCGCTGGCGACGGGAAATCAAGTCCGAGACTCGTGGGTATTGAAGAGCCCGAGGCCGCGCTGCACCCCGCCGCCGCGGGGGTTCTCATCGACGGTCTCCGGGATGCCGGAGAGCACACGCAGATCCTCGTGACGAGTCACAGCCCTGATCTTCTCGATAACGACGAAATTTCTGCGGACTCCATCTTCGCCGTCGTTGCAAAGCATGGAGAGAGCCATATCGGTCCCTTGGATCAAGCCGGCCGTTCGATATTGAGAGATCATCTCTATACCGCCGGTGAACTGCTCAGAATGGATCAACTCGATCCCGACCCGGATCTTTCGAATTTGAAACCCAACCAGCTAAGGCTATTCGGGCCCGAACCCTGAACCGTGCGCAGAATCGCGACGATTGTTGAAGGCCATGGCGAGGTCAAGGCCGTTCCGATTTTGCTTCGCCGTCTTGCTCGGCGTCTTTCCCCCGGATCTGTCTTACAGATTCTCAGACCTATCCGCGTTGGTCGTTACAAGATATTGAAATCAGGTGAATTGGAGCGTGCAGTCGAGCTTGCTGCGCGTCAGTCGGGCGCACGTGGGTGCATCTTGATTCTGCTGGATGCCGATGACGCCTGTCCGGCGGAGCTTGGCCCCGAATTGTTGGACCGTGCGGCAGCCGCCCGGCCAGACCGTGACATCCGCGTTGTCATGGCCAAGTCCGAGTACGAAGCATGGTTCTTGGCTGCCGCGGACTCGATAGTCGGACATCGCGAAATTCGCCCACTCGATGATCGGCCATCCAATCCCGAATCGGTCAGAGATGCGAAAGGATGGTTGACTGCGCGTCTGCCGTCCGGCCAGTCCTACCGTGAGACTCTTGACCAACCCGCTCTCACGGAAATTTTCGATCTCGACGCCGCGCGGGCGGCTCCCTCATTCGATAAATTGTGGCGGGATGTGAGCTGGTTGCTCCGGACCTCTTGACGCGCCCCCGTCAATTCCACCGAAGAGGGTGACCCCGACTCTTCCCGGGACGGCATCCGCTCAGGCCAAAGCTCCCTCGATCACCTGCCCCCGCTGACCGGTGAGGCGCTCTTCCAAGCCGTGGTAGAAGTAGGTCAGCTTGGTGTGGTCCAAGCCCATCAGGTGCAGCACCGTGGCGTGCAGGTCGGAGACGTGGTAGGGGTCTTCCACCGCCTCGAAGCCCAGCTCGTCGGTGGCTCCTATGGCCTGCCCGCCCTTGACCCCGGCGCCGGCCAGCCACATGGTGAAGCCGAGCCAGTTGTGGTCGCGGCCCGGTTTGCCGACGCCCTCGCTGGTGGGAGTTCGCCCGAACTCGCCGCCCCAGATCAGGAGCGTCTCCTCCCAGAGGCCGGTCCGCTTCAGGTCTTCGATCAGAGACGTGCTTGGCGCGCGTCGGGAAATGAGGCAGCTTGGGAGCCTAGGAGCGCCGGAGGGGCGCCGTCGACTGAAGCTCCTTTGATAATCCCCTGAAATGTCCCCCGTCCCACGATTTGTGAATCGTCGCAGCGCGATCCACCGGAAGCCCACTGATCGTTGAAAGGTCCTTTGTCCGACGACAGCCGCGGGTCGGGAGCCCGGTGTCGAGTCGACAAAACAGCGTTCTCATCCTATCATTTGCCAACGGATCTGTTGCCAACAGATCCGTTTGTATGATGGGCTGCGTCGAGGAACCAATCATGAAAGGACTCAGGAACGCAGGTGGCAACTGGGTCGACGGAGACCGATTTTTCGATCGAGAGGTCGAACTCGAGGCATTGAGCGAGCGTGTCAAAGAAGGAATCCACACTCTGTTGACGGCACAGCGGCGGATGGGCAAGACCAGCTTGATCCGGGAATTACAGCGTCGACTGGCGGACGAAAGCAGCTTCGAGACCGTCTTCGTCGATCTGGAGCACTATGAGAGCCGGCTGAGGATGATTCTGGGAACCGAAAGCTACAAGACCGCACTCAGTCTGTTGACGGAGACCGCGGTAGGAGATGCTCTACTGACGTGGAAATCGATCGAGAAGTACCGCGGCGCTCATCGGTCAGGTTCTGGGGATTCGGCGGGAATCGACGATGTCCTGTACACCCTGGAGCATGATGGGTATCTGGCCGCCGACTCCGACGGTTATCGGTTCGTTTCGGGTCTGCTTGAAGACTGGTGGAAGGCCCGGCACGGCGCGTACTTCATTCCGATCGACAAGCGAAGATCGAAACAAAGGGCGGAGTGATGAAAACACCTGCCAAGAAATACAATCCGGGGTTCCTGACCGACGACGAACTGGTGACATCCTTCTGTGTGCGGACCAACGAATTTGAATCGATCATCGAGACTCTGAGCGAGAGCACCGGAAACTCGAATCCGCACATGATCGTCATCGGTCCACGTGGCAGCGGCAAGACCCACCTGTTGCTGCGGGTCGCGGCCGAGATACGGCGCAAGTCCGAATTGGAGCGGTTCTTTCCCGTCGTATTCGCTGAAGAGAGCTACGAGGTCACGACCTGCGGCGAATTTTGGTTGGAATGCCTTGGACGTCTCGCCGACCAGACAGCCCACATGGATGGTGTCGAACTGCACCTGCACCGTACGTGGGAAGACCTGAGAACCAGTCAAGACGACCGCATATTGGCGGAGCGTTGTCTCGGGGTGCTCCTGGATTTCGCCGACCGTCACAGCCGACGCTTGGTGCTGGTGGTCGAGAATCTGAACACGTTGTTCGCGGACATGCTCGACCCGGACGCCGGATGGCAGTTGAGAAAGACGTTCCAGACCGAGCCCCGGATTTTTATTCTCGGGAGCGCCACCAGCCGGTTCGAGGAGATCGACCGTCCCGACAAGGCTCTCTATGCGTTCTTTCGGACGATCACACTGCATCCACTCAACACGAGTGAGTGCGCCGTCCTATGGCAGACGGTATCCGGAGAAACCGTCACGTCGCGGGCCATAAGACCGCTTCAGATCCTCACTGGCGGCAACCCCCGCTTGGTCACCATTGTCGCCCGGTTCGGAGCGGACGAATCACCAGGTGAACTTATGGGGAACTTGCTCGATCTTGTCGATGATCACACGGAGTATTTCAGGAGCCATCTTGACTCACTGCCGGCCCAGGAACGACGTGTCTACCTGGCACTTGCCAAGCTGTGGAAGCCGGCAGCCACGAAGGAGATCGCTGACTTGGCCCGCCTTGATACGAACCGCTGCAGTGCTCTGCTCCGGCGTCTCGTCCAGCGCGGAGCGGTGACCGTCGAAGGTGGAACCGCCCGGCGCAGGCAATACTATTTGACCGAGCGTCTGTACAACATCTACTACCTGCTCCGCCGAGGCGCCGGAGGGTCCTCCACGGTGGAGACGCTGATTCAGTTCATGGCGTCCTACTATTTGCCTGTCGAGCAGCCGGACACAGGTGAGGGGATCGCGGCCGAGGCCGGATCTACCTATCACGAGAGAAGTAATACCGTCCGGTCCAATATCGGACTTCTTCCTGGGTCCCATTCTCTCGACTCGTATTCCGACCCACGCCCAGCGGATGTGAATTGTGTCAGTGAGAATAATGTCGAGTCATTGCTTGCGCACGTTGCGGCGATGAACAGTCTTCCGGTGGGTTGCGTGGCGCGGTTGATCCGATATTCCGCTGTGGCTGGCCCCGCCCGCGCGCTCGAATTATTTCAAGATTCACTGTGCGCAGACCCGCTGCTGCCTCTCATTACGGCGTTGGAGCAGATGAATGGCCGTTCGCCCCGGGTCGCGCGGGAAATCCAAGAGATTGCGGCTGATATCCGTCAGCAACTAGAGCGAGAGATGGCTCTCGCCTGACTCAGGCCAAAGCTCCTTCGATCACCTGGCCCCGCTGCCCCGTGAGGCGCTCCTCCAGGCCGTGGTAGAAGTAGGTCAGCTTGGTGTGGTCCAAGCCCATCAGGTGCAGCACCGTGGCGTGCAGGTCGGAGACGTGGTAGGGGTCTTCCACCGCCTCGAAGCCCAGCTCGTCCGTGGCGCCGATGGCCTGCCCTCCCTTGACCCCGGCGCCGGCCAGCCACATGGTGAAGCCGAGCCTGGTGTGGTCGCGGCCCGGTTTGCCGAGGCCCTCGCTGGTGGGCGTTCGCCCGAACTCGCCGCCCCAGATCAGGAGCGTCTCCTCCCAGAGTCCGGTCCGCTTCAGGTCTTCGATCAGAGCCGCCATGGGCTGGTCGGTCTCGTATCCATGGAGCGAGTGGTTGTTGATGCAGTCCACGTGTCCGTCCCAGGTTTCGGGTCCGTGCCCGCCGCCCGAGTAGAGTTGAACGAAGCGGACCCCCTTCTCGATGAGCCGCCGCGCGATGAGGCACTTGCGGCCGTAGTCGGCGGTGAGCCGGTTGTTGAGTCCGTACATCTCCCGGGTCTTCTCGCTCTCCTGCTCGACGTCCACCACCTCGGAGGCCGTGGTCTGCATCCGGTACGCCAGCTCGTAGGAGTGGATCCGGGCGGCCAGTTCCGACTCCTGCTCACGGTCTTTCAGGTGCTTCCGGTTCAGGCGCTGCAGCAGGTTCAAAGAGTTGCGCTGGGTCCGGGGGCTGACGTCCTCCGGCGTCGCCAGGTTCAGGAGGGGATTACCCTTGCTTCTGAACAGGGTCCCCTGGAAGGCGGCCGGCATGAAGCCGGCGCTCCAGTTGGAGGTCCCGCCGATGGGTCCGCCGCGCGGATCGGTCATGACCACGAAACTGGGCAGGTCGTTGCCCAGCGTGCCCAGACCGTAGCTGAGCCAAGAGCCCAGGGAGGGTCTCCCGATGATGACGTTGCCCGTGTTCATCTGGATGTTGCCCGAGGCGTGGGCCGCCGTGTCGGTGTACAGGGAGCGAATCACGCAGAGGTCGTCGGCGAAGCGGGAGAGGTGGGGGTAGACGCTGCTGATCTCCAGGCCGCTCTGGCCGTGATTCTTGAACTCGAACGGAGATTGCATCAGGTAGCCGATGGGACGGTTGTTGGATCCCACCTTCACCTTGCCCTTGTAGGGGGTGCCGTTGTACTTGGTCAGCGCCGGCTTGGGATCGAACAGGTCGACGTGGCTGGGCCCGCCGTTCATGAAGAAGAAAATGACGTGCTTGGCGCGCGTCGGGAAATGAGGCAGCTTGGGAGCCAGGAGCGCCGGAGGGGCGCCGTCGACTGAAGCTCCTTTCAGTTGTCCGAAGAATCCGTCTGTAGAGAGGAGGTCGATGAGGGCCAGCCCGGCGAATCCTCCGCCGGTCTCCCACAAGAACTCCCGCCGCGTCCGGCCACAGGGCGGATTGTTGCGTGTGAACCGCTTCGTCTGCATCGTTATTCTCCCGGCAGCCCCGATCCTTTCGGCCCCTCCTCAGTTGGGGTAGACGAATTCATTGAGGTTGAAGACCACCCGGCAGAGTTGAACCAGGCTCTTCTCCCGGGCCACGAGCCGGTCCCGGTTCCGGGCGCTCACCTCCCAGAGGTAGGCCTCGGTCTCCCGGTTCAGGAAGTCCACCATCTCCCGGAGTTCGCCGGGGGTCGGTCCGCGGGCGAGCGCCAGGCGATAAACCAGGTCCACCTGCCGGGCCGGGTCCGGACCCGCCTCCTCCCGGACTCTGCGAGCCAGGTGGAGGGACTGCTCGTTGGCGAAGTCTCCGTTGAAAAGCGTCAGAGCCTGGGGAGCGATACTGGTGACCGGCCGCTGGGCGGAGCTCCGGGTCGTGTCGCACAGGTCCAGGACCTCCAGCATGGGGATCAGCATCGAGCGCTTGATGAAGGCATAGACGGTCCTGCGGGCGGCCTCCCGTTCATCGGAGGTATGCCAGATCTTGTCCGGGTCCGGATGGCCCTCCAGCGCCGCCTCCGGAATGGGCGGCACCATGCTGGGTCCGTACATCTTCCGGTTGAGCTGCCCGCTGGCCGCCAGCATCGAGTCCCGGATGGCCTCGGCCTCCAGCCGCCGGTAGTGGACCCGCCAGAGGAGGCGGTTCTCCGGGTCCGCCTCCAGGTACTCGTCCACCGGCTTCTTGTCCATGCGGTAGGTGTTGCTGGTCATGATCAGCGTGTGCAGCTTCTTGAGGGACCAGCCCTCCTCAATGAAACGGCTGGCCAGCCAGTCCAGGAGCTCGGGATGGCTGGGCCGGTCTCCCATGCTGCCGAAGTCGCCGCCGGTGCGGACCAGCCCCTGGCCCAGGTGCTGCTGCCAGACCCGGTTGACCAGGACGCGGGCGGTGAGGGGGTTCTCGGGGCTGGCGATCCAGCGGGCCAGGGCCAGTCTCCGCCCGCTGCTGCTTCCCTGGGCGGAAAACGCGGGCTGGGAGGTGACTAGGGCCGCGGGAAGAGCCGGGGCGGCCACGTCGCCGGGACTGGACGCCCGGCCTCGCATCAGCACGTGGACCACCTCCGGCGGCTTCGACTCGTAGAGGTAGTAGCCGCGGTCCAGGTCGGGAGTGGATCGGCGTATCTGGGCGATCTCGGCTTCCAACTCGGCGATCCGGCCCACCAACTCGGGAGGAAGAGCCTCGGCCGTTTTGGAGATCATTTCCGTGGTGTATTGCCGGGCCAGTTCCTTCTGCTCTTCGGTTCTTTTCTTGTAATCTTTCAGCAGGGCAGCTACGGCCTTTTCGGGGAGCCCGCTCTGACCCGAGCGGAGCCGCTCGATTCGGAAATCTTCCCGCAGCTTGTCGATCCGGGCTTCCACCTCCTTGATTCGATCGTCCCGCTCACCCTGCCGGTCCATTTGGACGTGATCCCCCACCGGCAGGCTGACTTCCCGCCGTCCGTTCTGGGAGCGGCGGAGGCCGTTGAAGAGGGCGACCATTCCGTAATAGTCCTGCTGAGTGAGGGGGTCGAACTTGTGATCGTGGCAGCGGGCGCAGCCCATGGTGAGGCCCAGGAAGGCCTCGGAGGTGGTTCGGACCACGTCATCCAGTTGATCGAAGCGATCCTGATCGAAGTCGGCCGGCTCGTCATCCCAGGGGCCCAGCCGGTTGAAACCCATGGCGATATGGGTCTCGGCGGTGGTGTCCTCCAACTCGTCTCCGGCCAGTTGCTCCAGAATGAACCGGTCGTAGGGCTTGTCCTGGTTGAAGGACCGGATCACGTAATCCCGGTACTTCCAGACCTCCGGCTTGGTGGCGTCCCGCTCGTAGCCGTTGGTTTCGGCGTAGCGGACCACGTCCAGCCAGTGCCGGCCCCATCTCTCCCCGTATCCGGGCCGATCCAGAAGTTCGACGATAAGACGGTCGAACCGCTCCGGCGAACTATTGCCAAGGAACTCCTGCTGTTCCTGAGGCGTGGGCGGAAGGCCGACGAGATCGAGGTAGATGCGCCGCAACAGCGCTTCGTCGCCCGCAGGAGAAGACGGTTTCCAACCCCGGCCTTCGAGCTTGGCCAGGACGAAGGCGTCGATGGGGTTTCGGACCCAGCCGGAGTCCTTCACCTGGGGAACCGGAGGTGAGGTCAGCGGTTGGAACGACCAGTGATCCTTCGCTTTCGCCAGAGGACTCGAATCGGCCGATTCGGTGTATTCGGCGCCGGCGTCGATCCAGGCCCGGAGCAGGCCGACCTCTTCGGAAGTGAGCCGATCGCCGGTCTTGGGCATGATCCGGTCGGGATCCAGACCGGCCACGGTCTGAATCAGCAGACTCCGGGCGCTGTCGCCGGGGATGACCGAGGGGAGGCCCGAGTCGCCTCCTTTCAGAGCGTGTCTGCGCTCGTCGAGGCGCAGGCCGTTCATCTGGACGGTGGCTCCGTGACAGGCGTAGCAGCGGTCGCGGAGTATCGGCTCGACCTGCTCGGAGAAGTCGACGCCGGCGGGAGCTGGTGGAGGGAGATCCCGGCTCCCCGCGACGGCGACCGTGGCCGGGAGGAGCAGCAACAAACCGAGCCACGGAAATTTGAGTATGCTCATGGGTGGATCAGACCAGCAAACTGTCGATATCGTAGGTATTCTAGCAGCGTGCGGTGAACATCGCCAAGACGTTGGACCGGCCGACAACTCGCCAAAGAAGTCGGAGCAGGTCACAGGGGAGTCCAAGTGGCAAGGAAGAAATGACTCCGGGGCGGGCAACTCTGGTTGGACTGATGGACGTCTATCTACGAGGCTTGTTGGATCCGTTCGTGACGCTGCTCGAGGTCCACAAGCTCATGTACTTCATGCAGGAAGCTGGAGAACGCTTGCGACTCAGTTATGTGAAAGGGCTCTACGGACCCTATGCGTCAAATCTGCGCCACGTTCTGCTCAAGGTTGAGGGGCACTACGTCTCTGGATATACCGGCGGGGACGATACGCCCGGTATCCACCTTGAGCTGGTCGCCGGCGCAATTGAGGACGCCACTCGTTATCTGGACGGGTATCCTGCCACGCAGCAGCGTTTCAACAAGGTCCGGCAACTGGTCGAGGGGTTCGAGTCTTCATACGGGCTGGAGTTGTTGGCCACAGTCCACTGGGTCGTCACCCGGGAGGAGGCACAGACCTTTGCCGATGTGATTGAGCGCACCTACGCATGGAACGACCGGAAGGAGCAGTTCACTCAGCGGCAAATCAAGATCGCATACGAAACACTTGCGGATCAGGGCTGGTTCGCGAATCCTGACTCGGCATAGCGGTGCGCAAGAGGCTCAATTTTCCGTGGCGATGATACGTTTGGATCCCACGAAGCTGGAAGGCTGGCAGTTGGCCGAGGCCGCTGAGAAGGTGGCCAGGCCAATCGACCGATTGGGTTCGGAACTGGGTCTTCGCGCGGACGAATTGCTTCCCGCCGGCCGGGGACTCGCCAAGGTGGATCACCGGGCGGTCATGGAACGGCTCAAAGGCTCCACCCGCGGGCGGTACGTCGACGTCACCGCCATCACCCCCACCCCTTTGGGAGAGGGAAAGACCACCACCACCATCGGACTGGTGCAGGGTCTGGCCCGGATCGGCAAGCGAGTGGCGGGCGCCATCCGTCAGCCCAGCGGCGGACCCACCTTCAACCTCAAGGGGTCGGGCGCCGGCGGCGGCCTCTCCCAGTGCATTCCCCTGGCCCCGCTCTCGATCCGGCTCACCGGAGATCTGGACTCCATCACCAACGCCCACAACCTGGCCATGGTGGCCCTGACGGCCAGGATGCAGCACGAACGGAACTACGACGACCGGAAGCTGGAGTCGCTGGGGCTGAGCCGTCTCGACCTGGATCCCGGTCGGGTGGAGATGAAGTGGGCCATCGATTTCTGCGCCCAAACCCTGCGTAACATCAACATCGGAAACGGCGGCAAGATGGACGGCTATCCCATGGCGTCGGGATTCCAGATCACCGCCTCCAGCGAACTCATGGCGATTCTGGCCGTTTCCCGGAACCTGGCGGACCTTCGGGAGCGGATCGGCAAGATCGTCGTGGCTTGGGACCGCCGGGGCAGGGAAGTCACCGCCGACGACCTGGAGGTGGCCGGCGCCATGACGGCATGGATGGCGGACGCGGTCCACCCCAACCTGCTCCAGACCATGGAAGGGCAGCCCATGCTGGTTCACGCGGGTCCCTTCGCCAACATCGCCCTGGGTCAGAGCTCCGTCATCGCGGACCGGATGGGAACCCTGTTGACCGACTACCTGGTCACCGAGAGCGGGTTCGGGTCCGACATCGGCTACGAAAAATTCTGGAACCTCAAGTGCCGGTACTCCGGCCTCCGGCCTGACGCCGTGGTGATCGTGGCCACGATCCGGGCTCTCAAGAGCCATGGGGGCGGGCCGCGGGTTCGACCGGGCCAGCCCCTGGACCCCGCCTACACGGAGAAGAACCTGGAGCTGGTGGATAAGGGATGCTCCAATCTTCTGGCCCACATCGACATCGTCCGGAAGAGCGGGATCGAACCGGTGGTCTGCGTCAATCGGATCGTCACCGATTCCGACGAGGAAATCGCCTTGGTGAAGCGGACCGCGGACCAGGCCGGGGCTCCCTTCGCCATGTCCGACCACTGGCTCAAGGGAGGCGAGGGGGCCGTGGAGTTGGCCGAGGCGGTGGTCGCGGCCTGTGAGCAGAAACCGGACTTCCGGTTTCTCTATGACCTGGAGAGCACCTTGGGCGAACGGATCGAGCGCATTGCCACCGAGGTCTACGGGGCAGCGAGCGTGAGCTACTCGCCGGAGGCCCGCCAAAAGCTGGAGCGGCTGGACAGCGATCCCCGGAACCGCTCACTGGGGCTCTGCATGGCCAAGACGAATCTGAGCATTTCTCATGATCCCCAGTTGAAGGGCCGTCCCCGGGGCTGGGAGCTTCCGATTCGCGACATCCTGCTCTATCGCGGCGCCGGATTGGTGGTCCCGGTGGCGGGCGGGATTCTTCTCCTGCCCGGAACCGGTTCCCGGCCCGCTTACCGCGGGATTGACGTCGATACGGAGACCGGCCGGATCCAGGGATTGTTCTGACCGGTATGGCAGGGTCCGATCGTTTCAGTCTCAAGGGCAAGGTTGCAGTCGTCACGGGAGCCGGATCGGGTCTCGGAGAAGATCTCGCCCTGGCGCTGGCCGAGGCTGGCGCCGGCGTGGCCGTCGGTGACCGGAACGGGACTCTGGCCGAAGCCGCCGCCCGGCGAATACGCCGGCGGGGTCGGGACGGGTTGGGAGTGGAGGCGGACGTCTCTCGGACCGAGGACGTCGACCGCATGATGGCGGCCATTGAGGAGCGTTTCGGGCGCCTCGACATCCTGGTGAACAACGCCGGGATATCCATTCCCGCCGCCACCCTCGACGCCCCCCTGGAGGTCTGGCAGAGGGTCTTCGACGTCAACTCCACCGGGACCTTTCTCTGTTCCCAGCAAGCCGGCCGGATCATGGTCCCCCAGGGTGGCGGGTGCATCATCAACATCGCCTCGGTCTACGGGCACGTGGGAGTGGATCCCTCAGTCTCCCATCCTCCAGGAAACCCGACCCGCGAGGACCTGGCCTACTCGGCCAGCAAGGGCGCCGTCATTAGCATGACCCGGGCCCTGGCCACCTACTGGGCGGAGTTCAAGATCCGCGTCAACGCCATCAGTCCCGGAATGATCCGGACCGAGCGGCTGAAGACGGCGGTCCCCGGGGACACCTGGTCCCGGTTGATCGAGCGCACGCCGTTGAAACGCCCGGGCACGGGGGAGGACCTGCAAGGGGCCGTCATCTACCTGGCGTCGGACGCGGCTTCTTTCGTCACCGGTCAGGTCCTGTGCGTGGACGGTGGCTGGCTGGCCTGGTAAGGGTTCTTGCCACGGCGCCGCCCGGAGAGAGAATGAGCTGTTGACGGACAATTCAACTACGGACGGGAGGTCGAAAGAATGAACAAGGACAGTTCCAAGGCATGCAAACCGGTTCGTTTCGTGGATCTGGCGGACATCGCCGCGAATCAGGAGACGCTGGAGCACAAGTCGTTCAACGATGCCTTCGGGCTCCCCGGCCATCTGCGGATGTCGGTGGGCCGGTTGGCCCCTGGTGGAAGCGTGGAGCATCACCGCCACTTCACCATGGAGGAGGTCTACTACCTGATGAAGGGCCGCGCCATGGTGCGAGTCGATGACGACGAGTACGAGGTGGAGGAGAACACGGCCATCTACTTTCCCCCCGAGCCCATGCGGTCGGTCTACAACCACACCGACGAGGACTGCTGGTGGCTCTTCGTCGGCGCCCCTCCCGACGTGAAGCCGCAGGATCAGAGGTAGCGACGCCCCGGCCACGACGCCCCGGTCGGATTCCAACTTGGAGGAGTCATGTATTTGAAACAACGGATCCACCCGTATCTCTTCGTTCCGCTGATCCTTTGCTTGGCCGCCGGGTGCTCCGGCAGCGGACCGGACGCGACAGAACCCGACGGATTCCGTTTCGAGACGGTTCCCGGCGTAGTCCGCGGCGAGGCGCCGCTCCTGGCCATCGACGACCACCTGTTGCCGCTGTGGCGGAACGTCTCCCTCTACTATTCCAAGCCGGAGGTGAGGCTGGAGCCGGTATTGACCCCCAGCCGCGACGATCCCGACAAGCCGGATTACATCGGGACCCATTTCTACGGGACGGTTCTCTTCGACGAGGGGAAGTACCGCATGTGGTACTACCCCCTGGGGACGGGAGAGACCGAGAGCGGGTTCACCGTGGGCCCGGTCTCCTACGCCGAGAGCGACGACGGGGTCCACTGGGTCAAGCCGAATCTGGGCCAGGTGGAATACAAGGGGAGCCGTGAGAACAATCTCCTGGATCTGCCCGGCGAGCGGATGTACGGCGGCCACGTCCTCAAGGAAGAGGAGGAACCGGACCCGCAACGCCGCTACAAGATGGTCTACAACCTCCACAACGGCACGACCTGGGTCTTCCGGACGGCCACGAGCCCCGACGGAATCCGCTGGAAGGTCAAGGATCGGGACGCCGTCGACAAGTTCATCGAGATTGCGGGGGTCTACAAGCACAATAATTTCTACGCGGTCCACGGGCAGGCCAGCGGGCACAGCGAAGGGGGCCATGTCCATGGGCGCCAGGGCTATGCCGCCGTCTCGGCCAATTTCGAGGACTGGGTATCGGGGTACGCCCCGGCGTTTCTGATTCGCGAGCCGGAAGATCCCGCCAAACGGGGCGGACGCAAGCCCTATGATCAGGTGCACCTGGGCATCGGGGCCCGCAGCTACGGCAGCGTCCTGGTGGGCCTGTTCGGCCTCTGGCACAACTTTCCCGGGGACACGACCCGGAACGTCCCCGCGGCCTGGTTCGGGCACGGAAAGATCTCGGCCGACTTCGGCCTGGTGGTCAGCAACGACGGAATCCATTTCCGCGAGCCGGTGAAGGGGCACGTCTACCTGCATCGGGACGATTCTCCGGTGACCAACGATCCGGGGAAAAACTACCCGACGATCCTCTGCCAGTCAGGCAACGGAATCCTCAATGTGGGGGACAAGACCCTCATCTACCACGGACGCTGGCGCAACGCCGAGTACGGCGAGGAGTACTACGCGGAAGTGGGGCTGGCCACACTGCCCCGGGATCGCTGGGGAGCCCTGGGGCTCTATCCCGAGGGCTCGACGCGGCTGGACGAGCCGAAGGGTTGGGTCTGGTCCGCTCCGGTGACTCTCCCCAGAGGCGGTTTCGAAGTGGTCCTCAATGCCGACCACGCCCGGCTCATGAAGGTGGAGATCTCCGACTCCGCGTTCAATCTGTTGCCTGGGTATTCCGGGGAGGCGAGCGGCGTGCCTCAGGGAGAGGGTGGACTCGACGTTCCCGTTCAATGGTCCGGAGGAGATCTTTCCGCCCTGGCGGGTCAGACGGTGCGCCTGCGGGTCCACATGGAGCGCGAGGCGGACGCCGATCCCCGGCTCTACGTGGTCTACCTGAGGCAACTCGACTGAAAGGGAGCCGGCTGGAGCCGGATCAGAACGAATACTTGAGGGCCACCTGCACCTGCCGGGCGGGGGAGGCTTCGCCCAGCGCACCGAAGTCGGCCGTGCCGAACTGATTGACTCTGGCTTTTCGGCGCAGCACGAAGTTGGCGCGGTTGGCGGCGTTGAACATCTGCAGCCGCAATTCCAGGTTCTGTCCTTCGCCCAGGCGGAAGGAGCGCCGCAGCGAGAGGTCCACGTTGGCCAGGCCGGGTCCCTCCACCGTGGTCCGGCCCGCGTTGCCGTAGCGGAGGCCGTCGGGCCGGACGAAGGCGTCCGTGTCGAACCACCGGCTGGGCGTACGCTGGTCCGGCGGCAGGTTCGGGTTTCCGATCCGGTCCGGCCACTGGGAAAACTCGGATCCCACGTCCAGCGCGTCGCCCGGGAGGTAGACGCTGAACCAGGGACCGTCCTGGAAACTGGAGATGGCCTGCAGGGACCAACCGCCCAGAATCGCCCCCATGAGCCCACTTTGGAAGTAGGGCTTTCCCCGGCCGAAAGGAGGCTCGTAACCGGTGGTGAGGACCAACCGGCGCCGGACATGGAGCTCGGAGAGTCCGCGGTTGTCGTGCAGCGGCAGGTTCCGGCTCCTGAAATAGCGCCGCTCATACGACCCTTCCCAACCGCCGCCGGTGTTGATCTGGCTCGACCAGGTCAAAGAACCGCTGAGATGGAGTCCTTCCGCTCCGGGACGCCGTTCCACCCGAAACTGCATGCCGTGGTATCGGGAGTCGGCGTCTGCCATGGGGATATGGACGGCCTGAAGCTGGGGAAAGGGACGGCGGGCCTGCCGGTCGCCGGTGCCGGGCCGGGCGTCGTTGATGGACACGGTATCCAACTGGTTCGCCGTGTGGGACCCCAGATAGCCCGCCTCCAGCATCAGGAGAGGAGTGAACTTGTGCTGCATTGAGAGGCCCCAGACGTGTGTCGATGAGAGGGGCAGCGGGCTCTCCACTCCATAGATGGTGGGAACGGCCGATCCGGCCAGGGTTTCGGGAAACGGGTCCGACAAGCTCAGGCTGGGAATTTCCAGGGGTGCGTTGAAGGTCGAGCGGATGGCGCCCTCCCGCGGAGTCCGGGTCAGGCGATAGAGCATCCCGGTGTCCAACTCGTTGGCATAGATGCCGTAGCCAAGCCTCACCACCGAACTAGGGCCCACCCGCCATGCCATTCCCGCGCGGGGCAGGAAGCCCTCGCTTCGCCGCCAACTCACCAGAGGAATTCCCGCCGGGAAGCGGCCGGTCTCGCCCGGTTTCAGGTCCAGGTCCAAGGGGGGCGCCGCAATGGTCCCCCGGTGAGGATCGAAGTTGGAGACGAACCCCCGTTTGTCCTTCCACGGGAACCGCCCCTCGTAGCGCAGCCCCAGAGTCAGTGTCAGCGTCGAACTCAGCTTCCAGTCGTCCTGGACAAACAGATAGAGGGCATTCTGATGCAGGTTCGCCCGGTAGGACTCCCCTCCCAAAGTGGTGCGGGCCGGATAGCCGAGAAGGAAGTCTCCGAACGCGCGCCCGGAGTAGCGATCGAAGAAATCGAACTGGGACCGGGCCTCCATGTTGATGAAGAGGTAGTGCTGACGGAACTCGGCGCCGGCTTTCAGAGAGTGGTCACCCCGCTGGAAACTGACCAGTTCCTTGATTTGCCAGTTTCCGGTGATGGACGGTCCCTGAAGGCTGATGTCTCCCAGGTTGGTGTAGCCCTGGATCTGGACGATGGGGATTCCCATTCGATCCACTTCGCTGGCTTGGAGCTCAGGGACGCCCAGTCCCTTCGAAGCCTCGGACTTGGGATTGGAAGGCGCCGCTTTGTAGGGCCTTCGCGTCCAGTGCAGGCTGGCCACGTTGGTGAGGCCTCCCGCCAGGGTCCGCGTGTTGGTGATGCTCTGGCCGTACGCGCGGAGAGGCTGGACGGCGGTAAATGCGGAGATGGGGCGCACGGTGACGTAGGGTCCCGAATTCCAGACGAAGCGCCCAGACCAGCGGCTCTGTTCCGAATCCTTGAAATCGACCCTCGTGATGAGCTGAGGGTTGTCGTAGGGTGCGAAGGAGTCGGGGCTGGTGAAATTGAGCGCCCCCGCCGTGTTGGGCCGGGGATAGAAGGCCAGAAGCCTCTTTGCCACCGGATTGATCCGGTCCGGAGGAATAGTGTTGTTGGGGAAGGGTTTCCCCGAAGCCGGATCCATCAGGGTGCTGGAGAAACGGCCTTCCCGTTCCGCATCCGTGGGCACGACTCCCGTCAGCGGCCGAATCTCCCGGATGGATTCGAGCTGGTATGAGACGAAGAACCAGGCCCGGTCCCGCCCATCCAGCAGACGGGGAATCCGGATCGGTCCCCCGAAAGTGGCTCCCAGTTGGTTGCGCTTGTACTCCTGTTTTTCGTGCGCGAAAAAATTGCGTGCATCCAGGTTGTCGTTGCGGTGGAACCAGAACAGGTTGCCGTGGTAGTCGTTGCCGCCGCTCCGGGTCACGGCCACGATCTGGCCGCCGGGACGGATTCCGTACTCGGCTCCGTAGAGTCCCGTCTTGACCTCGAACTCCTGCAAGGCGTCGGTGCTGGGCTTGAAGTTGGAAAAGCGGGGAAACAGAGCCCCGTCCACATAGGTGACGTTGTCCCGCTGCCGCATGCCCTGGACCCGGATGTTCCCCATGGCGGTTCCGGTGGTGCTGGTGCTGCTGGCGGGGGCGGTCCCTGGAGCCAGGGTTGCCAACTTGGTGAAGTCGCGGTCGTTCAACGGCATGTCTTCCAGCTTCTGGCGGCCGATGACCTCTCCCAGTTCGGCGTCCTCCGATTCCAATTGGAGAGCCTGCGCCTGGGTTCGATGGATCTCAGCCGAGTCTCCGGACAACAGGTGGAAGTCCTGTCGGACTGTCTGCCCGACTTGAAGCAGGACTCCGGTGCGAATCTCCGTCTGGTAGCCGGCCAAAATCACGTGGATTTCGTAGTCGCCGACGAGTAACCCATCCAGACGGTAGTTGCCGTTCGTGGCGGTCAAGGCCACGAAGACCTCGTTGGTCTGGATCCGGGTCAGGGTCAGCTCCGCACCAATGAGGGGCCCGTTCCGGCCGTCCTGCACGGTTCCCAGAAGAGTCCCCGTGCCCGTCTGTGCGGTGACGGGATGTCCGGTCAGCAGCAGGAGTCCTGCAGCCAGAACCAGGATGGGGAGAAGGGAGCGCGGCGGCGTGTGCATCTTGGGTGCCTGGTGGGGTCCAGAATAGCACGAAACCCCCGGCGCCACGGCGTCTTCGTTTTGAGGAGAGGCCATAGTCCCTCCCCCCAAATCACCTCCGAAGGCCGAAGACCGCGGCGGAGAATTTTGCCGACTGCGAAAAAATATGTGACCAGTGGCAGTTTCAAACGTTGCACTGGATAGAAGGAGAGATCACGAGACTTCAGACAACAGTCAACGAACGGAAAGGGACCTGGAATGATCTCAAGCCATGCCATGGGGCAATTCAAGGAAAAGGAACGTCCACTTGAAGCTGGAGGATGGGCGGCGGTTGGCGCTGGACCGATCGTGCGGGTCTGGAGACCGGTCGGGCAAGTCGGAATCCGACCCTTCAGGTGCATGAGGTCTCTCGGCCGCACTCTCCCCGTGTGTCTGGTGGCGCTCTGCTTGGGATGGTCGTGGATGATCCACGCGCAGGATCAGACTCCCACCTTCCGAGCTGAATCGGATGTGGTGCTCGTAGACCTCATCGTCACCGACCGGAAAGGTAACTCTGTGGACGATCTGAAGCGGAAAGAGGTCGAGTTGTTCGAGGACGGCAAGCGTCAGAACATTCGATTCTTTCGACTCGAACGCAAGGATGGCCATGACCGAAGGGACCAGACAAGGGAGGTATCGGATCGCAGCAGCGGATCGCCCGGAGGCAGGTCCGACGGCGACACCAGTTCCGCCGTGGGCGGCTACTATGCATTTCTCATGGATCTGCAGGCGATGGACCACAACTCGTTGGAGAGAAGCAAGGATTCGATTCGAGCGTTCCTCCGTTCGGAGATCGATCCCAGGGACCGGATCATGCTGGCCACGATTCGCCCCCAGTTTCGAGTGGATCAATCTTTCACCCGTGACCTCACCAAGCTGACGCAAGCTCTGGATCAGATCTCCTACCGCCGAGAGAAGGCGAATTTGGCACAGTTCGCACTAGACCTTCTGGAAGGCAGGGCTTCTTCCCGGATGAGTCCGCGGGAATATCTCGACGTTCTGGCTATGCAGATAGACCTTTCGTCCAGAGCTCTCTCGGCTTTGTCCCGCCATCTGGGCTCCTTGCCGGGCCGAAAGCACGTCCTTTATTTCTCGAACGGATATCCCCTGAACGCGGCATTACGGATTGCGAGGATCATGTCCAAGGCGGCGTCTGCCCGTATGACTGGACGAGGCATGTCCTCGCAGCTCGGAGGTCTGGCCAGATCGGAATCCCCCCTCTTTTTCACTACCCGTGAACTGACCGAAAAGTTGCGCTCAGCGGTGGACCGCGCCAATCGCAACCAGGTGTCGGTTCACAGCATTGACCCTCGCGGCTTGATGGTCGTTCCCTTCGAGTTGGGCACAGTCTTGGACATCGGGGATCTGGAAGCCTCCCAGGAGTTCCTGGCTGAGCTTTCGAAGGACACGGGCGGACTTCTTGCGACCAACGAGAACGACCTGCTCCGCCCCATCCGGGAAGCCTACCGGGATGGCCGAACCTACTATCTCCTGGGATACGTTCCGGATACGAAGAGGAAGATCGGCAAGTTTCACGAGATCACGGTTCGCGTCGGGAGGGAAGGCCTCCAGCTCCGGCACCGCAGGGGATACATGGATCAGGATCCGCTGGTCGCCGCACAGTCGGAGCTGGCGAATGCATTCAAGTTTCCGGATCTCTACAGGGACTTTCCCTTCGATCTTGACGTGGTTCCGAAGGGCGGAAAGCTGGGCGTACGTGCCCGGGTTCCTACCAACGTGCTTCGCTTTACTTCGGAAGGTGAGAAGAGTCGTTGTCTCCTGGAGATCTTCGGAGTCGTATTCGACGAGTTCGATGGGCCCACAGGGAAAGAGTT
Organism: Acidobacteriota bacterium; assembly: GCA_022827025.1. Taxonomy (GTDB): domain Bacteria; phylum Acidobacteriota; class UBA6911; order RPQK01; family JAJDTT01; genus JAJDTT01. The sequence continues at coordinate 37,302 of JAJDTT010000300.1, forward strand.
TTTCCTGACCAAGAATATAGATCTCGACTTCGATGCCAAAGGGCTGGAGACTTTCCGAAGTTACGAGGCCCTCGGGCCCTGGATGGAGAAGGATTTTCCGAAAAAGGGCAACTATCTCGTGGTCGTGCTCCGACAGAAACTCACGGGCGAACTCGCCGCCGGAAAGGCCGCTCTTGAGATGGCCAAGCTCGCCGATTGAGGGACTCAAAGAAATGAAATCCTGGGTCAAGCAGATACGAATTCGCCTGCTTCGGCTCTCGTGACACAATGTATTACATGAAGGCAGTCTTTACGATACGACTCGAACCCGAGTTGCAGCGCGAACTCGACGAACTGTGCGGCGAACTGGGCCGGACCCGGAGCGATGTGATGAGAGACGCGTTGCGGAGACAGCTAAATCTGATGCGTTTTGAGCGCACGCGGCGCCGTATCCTCCCGTTTGCAGAATCTCAAGGATATCTAACCGCAATTTCTCATCACCGACACGATAATCGGTTTTTTAGCAGCACTTCAGTGCTTTTCTTATCCACATGAATTCGAGAGCCGTCCTGCCGGCTCGAATGCGGTGACGAAAGCCGAAATTCGGCGAGGTCCAGGGGCATTTGACC
>JAJDTT010000183.1 GCA_022827025.1 Acidobacteriota bacterium
GCTGCTGAGGAATGGAGACCCGTTTCTGAGGTATTCGGCGCGGTAGGTGCGCTGGAGAGACACGGATGACCGAAACCAGTCAAGAACTCCTGGACGCCGGCGTCCTCGCCCGGGCCCAGGGGTGCCTGCTCGGTCAGCTCGCCGGAGACGCACTGGGCTCGCTGGTGGAGTTTCAGAGACCTGAGGATATCCGAGCGGCATATCCCCGAGGTGTCCGGGAACTGGCCGACGGTGGGACCTGGAACACCATCGCCGGACAACCCACCGACGATTCGGAGATGGCTCTGTTGCTGGCCCGGATGCTGGCCGAGCAGGGAAGGTACGATCCCCGGGAAGCCAGACGGGCCTACGTCTTCTGGTTGAACTCGGATCCCTTCGATTGTGGCGGGACGATTTTACGCGGTCTGCGCGGCCGGCCCAATCTGGACAGCCAGGCCAACGGCGCCATGATGAGGATCAGCCCGCTGGGTATCTTCGGCGCCAACCACGATCTCGCGCAGGTGGCCGAATGGGCCCGCCGGGACGCGGCGCTCACTCATCCTCACCCGGTCTGCCTGCAGGCCAACGCTCTTTTCTCCATGGCGATCGCGCAAGCCATTCGCACCGAGTGCGATCCGCGCGACCTCTATCGGCGCATCGCCGGCTGGGCCGAAGACTTGAAGGTGGAACGGAGCCTGCTGGCTGCCGTCCAAGGAGCTGCCGACGCTCCTCCTGCCGACTACGTCCACCAACAGGGATGGGTCCTGAAGGCGTTCCGCAACGCACTCTGGCAGCTCAACCATGCGTCCGATCTGGAGGAGGGGGTGGTGGACACAGTCATGCGGGGCGGAGACACGGACACCAACGCGGCCATCTGCGGGGCGCTGCTGGGCGCCGTCTACGGCCGGGACGCCGTTCCGGACCAATGGGCCGAATGCGTGCTCAACTGCCGGCCTGAGGCGGGGAGACCGCACGTTTTCCAGCCCCGCCCGGAATGCTTCTGGCCGGTGGACGCCCTGGAGTTGGCCGAGCGCCTGATCTGCTGACGCAGGTCACTGCATCTGCCAGGGATTGACGACGTCGAGGTCCAAACCGCCGAAGTCTTCCACGTTCCGGGTGACGAGCTTCAGGTCGTGGGCCTTTGCGGTTCCGGCGATGAGTGCGTCTCCCGGATCCAAAACGCGTCCGGCGGAGCGGGTGCCTCGATTGTCGACTCCGCGACCACTTTGACGTCCGGAAGACAGCCCTTCAATCTGCATCTCCGGTGGCAAACGGAACCTCCCTCCGCGACTCTCCGTTCCCGGGGAACTCAAGGTTCACGCCACGCGGAACGTTGAGGATCAGCCATTGTCCAAGTGGTTTGCGAAATGGCGCGTGAGATTGCCAATCCTGCTCAGGACGGCTGGAGGCTCGGGAGGGCGCAGCGGTTTCTTGAGACCCTGTTTTGTGATTTTCTCCAGTCGACATACTGTTCACATGTTTCCCACAGGTTTTTCCACAATCGATACGAGGTCTGCGGGTGGCGCCAACCTTCACGGATCTCCCAAACGGGGCGGGGTGATGATCTCGCAGACAGGCCCGCTGGCCCGGCTCAGTCTACGGTCAAGGGTCACCAGCGGACAATCCAGCGCCTCGGCCAAGGCCACGTACCAAGCGTCGTAGCTGGTCAAGTTGCGCCGCAAAGCCCATACACGGTCGGCGAATGGCGCGAATGGGAACAAGTCCAGATCGAGCCGAAGCAGATCGCGCTGTGCACTGTTAGCCTCGAGCCTCGAGAGTTCCCGGATCCGTTCCAACCGGCGCAAGATGTTGCTTACCTCCGCCAAGGCCAATTCTGGACTGGCCAACGAGCCCTCGCCCATCGCCGATTCCGCCCACACCCCTTCGCGCCCCGAGTCGACCAGAGCGGCAACCAATACGGACGCATCGACGACGACCGTCACGTCCGGTCCGCATCCCGGGCTCGCAAAATGCTGGAGGGTCGGACGCGAGTGCCCGCCGCTTCCTTGCGCTCGCGAACGCGTTGCAGCCAAAGGTCGAGGGACGGCCGCGACGCGATACGTTCCAACTCGTGACGCAGAAACTCCTGCATGGATTGGCGTCGCAATGCTGCCCGCGCCGCAAGTTCATCCCGCACCTTTTCAGGGACACGTCTGATGGTGATCTGTACCGGCATGACGTCATTATGCCAGCACAGACATTGATATGACAGCACAATAATGAGTAGTCGAGAGCTGTCCGTGTCGCGCGTGCCCGGAGATTGCGGCGATTATCGGAGCTATTCAACGCGCCAAATGCGGTGATCAGGGCCTATAATCTCCGCAGATAATGCGGGCTAGGAGTCTGTGCCGTAGAAATGATCGTAGCGAGAAAGTGGGGAATCGAGGACAGATTTTCTCGATTTTGAGGTGCATAGTTGTTCTATTCGCCGAGAAATCGCACGAATATGGACCGATTCCCCGCTTTCGCAGTAGATTGATTTCTGCGACGCAGGCTCCTATACCAGCTTCTGCTCCAAATCCCTGATGAACCTCGCCGAATCGCGGGCGATGTTTGCGGGGCCGTGATCGAAGTGGAACACCTCGAGCGACACCCAGCCCGGATACGCGAGATCCTTCAGCGCCTGTAGGACCGGCCTGAAGTCGTAGTCGCCGCTGCCCGGGTGGCGGCCGTTCAGCTCGTTGACGTGGACGTGCTTGATGGTGCGGTAGTACTGCCGGATCGCATCGCCGTGGGGCAGGGTTTCGTCGACGGCGTTGTGGGTGTCGAACATGGATTGCACTGCCGGGCTGCCGATCCGCTTCACGATGGCGGCCGCCTCCTCCAGGTTGTTGACCACGTCGCACAGGTGCGGCGCCAGGGGCTCCAGGAGGATCCGCACCCGGCGGGCCTCGGCCTCGGGCGCCAGCGCGGCCAGGCCCTCGGCCAGACGGGCCGTGGCCTCCCGGCGCGTCGCTCCGTCCACCGTGTTGCGTTGCCGGGCCGATCCCAGGACCATCAGGCCGCCGTCGCCCAGGTCGGTGCACAGTTCGACGAGGCCGCGGAAGTAGTCCCAGCTCCTCTCCCGCCGGGTCCGGTCCGGCGTCGTCAGGTGAAGCCAGCCGGGGGCCTTGAACATGTTGTGCAGGCCGGCGTAGAGGAGGCCCTCCGACTCCCGGATGTCCCGCAACTCCCTGCGCCGGGCGGCGGAGAGGGAGTTGGGGTCGTCCGAGAGCAGGTGGGGAGCGATTTCGATCGCTTCGTAGCCGGTCCGGACCGCTCCCTGGCAGGCCTCGGCAAAGCTCCAGCCGTGGAACGTCCCGCTGCAGATGGCAAGCCGAAAGCGGTAAGGAGCAGATTCGGGATGAGTACTTGCTTCAGACGCCGCCTGGGAACGGCCGCCCGCCGGTTTCATAGCTGGAAGAGCTTCTTGGCGTTGCCGGCGTAGATCTTCTTCAGATCCGCGGCCGGCAGGTCGAGACTGTCGATTTTCGACACGATCAGGTTCGGGTCCACCCACGGGTGGTCGCTGGCGTAGAGCAGCCGGCCGGGACCGGCGAAGTCGTAGCCGTACCGGATGGCCATGGCGATGGGCGAGACGGTGTCGAGATAGATCTGCCGCAGGTACTCGCTGGGCGGCCGCGTGATGTTTTCGGCCCCCCGCTTGAGCACCTGCGTCTGATGGTCCATGCGGCCGACCAGGTAGGGCAGCGCTCCGCCCACGTGCGGGCAGAGCAGCTTGAGCCTGGGGTGCCGGTCCAGGATCCCGGCCAGGATGATCCGGGCCAGGGTGATGGTGGTGTCGAACATCAGGCCCAGCCCGCCCACCAGGGAACGGCCCTTCACGGCGTCGTACGTCATGGGATAGGCGGGATGCAACAAGATGGGAACGCCCATCTCCTCGGCCCGTTTGAACAGGGGCAGGAACTCCTCTTCGTCGGGAAAGCGGCCCGCCAGGTTCGAGTAGAGCAGGATGCCGCGGAAGCCGAGCTTGTCGACGCAGCGGTCCAGTTCCCGGAGCGACTCCTCCATGTGGTGGAGCGGCAGCGTCGCCAGCCCGAAGAAACGTCCCGGATACGACTCGGCGGCGTCTCCGATGAAGTCGTGCGCCAGCCTGGCCACCTGGGGGCCGTCGGCGCCGAAGCACTCGGGTCCGGGGTCGTTGATGCTGAGGGCGGCGGTCCGGATGCCGGCCCGGTCCATGTCGGCGATCTTGGCGTCCACGTCCAGGTGTTGCGGCCGGACGCGCCGGCGCCATTCGCCCGTGAGGGTGTAGTAGGCGCCATCCTGCTCGTAGGCCCGGGGGACGGTGTCGCGGGTCATCATGAACTCGAGGACGGGAGGCGGGACCATGTGACTCTGCGCGTCGATGCGGAAGAGGTTCGCGTCCGTCTGATGCCGCTCACCAGCCGCCGGCCCCGGAACGGCCCCGCTGCCGGTGGCGTGCGAAGACTCACTCTGGCCAGACAATTCGCCTCCGTTTTGCATTCCTGGGGGTGAGCAGTGTCGCGCCTGTGAGCCGGGCCGCCTTCCGATCGAAGGTATACAGAGGATGGGCTCCTGATCGTTCGGCTGCAGCGAGGATCATCAGGTCGGAAAAACCCGCCCCGCCTGCCCGATAACGGAACGCCGCCCGGGCCACATCGCCGGCTGCCTCGACCACGATCCCTTCGGTGGCCACCAGTTCCTCCAGCACTGTCGCAATCCGGTCGCGGGAATGGCCATAGGCCCGTTCCAACACCCAGACGAGTTCAACGACTACTTCGCGGCAGACGTAACCGGGACGATCTGCCGTGAGCGACTCCAGCAACGAACGGGAGGCTTCCGCCTGATTGGCGTCGTCGCGAACCAGATAACGGACGAGGACGTTGGTGTCGAGTGCGATCACTCTTCAATCGCTCCATCGGCGATGGCCTGCTCCATTTGCTCCACGGTGACGGTGTGCCCTTCATGCCGGAGCACCCCGAACAACCGGCCGATGGGCCGCACCGGCAGAATTCGCACCTTGTCCTCGGAAATGACGTAGCGCACCCGATCCCCAGTCCGGAGGCCGAGCGCCTCCCTCACTGCCTTGGGGAGTGTCGTCTGGCCCTTCTTGGTAATGGAAGATTCAATCATGACAATACCTGATAAAGGATTACAATATAGATTATTTCCTTACTTATATCAATAATGTAAGGACATTGGTGGGGTAGCGGACGTAGAATCTTCGATTTTCCAGGACGGAGAAAATCCTTGAGATCAAGAAACGCTTGACATAACAGACAAATGTCTGTTATTCTTTCCGTTCCTGGTTTTTCCGGTCAGCCGGTCAGGGAGGGAGACATGGCCTATACGCCGCCTGGGGAGACGCGAAAAAAAGTCTACGAGTTCGTGCGGGAGAGGATCCTGAGCGGATCGCCTCCCACCGTCCGGGAGGTGCAGCGGGCCTTCGGGTTCCGGGCGGTCCAGTCGGCGCGCCAGCACCTGGAGGCGCTGGTGGCCGAGGGGAAGCTGGTCAAGGACTCGGGCAAGGCCCGGTCCCACCGCCTGCCGGAGTTGGGGCGGGTTCGCTCCTCCCACCTGATCCCCATGCTGGGCCGCGTCCAGGCGGGGGAGCTGACCACGGCCCTGCAGGACCCGGGCGACTATCTTCTGGTGCAGAAGACCCGCTTCGACGGCCGGGAGCTCTTCGCCCTGACCGTTCAGGGGGAGAGCATGCTCGGTGCCGGCATCCTGCCGGGGGACACCGTGATCGTCCGCCGGCAGCCGGCCGCCAGGCCGGGAGAGATCGTGGTGGCCCTGGTGGGGGAAGAGGCCACCGTCAAGCGGTACCGGCAAAAGAAGGGCCGGGTCGAGCTGCATCCCGAGAACGATGCCTTCGAGCCCATCGTCCCCCGCGAGGACGGAGAGCCGTTCTCGATCCTGGGCAAGGTCATCGAAGTCAGAAGGAACCTGGAGTAAAGGAGGGAGCATGTCAGCCTTGCAAGCCATTGATCTGCGGGGGCTCAGGACCCACTTCGATTGGGCGGCGACGCCGCGAACGGAAACTCCGCTCTGGTCCCGGGAGCACTTGGCCGGCCGCTTCTGCGAGCTCTCCTCCAGGTCCGGAGCCGCGCTGCTGACGTCCGCCTTTCGCCTGGTGCTGGATGCACAGATGGAGGGCGAGCCGGTGGCCTGGGTCGCAGCCGGGCCGGACACCTTCTTCGCCCCGGACGCGGCCGAGAACGGCGTGGACCTGAACGCCCTGGTGGTGGTTCGCGTCCCGGATTCCCAGTCCGCGGGGCGCGCGGCGGACCGGCTCTTGCGGTCGGGAGCCTTCGGCCTGGTCGTGATGGATCTGAACTTCAATCCCACCATTTCGGTGCCGCTGCAGACGCGCCTGGTCCAGCAGGCGCGGACTCACGATGCCGCCCTCCTCTGCCTGACCTCCAAGGCCCGGGGAGCGCCTTCGCTGGGGTCCATGGTCTCTCTGCGGGGGCAGACCTCCTGCCGCCGTCTGGAGGTCGACCGCTTCCAGTACCGGATCGAGATCTTGAAGGACAGGAGTCATGGACCGGGCTGGAGCCACACCGAGGTCTGCCGTGGACCGGACGGCCTGCATTGACATCCGGGCCCTGCCGCTTCAGCTCCTGATGAGGAGGCATCCGGAGTGGCGGCAGAGGCCGGTGGCGGTGGTGGAGCAGGAGAAACCCCAGAGCCCCATCCTCTGGGTCAACTCCGCGGCGGCCGGGTCCGGCATTCGGCCGGGGATGCGCTATGCCTCCGGCCTCTCCCTGGATCGGAACCTGTGTGCGGGCACGGTGTCCGAGAAGGAGATCGAGTCCGCGGTCCGTCAGGTGCACGAGCTGCTGGCCGATTTCAGTCCCGGGGTCGAGCCCTCCGAAGACGAGCCCGGGGTCTTCTGGATCGATGCCAGCGGACTCGACAAGCTCTACGGCTCTTTCGAGAACTGGACCCGGCAGATGGCCGTCCGCCTCTCCCGGGAGGAACTGCCGGCGAGCATCGTGGTCGGCTTCAGCCGTTTCGGCAGCTATGCCATCGCCAAGGCGGGGAACCGGGTGACGGTGCTCCCCTCCTTGGAGATGGAGGAGGTCTGCAGCCGCAAGGTGCTCCTGCAGCATCTGCGGATCAATCCGAGCTTGCTCGACCGGCTGGAGAAGCTGGGAATGCACACCGTCGGAGACTTCCTCGACCTTCCCCAAGGCGGCATCGCCCGGCATCTGGGACAGGAGGCCTCGATCCTGTACCGTCTGGCGGCGGGCGAGCTTTCGATGCCGCTCCAGCCCCGAATGATCCCCGAGCCTCTCCGTGTCCGGGCGGAACTGGAGGAGCCCGAATCCAACGCGGCAAGACTCCTTTTCCGGATCAAGCAGTTGCTGGACCCCTTGCTGATGGCGGCGGCGGACAGGAGCCAGAAGGTGTCCGTCCTCCGGTTGCAGCTTCTGCTGGAGGACGGAGACCGCCGCCTCGAGCAGATCCAGCCGGCCCGGCCCACCTTGAAGGTGTCGGTCCTGCTGGATCTGGTCCGTTTGCGCCTGGAGAGCCTCTCCCTGCCGGTGCCTCCTGTGGAGCTCGTCCTGGAAGTGGAGGGGGTGTCCGCCTCTCCCCAGGTGCTGAGCCTCCTGCAACGGAATCCGCGCCGGAACCTGGAAGCGGCCCTGCGCGCTCTGGCCCGGATCCGGGCCGAGTTCGGCCCCGATTCGGTGCTCTCGGCCCGGCTCAAATCGGGGCATCTGCCGGAAGCCCGCTCCGAGTGGAGGCCCCTGGAGAAGCTCAAGGCGGCCAGTCCCCGTTCGGTCTCCCTGCGCCCCCTGGTGCGGCGCGCCCACGCCCGCCCCCGGCCCCTGAAACGGTCTCCCTTGGAGTCGGCGGGCCGGTGGAAGCGGTCGCAGGAGCTGGGGCGCCTGCTGGGCTACCTCATCAGCGGCGGCTGGTGGAGCCGGGAGGTCCGGCGGGACTACCGGTTCGTCGACACCGGCCGGGGCGAGGTCCTCTGGGTCTACTACGACCAGAAGAGGCGGCGCTGGTACTCGCAAGGCCGAGTTGAGTGAGGAGCGGCGATTGCGCGCCAGGCGAACTGGCACAAGATAGGCGGTGAAAGTCCGCCGAAACGAAAGGTCCAACCATCCACGTTTCTCCGCGAGCCGTGGCGTGGGCACTCGTGAGGGTGTCGGCGAAGCGTCGGTAGCGGTGCGTATGGGCAGGCTATCGAGCATCGAAAGCTCCTGGTTCGGAAGTGCCGAGGCTGTAATCGCGGTCGAAGGCAACACCGGCTGGACCGCCAAGGTGAGGGACGGCCGGGCTCCGCGGTGTCAAAGAACCCATGCACGTACGTCCATCTTCTTTGCCTGAACTGGCAAGAAGGGAGGCTGCAAAAAAGACCCGAGAAAACCTGCTAAATTAGTTCTCACCGGGAAATCCGTAAGTTATTGGTAAATAAGGAGAACCCAACATGAGCGCTCAGGAATCCTCCGGTCCGGGGGTGATTCTGTGCGGTGTCGGCGGCGTCGGCCGCAGAGTGACCCGCCTGTTGAGCGTCCGTCCCGGATACCGAATCGCGGCGGCCTACACCAGGAACCGGGACCTGGCGGGTCAGGACCTGGGCCGTCTGGCCGGTATCGAACCCAACGGAGTCATCGTCACCACCGACCGGGACGCCGCCCTGCGGGAACCGGCCGACATCGTGATCGTCGCCACCACCTCGTTCCTGAGAGCGGTGGCGCCCGAACTGCGGGCGGCGGTGGAACACAACCTGAACGCCATCACCACGGCCGAGGAGGCGGCTTTCCCCTGGCTGACCGACGAGGCCCTGACCGACGAGCTGGACCGGTTCGCCCGGGAGCGGGGAGTGTCGCTCCTGGGGGTGGGGCTGAACCCCGGCTTCATTTTCGACGCCCTGTTGCTGACCGCCACCGGCCCGGCCTGGGATGCAAGCAGGATTCGGATCAGGCGGGTCGTGGACGTCTCCCGCTTCAGCGCCACCATCCAGCGGCGGCTGGGTATCGGTTTCTCGAGAGAGAGGTTCGAGGCGGGGGTTCAAGCCGGAACCATCTTCGGCCACATCGGGTTTCCTCAATCCTTTCACCTGGCCGCCAAATGTCTGGGACGGACGCTGGACGACTATCGGAAGTCGTTCGAACCGGTCATCGCCGAGCGCCCCTTCTCCAATGACTTCCTCACGGTCCAGCCGGGCCAGACCGTGGCCTTCATCCAGCGGGACGAGGGCATCATCGGCGCAGAGCCCTGGATCGACTCCGAGTTCGTCGCCTTCATCGATCCGTCCGCCGGAGACTTCGTGGCGCAGGACTCGATTTCGATCCAGGGGTACAACCCGCTCAATCTGACCATCCGCCCCGGCTGCCAGCCCCAACTGGGGTCGGCAGCCATGGTGGCCAATTCCATTCCCAAGGTGATTGCGGCGGCGCCCGGGTTCCGGACCGTGGCGGACCTCCCGCCGCTCTGCCCGCCGCCGACGGATGGCGAACGGCTGGCGGAAGCCGCCCGGGAGTGGTGATCCAGGGAGGCCGTCCGGCGACCATGGACAAAATACGAACCATCCAAGTCATTCCCCTCATCCGGCGGTTGGACCGGGTCTTCAGCGGAAGCACCTACCAGATCGTTTCGCGCAACACCATCTACGCCCGGATCGAAACCGAGGGAGGGATCGTCGGCGAGGCCTTCGGCGGGGACGAGGACATCCACCAGCAGAAGGTGGTCCGGATCGCTAACGGTTGTCTGGCGCCCCGGCTGATCGGGGCCGGGATCTGGCCCGTGGAACCACTCTGGCGAAAGATGTTCGCCACCCCCGATCTCCCGCTGCACAACCGCGGAATCCACACCCTGGATATGGTCAACCACGCCATCCTGATGCAGGCCATCGCCATCATCGACATGGCGGTCTGGGACGCCGTCGGGAAGTCCTTCGGCAAGCCCTTGTGGCAACTGCTGGGCGGTTTTCGAAGCCGGGTCCCGGTGGTCGGGATCGGCGGCTACTACAAGCCGGGAGCGTTGGACGAGTTGGGCGGGGAGATCCAACTCTGCATCGATCTGGGCCTGGCGGGAATCAAGCTGAAGGTGGGGAAGGCCTCGGTCGACGAGGACATCCGCCGGGTGGAATACATTCGGAAGCATTTTGCAGACACTTTCGTGGTCGCCTGCGACGCGAACCAGGCGTGGACCTTCGAGCAGGCGCACCGCTTCGCTCAAGGCGTCGCGGACCTGAACCTGGAGTGGCTGGAGGAGCCGGTCCGCTGGTACGACCAGTTGGAGGGGTTGAAGCGGCTGCGGAGCTCGACCGCCATTCCCCTCGTCGCCGGGCAGGGAGAGATTTCCAAGTGGGGCTGCCGGGACCTGGTCCTGGGCGGCTGCGTCGACACGCTCAACGTGGACGCCACCATCGCGGCCGGCATCACCGAGTGGATGAGGATCGCCTCCTTCGCCGAAACCATGGACATCAACATGGGTCACCATGAGGAGCCCCAGGTGGCGCTTCACATGCTGGCGGCCATTCCCAATTCCACCTATGTGGAGATCTTCCATCAGAAGGAGCGGGACCCCATGTGGTACGAGCTGGTGGAGGACCTTCCCCTCATCGCCGATGGATTCATGTATCCCAACGAAGGCCCGGGACTGGGCTGGCACTACAATGCCGACGTCATCGACCGATACGGCCAGCCGGGCTGAAGCGCGTTTGTCGCGGGTCCGGGCGGCCGTGCATTCCGCAAGCGCCCCGGACCGCCGGTTCAAGAAGCCTCCCGATCGGAGTTGGGATCGCCGGGATGACTGAAGAGCAATTCCACAGCGGACTGGTGTGGGCGGTTTTCGTGATCGCCGTCGTGAGCTTCGCGAGCCTGCAGGTTTTGGCGGCTCCTTACGGCCGGTACTACCCAGGAAAGGGCTGGGGGCCGCACATTTCGAACCGGGCCAGTTGGATCCTCATGGAGCTTCCGTCGTCGGTTCTCTTCCTGGGCGTGTACTTCTCGGGAGCGGCCGCGTTCCAGGCCGTTCCGCTGGTCTTGCTCGGGGTCTGGCAGTGCCACTACCTCAACCGGACATTCGTCTATCCTCTGCGCATTCGAACCGCGGGCAAGAAAATGCCTCTCCTGGTGATGGCTTGCGGCTTCACATTCAATACGGTCAACGCCTACGTCAACGCCCGGTTCATTTCGGAATTCGGCAGGTATGGACCGGAATGGCTGGAAGATCCGAGATTCCTGGCCGGCATCGTGATGTTCTTTGCCGGTCTGGCCCTGAACCTTCACTCGGACACCCTCCTTCTGCGCCTGCGAAAGCCAGGGGAGAGCGGATACGCGATCCCTCAGGGTGGCGCCTTCCGCTATGTTTCGTGCCCGAACTACCTTGGAGAGATCGTTGAGTGGGCGGGCTGGGCGCTGGCCACATGGTCGCCGGCCGGCTTGGCCTTCTTCGTCTACTCTGCGGCCAACCTGCTCCCGAGAGCGCGCAGCCACCATCAGTGGTACCGGGAACGATTCCCGGACTACCCGGCCAGCCGGAAATCCCTCATTCCGGGCCTGATCTGATCGTCGCCCCTACTATCCGAGAAGAAGATTGACAGCGGCCATTGAAACTCTGTATTTTAGAGTAACTCTGTAATACAGAGTTATCTGAAGGCCCTGCAAGGAGGAGGAATCCATGGCCGACAACACGCAACTCAAGGAAGACATCGCATATGTCCGCGCCGTCGCCGAACGGTCGCGGGGGGCGCATGTTCCCGCCATCTATCTGCTGTGGGCGGTGATCGGGCTATTTGGTTTCGCGTTGTTCGACTTTGTCAGCCACACAAAGTGGGTTGGCGTCTACTGGCTCTTCGCTGGACCGATCGGAATGGCGCTTTCCATTTGGCTCGGCGTCAGAGCCGACCGGGACACGGGCGCCACCAGCCGCGACTCGGGAATCCGTGCCAGCCTTCACTGGGTGGCGTTCATGGCGGCCGGCTGGTTAGGTTTAGCGCTGGTCTACGCAGATCACCTGACATGGCGCGGTTTCGGATCCCTGTGGGTGCTGCTCCTGGCGCTGACCTATTTCCAATTCGGGCTGCATTTGGAACGGCGATTGTTGCCAATTGGAGTCTTGATAGCCGCCGGGTACCTGGTCACGGTCTGGGTGCCGGGATACGGCTGGACCGCGACCGGAATAGTGCTTGCCATCGCCCTCGTGACCGCAGCCTTCCTGGGAACATCGAAGAGTGAAACCGCCGGCTGACCCCGATCTGCCCGCCCTGGATGAGCTGAATTTGCTCAACGGGCTCCTTGAGCACCGCGTGCGCCTGGCGATTTGCGTCCTGCTCTCCAAGTACGACGCCATGTCGTTCACTCGCCTCAAGCAGGTGCTCGGCGAGACGGACGGCAGTCTCGGAGCACATCTTCGCAAGCTGGAGAATTCCGGACACCTGGACGTGGAGAAGACCTACCGAAACCGGAGGCCGGTCACCTGGTACCGGCTCACCTCTGACGGACGGACCAACCTGAGGCGGCACCTGGCCGTCCTGACGCGATTGATCGATCGAGCCGAATAGCAGCGGCTGACACCTTATGCCGGGTCAAGCTGCCCCGTCGATTTGTGTGTCCAAGGAGCGACAGTACGGGGAAGGCCCCGGAATGAACTTTCGAGAATAGAAGAGCGTCAATGAGATTATGAGAGCGTCAAAAAGACTTGGTTTCGCTATCCTTTCTGTCTTCATGGTTTTGTTTTCCAGTCTCCATGCCGGGCCCATCCCGGGCGTGACTCACTCGCTTTCCATTGAGAATCTGAAAACCGAGATCTCGGCCGGGAATGCCGAACGTGCGGGCAACGTTCGAGAAGTCCAAACCCTCCTCCGGCATCCGGAGGTCCAAGAACTAGCCCACCTCTTCGACCTGGAGAAGATCGAAGCCGCAATCCCAAAACTGGACGACGCCACGTTGGCCCGGCTGGCCGATGAAAGCGCACGGATCAACGAGCGATTTCAAGCCGGCCACCCATACAATCCGAATTGGACGGCAGTCATCATCGTGGTGGCTACCATGGCCATGATCGTTTTGGTGGTTCTGATTACCACGAGATAGGAAGGGACGCGTCCTTTTGTCCGCGTCGCCGACTGGAGTTTGCCAGGCAGGCTTCTTTGGAACTTAGCCCAGTTTGGAAATCCGAATGCTGCCGTTTACGGTGGAAATAGTTATGGGCAGGCCGCCCTCGCCCAGTTTGCCCTCAAGTCTCTTCCCTATTTCACCCTGAACCACAAGCGGAAAATCGGTTGCAATGGATCCGACGACAGTCCGTGCGACCACATTGGCGTGGGTCTGGGGCGGCAAGGTCAGACGAACCGAGCCGTTCTTGGTATTCAATGCCACCTCGCCGTCCGGTGGGGTGGAAAAACTGGCTCGGACCCTTCCATTCGTCGTCTTGGCCTGAAGACGTCCTCGGATATCCTGAATACGAATCGAGCCGTTCTTCGTCTGAGCTTCGAGAACACCACTGGCGCCGTCAATCTCGATAACCCCATTCACGGTCGCAGCCTTTAGCCGTAATTTCTCATCACCGACACGATAATCGGTTTTTTAGCAGCACTTCAGTGCTTTTCTTATCCACATGAATTCGAGAGCCGTCCTGCCGGCTCGAATGCGGTGACGAAAGCCGAAATTCGGCGAGGTCCAGGGGCATTTGACC
>JAJDTT010000268.1 GCA_022827025.1 Acidobacteriota bacterium
GAGGCGGCGCGCCAGCGTGCTGCTGCGGAGCACACGACCTTGAACGAGCGATTTCGGGTTTGGCTTGAAGACTACGCTCGCCGAGAGCAGCAGGCTGCCGAGGCCATGAGGGTTATCCGCGAACTGCAAGGCCGAATATTCACCGGAGGACGCACGTTCACTCGGGATCAAATGAATGAGCGTTGAAAGCTTCCTCGACACCAACATCTTCGTTTACTTGTTCGATGAAACCGCCCCCAGCAAGCGGGAACGATCAGAGCGCTTAGTTCAACGGGCTTTGAAGCGCCATAACGGTTGCATCAGTTTCCAGGTGGTCCAGGAAACCCTCAATGTATTGACCGGTAAGCTCAAGGTGCCACCGGAGACGGTTCGACAGCTTTTGAACCGAATCCTGATGCCCCTCTGTCGGGTCTTCCCGACGCGGGTGCTTTACCAGAGTGCTCTCGACCTACAAGCTCGCTATCGGATCGGTTTCTACGATAGCCTGATCGTCGCGGCCGCCATTGATATGGGCTGCAGAACCCTTTACAGCGAAGATCTTCAGCATGGACAGCAGATTTCAGGCGTCGTCATCACGAATCCATTCCGGTAGTACGGTAGTAAGTCGGAAAACCAGACTGTCCCTTTCTCCTACCTGTATCACCCCTGTTTCTTCCAGGGTCTCGCTGGCTCATGGCCGGTGGGAGAGCTCCTGGCGTCGAACGTAGGGGCACCCCTTGTGGGTGCCCTCTTCGTTTCGAACGAGGCCGTGCCGTGGTCAACCGGAAGGACATGGCGTGGGATCGGCGGGGTGGCTCCCGGTCGATCCCGGTTGCCGGCACGCGGAGGGCGACCACAAGGGCCGCCCCTACGAAGCGGGTAGAGAAATCAGCCCGTCCAGACGATTTTTCCGACGGCCGCGGGTCGCCCCTGCGAACCGGGAGAGAAAAACGGGAAAGGTCCGGTTCGCCGTCGTTTGACAGGAATACTGGCCGTGGTAGGGTTCTAGGCATCGTTACCTTTCCATCGGACAGCCGCCGAGCCTGTGCTCGAATCCGGGTTGAAATCGCTGGCCGCCGGCCGGTCGATCCGCGCTGGCGCATTCTCGACAATTCCAGAATTTGCTTCAGGACCGTAGACTGACGCGTCTTCTCCAGGGGGCCAGATGACCGACCAGAACCCAACTCAGATGCCCGGCGCCGATCCCGGCTCCAACCTCCGCGTTCCGGCCGGGAAAATGGCGGCCTGGGGAGTGGACACGCTTCCCACTCCTCCCCCGGACCGCTTCGATTTGCGCCGGTTCCTGGGGCCGGGCCTGCTCATGGTGGGGCTGGCCATCGGAGGAGGGGAGTGGCTGACCGGTCCCGCCCTGACGGCGCAGTACGGCGGGATTCTCATGTGGATCGCCACCATGAGCATCCTCTTCCAGTGCTGCTACAACCTGGAGGTGATGCGCTACGCCCTGTATTGCGGCGAGCCCATGTTCACCGGCTTTTTCCGATTGGCGCCGGGCCCGCGCTTCTGGACCGGCATCTTCCTGGTGGTCGACTTCGGCGCCATCTGGCCCTACCTGTCCGCCAACGCGGCGGTCCCTCTGTTGGCGGCTTTTCTGGGGCACCTGCCGGGGACGCTTCCCACGACCTACCTTTCCCAGGAAGAAATCGTGGCCGAGACGGGGCTTTCGACCCGGCTGGTGGAGGAGATGTCGCAACACCCCGGCCGTTTCGGACGGGTCCAGGATGTCGAGCGCGACACGGGACTGCCGGTGGAGGTGATCCGGGAGATGGCGCAGAACCCGGAGCGCTACGGCGACACCCGCCGCTGGCGGCCTCTGCCCCATCCGCTCACCGAGTGGCAGGACGGAGAGTCGCTCACGGAGGTGGCCGCCAGGACCGGCTTGGACCGCGAGGTTCTGGAGAAGGTTCAAGGGAGGCCGGAGCTGTTCGCTCCCGTGGAGCAGGTCATCCGCGAAACCGGACTTCCGGCCGAGATCGTCCATGAAATGGCTCGGAACCCGGCCGCCTACGGCGTCACGGACCGGTGGAAGGCCATGCCCGGACCGGTGCTGGAGAAGTGGGTCGAACCGGAAAGGAGGACGGTCGGCTACCTCGGCTACGCCATCTTCCTCTCCGCCTTCGTCCCGCTGATCTTCGGCGGCAAGGTCTACAACATGGTGGAGAAGATCATGGCCGCCAAGACGGCCCTGGTCCTGGGCTATCTCATCTTCCTGGGGGTCTTCTACGTCGAATGGCGGGTCTGGGTCGAGATCTTTTCGGGGTTCGTCAAATTCGGCGCGCTTCCCGAAGTGGCCGGAAACCCGTTGACGTGGTCGGAACTGTTCCGGGGGACCTTCGGAATCGGAGGCGCCAGGCCGGCTCTGGACGTGGGGCTGTTGGCCATTTTCGCCGCCATTGCCGGAAGCGGAGGCTTGGGCAACGCCAGTTTCGCCAACTACGTTCGGGACAAAGGCTGGGGAATGGGGGCCCGGGTGGGCGCCATCGCCAGCGCCGTGGGCGGGAAGGGCGTCAAGCTGCTCCACGAGGGCCGCGTGTTCCACGTCACGCCGGAATCGAAGAAACTGTGGAACGGATGGCGCAAGGTCACGATTCGCGACCAACTGGGGATCTGGGTTGGGGGCTGCATCCTGGGCATGGGCATACCGGCCCTCCTCTCGCTCCAGTTCGCCGCCGGACAGCAGGTCCGGGGCGATTCGCTGGCCGCCTTGACGGCGCAGGGAGTCGTCGAGAAGACGGGCGAACCCATCTTCTGGTTTCTCACCCTGCTCTGCGGATTCATGGTCCTGGGCCCCACCCAGATCGCGGCGGCGGATTCCTTCTGCCGGCGTTGGACCGATCTGATCTGGACCGCCAGCACCCGCGCCCGGGGGCTGAAGGAAGAGCAGGTCAAGTATGTCTACTACGGGCTCCTGGCGGCCTATGCCCTCTGGGGTGTGATGGCGTTGACCCTGATTCCCGACCGCATGATGATCGTGAAGATTGCGGGCATCCCGTTGAACTTCGGTCTGGGGTTTTCCGCGCTCTGCGTCCTGGCCGTCAACTGCAAGCTGCTGCCCCGGGAGTTGCAGCCTGCGTGGTACATCCGGGTCCTGATGGTGTGCTGCGCCCTGTTCTTCCTGAGCATCGCCTGCGTCTCCACGGCGGCCGTGATTCGCGACCTCCAGTTCCTATAGGAGGGGCGATTTACAGTTGCCCAGGAGGGGCGATTTCCTAATCGCCCTCTTGGAAGACGCTGCGCGGAGGGGGGACTACCTTCTTAGTAACTTCAATTCCCGATGACCGTAGGGACACCCCTTGTGGGTGCCCTCCGGGGTCGCATCGTTCCCCGGCCGAGCCGTCGCGCCACCCCCCGGCCCAGTAGGGACCGAGT
>JAJDTT010000136.1 GCA_022827025.1 Acidobacteriota bacterium
GGTGCCGCAGCCGAGGTCCAGCACGTCGAGATGGCGGACGTCACCGAGCGCGTTGCGGACGTGAGGTTCCTCCAGCGCCGGCAACGGATTCTCGTCGTGATCGTAGACGCTCGCCCAACGGTCGTAACCGGCACGCACACCAGACAACGGGTCATCGTCGGCGAACATGCGTCCTCGCACTCGGAACCGGTTCCAGGTGGATCGCAGGACTGATGACAGCGCTCCGGTTCAGTTCACCAGCGTCGCCTTCTTGATGTAGTCCAGCTTGGGGAAGTCCCGCTTGAGATAACCGTTGCCTTCGGCGCGAATCCGCCCCTGACTCGGTCCCCTTCCCTGGGGGGGCCCCTCACCGTACCCCTTGTAGACGGAGTCCACCACCTCCATCCCTTCGATGACCTGGCCGAAGGGCGAAAAGCCGTAGCTGTCCAGGTTCCCGTTGTCCTTGTAGTTGATGAAGAACTGGACCGATCGGGAGTGGGGCATGTTGGTCTTGGCGAAGGAAATGTAGCCCCGATGGTTCGACTTCACTACGGGATCGTCCTGGATGTTGGCGGCGCTCCACTTCTGCCCGATGACCGGGTCGCCATGCATGCCGAACTGGGCCATGAACCCTTCGATCACCCGGAAGAAGGCGATGTTCCGGAAGTATCCGATCTTCACCAGGTTGTAGAAACGGTCCGCGCCTCGAGGCGACCATTCCCGGGTCACCTCGATCACGAAGTCCCCCTTGGTGGTCTCGAACCTGGCCTTGAAGCTGGCGGGAGCCTTCGCGTTGGCCAGTGAGGGATTCCTCAGAGCGGGATTGGGCCCCTTCATGGGCCGGGGCGGTTTGTCCATCTTTGCGGGCTCCGGTTTCGGTTCGACGGGTTTCTTGGCCGGTTCCGGCGGAGTCACATCCGCGGCATCGCCGGCCGCTTCCTCGGCGGTCGCCTTGTCTCCCGCGTCGGCCACGGCCGCGGGCTCTTCAGCCGCCGGCGGCTCCGCCGAATCCGGTTCATCGGTGACAGGCGCGCTACAGGAGAGCGAAAGCAACAACAAGAAAAACGCACAGCAGCTCCATCGCCTCTCATGCATGTCTCTTTATCTCCTTCATGATTCTTCGTGTCCGGTCCTCTCTCCAGTCCGCCGATTATTGCCCGGCAAGGGGTTGGGTTCAAGAGACACGGGTTCGAAGCCGAACTCGAACACGTAATGCCCGGTTGCCAATCCGCGTTTCTTGACACCTTTCCCGGTCGTCCATAGTTTGATGCTGGGAGGTCGACATATGCAGCAGAGGCGCCTTGGAGGGTCGAACAGAGAGATTGGCGGATCCCCGTCCGGTGCCGAAACCGGCTGGCGGTTCGCCGCGGGTGTCCTGGCGGCATGGCTCGTCTTGACGGGAACGGCGGCGGCGGAGTCTGCGAGCCTGCTTCATATCGGCGGGAACAAGCAGCTCTTCATCGACGACTACGTCATCGAGAGTCTCAGTCACGTCAAGCAGATCCTCAACCCGGCCGTGAAACATCCGGCAAACCCCCTTTTGAAGCAGGACCGTCCCTGGGAGGGTCATTACATCGGGCTCCAACGGATCATCTACGACCCGGATCAGGGCATGTACCGGATGTGGTACCGGACCACCGGCGCGTTCGAGTCCCAGAAGGGGGGCGCCGATCGGCTCCGGCCCTATCGCTGGGACTGGAGCGTGACCGGCGGAAAAGCCGTCCGCAGCAAGGTGGAGGAGGTGTACGGTTACAGGCAGTATGCCGGCGGGCAGGATTGGGTCCTCTGCTACGCCACCTCCCAGGACGGCATCCATTGGGAGAAACCCAACCTGGGCCAGGTGGAGTTCGAGGGTTCCCGCGACAACAACCTCCTGCGGCCCGGCACCCTGGTCCCCCTCTTTCGGGACGAGCACGAAACCGACCCCGCCAAGCGCTACAAGGCCCTGAGGTCCGAGGGCACGACTCCCACCGCCTGGAAGCCGGGAATCAAGCCGGGGATGCGGCAGAGCCTCTACTACTCGGCCGACGGCTTCGAGTGGACGCCCTACGAGAACAATCCGGTGATCGACACCACTCCCAAGATCGGCCGCTGGGGACCCACCTACCACATGGGCTGGGACCCCATCCGGCAGGTCTACGCCGTGTTCATGGAGCAGTGCCTGCACCGGGGCTGTCCCCAGGGGCAACGGATCATCGGCCGGTCCGAGAGTCCGGACATGACCCAATGGACCCCGGACCAGAATGTCCTGATCCAGGACGAACTGGACTATCCCGACACGGAGTTCTACTCCATGCCGGTGATGGCCTACGAGGGAATCTACATCGGGCTGCCCTGGATCTTCCGCACCACGAATACGCTGCATTACCCCCAACTGGCCTTCAGCCGGGACGGAATCCGGTTCGAGCGCCGTTATCGCCAGCCTTTTGTGCAGGTGGGCGACAAGGGAGATTTCGACGAGAGCACGATCTACGTGCACCAGCCCATGGTCCGCGACGGCGAGATCCGCATCTACTACTACGGAGGCAACTGGAGGGGATCCGAGTCGCTCCACGCACAGGGAGACCGGGCCATGTTCGCGGTGGCGCTGGCCACGGTTCGCGAGGACGGGTTCGTCTCGGTGGACGCCGGCAAAATCCACCCTGGTTCGCTCACGACCCGCTTCCTCAGCTTCGAGGGGCGACGCCTGGTGGTGAACCTGGAAGCCGCCAAGCACAACCACGGCGCGGGACGGCCCGAGGTCCAGGTCGAGATCATCGGAAACGACTACCATCCGATCCCGGGATATACCCTCGACGAGTCCGATCCGGCCCGGGTGACGGGAAAGCACGTGATGAGCTGGCGGGGGAACACGGAACTCGGCGCCCTGGCCGGAACCCCGGTGCAGCTCCGCTTCTCGATACGAAACGCCAAGCTCTTCTCGTTCCAGTTCCTACCGTAAGCGAGACCCTGTTCCGAAGGCACACAGGAACGACCAGTTGAGGATAGATTCCGGCCGCGGGAGGGCGACCACAAGGGTCGCTCCCTACCGGAAATAAGGGGACAGTCTTGAGTTCCCCGGAGGGACCGGAAAAACAGACTGTCCCATTTTTTCCCCTGCGGCTGGGACCAATTCGTGAAAGCGACCCCGCTGGCGATACACGGAGCGCTCGACTAGCCTTCGCCCATGAGACACATACTGCTTGCTGTATTCGTGCTGGCCACGTCCGCCCGAGAGGCTCAGAGCCAGGACCAAGCTGATCCACCCTATGCCGGCACCGTCTGGATCGATCCAGACATCATCACTCCATCCGACCCGACTGCGCTCGTGAGCGTGACGGATGCCGGGCGAGGGGAACGGAGAATGTTCGACCGGCGGGTCGGGGACTGGATCACGATCGACGCCTATTTGTTCATGGCCCGATTCGATGATGGGCTGACGGCGGAGATCCAGGTCAATCCCGAGTACGACAGTGCCTCGGTCGCCATGGCCGAGGCAAGCAAATATGGGAGAGTCGTCGGCCAAATTCCGACCGTTTTACGAACCAATGTCGAGACGGTCTGGATCCATAAGGGGAATCAGCCTCTCGGGGGTGGAAACGACAATATCCTTATTCATACAGATCATGCGGAAAATTCCATAGCGAGGGGTTTCTTGGAGGAGGAATTGGTCCACGAGGCGGCGCACACTTCCCTGGATCCACCCTGGATGGGGATTGTCGACGCCGCCGAATGGCGTGTCGCTCAGACGGCCGACGGCAACTTCATTTCCGACTACGCACGCGACCATCCGGAACGGGAAGACATCGCCGAGTCGTTCCTGCCGTATCTGGCTGTCCGATATCGTTCGGCTCGAGTCTCCCGGCCTTACGTGCGGAAAACATTGGAGGCGATGCCGAACCGGATCGCCTACTTCGACCGGCTTTTGCAGGCTCAACCGGACGAATCCATGCAGCCGATCACGATGGACCTTCGGCAGCCTCTGATCTTTGCGCATTTCGGGAATGGAGGGTCCTTCACCTCGGACCTAGTGTTGCTGAACGTGGATCCCTCGGCGGCTTACCCGGCCATCTACTTCTACGATCAAATGGGTGAGACCATCGACCCCGACCTGGTGGTGGACGTGACGGACGATCTGGAAGTCCGGGAGGACGGAGCGTTGTCCGTCCGGACGGCGATGGAACCTCTCAGCGAACTAGTCATTTCGACCCATGGGCGAGGGGAGCTGGTGACCGGATCGGTCACGGTGTTCTCCGATATCGTGCGCTTTAATTTGGCGGGCGACAAGAATCGGGAGGATGCCGGCGACGCTGGCCGAATTGGCGGGGTCCTGCGGTTCGACGCTCCGTCCCTGGGCGTGGCCGGCGTGGGGTCCAGTGCGCCCGCCAGCGACGTCATTTTTCCGGCGCGACGCAAAGTGGGCGGAATCAACACCGGAGCTGCGATCCGGAACCTGGGAGAGAATCCGATCAAAGTGAGCTGCAGATTGATGAAGGGAGGCGCCGTGTTGGAGACGGCGGAGATTCCACTGGCCGGTAACGGTCAGACCGCCAAGTTCATCCACGAGTTGTTCACCCAGACCGATACGTCCGACTTCGCCGGATCGGTTCGTTGCACCGCTCCGGAAGGGGAACGGTTCGCCAGTGTCGCCCTGGAGTTGGATTCCGGCAACCGGATCTTCACCACACTGCCCGTCGTACCCGTTCAACGATGACCTGCGCGCCGGATCGGTTCCGTTCGCGTACGTTCGCGTAATAAGGGGACAGTCTTGAGTTCCCCGGACTGTCCCCTTTTTTGCCTTTTTCGTTTTTTCTCCCGATCTGTTCCCAGATTGAATGGGGTGGTTCCCAGTTCGACCGTCGGGGACTGCGATTGAAAGGGCCCGTCTCGATTTCTTGCGCCAATCACTCCAGTTTCAGTGATCTCGCGCGTTCGCTGCTACAGCACAGTGGCGGTATCGACGGTCGGCGGTCAGGGGAGTCTATGTGAGAATCACGTGCGAGCGCTGCTCCCGCAGGGAAAACAACACTCCGTCCAGTTGGGGAATGGGGTGTCGGCGGCGCCGATATCGGCCTTGTTGCCGATAAGTCTCCAGCAGTTGCGCTACCTTTTCTGCCGGCCCGACGGCCAACCCGTCCGTCAGGAATCGCAAACGCCGGCGAAAAGCTCCCGCCCGGGTAAATCCACGGCGCTGCTCCTGATGGAGGATCCACCGGGGGATCGCCGCCTG
>JAJDTT010000163.1 GCA_022827025.1 Acidobacteriota bacterium
GGCTCGCACGCTGATACTGAAATCATCTCTCCATACGAACTCAAGGCTCCTACAGCATATCCTTTCTCAGCCCATGCGGAACCAAGAGGCGTACGAATTGCTGTGATATTCTCGGCTCGACCAATGGTCACCCAGCTTCCCCCCGAACACTCGTTTCGCGAATTTTTGAGCAGGAGGAAAGACAAGTGCCACAAAAGATGAACAGGCGGAGTTTCGTTGCCTCCACCGCTGCCGGAGTGGCTGCGGGAGGGGTTTCTGCCGGATCGGCAGCCTTGCCCTCCAGTGCCGGTTCACTGTTGAAAGACTACGTGCCCAGGGGTTCCCGACGGATCCTGTATGTGAGCGACCCGTCCAGCATCGCCATTCATTATCTTCCCGACCCGGCGACGGAGGAGTCGATTCGGGAGTGGGTCGACCAACTCTCGGCGGCCCGGGTCGATGTCTTCGTCCAGGAGGCCTACACCCAGGGCTGGACCACCTATTGGCGGGTGGATGGCCTGGAGTATGACGCCCGGCCTCAGCATCGTCGGTTCCTCCCCCTCCTGGAGCGTGGGGTTCAGCCCCTGGAGGTCCTGCTGGACCAGTGCCACAAGCGGGGAATGGAGTTCCTGGCGGGAATCCGAATCAACGACAACCACGGCCACATCTCTGTCGAGCAAGGCGTGGGCGCGGGAGCCAGTTTCCTTCTGGACCACCCGGAATGGCAGATCCGGGAGCTGCCGCCAGGCCCTTACTACAAGCTCAGCACCCCGATGGACTTCACCTTTCCCCAGGTTCGCGACTATGTCGTCGGCGCCATGGAGCGATTGGTCGATCGCTTTCCCGTCGACGGATTGGAGCTCTGCTTCCGGGACCATCGCTATTTCCCGCCCGGAAAAGGGCCCGAGCGAAAAGATCTGATGACCGAACTGGTGGAGCGGAGCCGGGCCATTCTGAACGAAGCGGGACGGCTGCGGAGGAAGAAGCTGCTCCTGGGCGCGCGTGTCTTTCAGACCCTGGACGAATGCCGGTCCCTGGGACTGGACGTGGAGAGTTGGATCTCACGAGGACTGATCGACTTCGTCGCCCCCAACGACACCATGCACACCGAACCCAACGTGCAATACGAGGAGTTTCGCAGTCTGACTCACGACGGCAACTGCCTCCTCTATCCGGGAATGCTTCCCTGGACCAGCCAGCGCATGCGGAGGCGTCTGGGCAATAGACACATGTCCCTGGATCAGCAGCGGGCGGCCGCCGCCAACATGTATGCGGCGGGAGCAGACGGGATCAGCTTCTACAATCATTTCGTCACCCTGTCATGGGCCCCCTTCTATCCCCATCTGCTCCGGGAAATGGCCGCCGTGCGGCAACCCGAGTTGGTGATGGAGGGTGATCGGCACTACGTCTTCGAGCCCTCGTGGGGGGGCAGCCTCGGGTTCGGCAAGGACCGGGCCTCCACCGGCGCGGTCAAGGCGGATCGTCTTCTTCTCCGGAGGAAACCGGGATCGACGGGCGCTTTCCGTTTTCGGGTCTGCGAACACCTCGGCCAGTCGCGAGGTGCGATACTCCTTTTTCGGGCCTATGGGGCGGGCGAGGACGACCGGATGGAGATCCGAATCAACGGCGTCCGAGTGGACGACAGGGTGATCCGCGCTCGATCCGATGAATCGCGAACCGACATGCGAGGCGTGGTGGATCCCTCCTCCACCAAGTCTTCCGGCCTGCCGCCGGTCCCCGAATTGCCGGGTGAATGGCGGACCTTCTGGTTTGACCTGACGGAACCGCCGGCCCAATTTGGGGACAACCATTTGGAAGTGACGTTGACGGAGGTGTCGTCCTCCTCCGGCGAAGAAATCCTCATCGACGAGTTGGAGGTGTTCGTCAAAGCGTAGATTTACCCTTTCCCCCGAAGGAGAGCCCTCATGACAAGACGCCACGAAGTTTCGGCTTGGATCAACCCGCTCAGTTTCGTTGTCCTATGGTCTCTGGCTGCTTGCGGCTCCCAGCCACCGCCGGCGGAAACGCCGTCTACGCCTCTCTCCGAGAGCGGGATCATCGACGTGACGCGGAGTTCCCCGGACCTCCGTATTCCCGAAAACACCCCGGAAGGAGAGAGCTGGGTCTACCAGTTGGGATTGCCCATCCAATTGGGCCCGAACACCGGCGGGTATCTGTGCAACATTCGCGTTGCGGGCTGGAAAGGCACCGACTTCGAGAACGGTTCCGACCTGATCCCGTTCGACGACATAACGGGTCTGAACCCGGCACTCGCCGTCCCCATCACCCGCAACCACAACGAGCTCAATCCCAATTCCAAGCCACCCAACCAGGAAGCCATCATGGTGAAGTACCCGGTCATGGGAGGCTTCGTTCCTTTCGGTGCGAAACGGGCGGACGGCTCCCCCCATCCCCATGCGGGCACCGGGTTCGGCCTCAACCAGAGCATCGCCTGGAGAACCACCGTCGAAGGGCCCCCGCCGTATGGGGTGAACATGTTCGGCCGGAATCCCAAGACCTCGGTGTTCGAAGACATGAGCCAGATGTACTCCTACCTGGAGGTTCATCAACTCGCCTACGACGGCGAAACCTTCAGCGTGACGAATACCGGGAGGGTTTCCCAGGAAGCCCTGCTTCCGGGCTGGAGGCTGACCGCTAGCCTGATGTCGGCGATTCCCGACGGCGACGATCTTCTCTTTGCCATGAAGGGCAACCGGCCGGGCGAGACCGGCGGCTCGGGGTTGGCGCGGTGGAGGCGCATAGAGGGCGCATGGCGCCCCGTCTCCTACGTTCCCGTCACCGGCCAGGACGGCAGCTTCGAGGCCAGCGCCGTCCGCGACAGGGACGGGTCCATCCTCTTCTCTACCCGGGGTAACGGGAGTCCCGAGGTGGTCGAAGCCTCCGAGACGCGCACCGCCACCCACGACATCCGGGTCTGGCGTTCCCGCGACAATGGTGAGACCTGGGAGAAAATCGTCCACGTCCGGGGCTTGATCTCGTCGGCTCCCATCGTCCTGAACAGTGCGGCCGATGGTACGCCCTACGTGACGGCGAATCTCTACGAAGTCTTCATGGAGGGCCTGGACCGCATCAAGCTGGTCAAGGATTCCCGTGGGAGCCCTCTCTGGGGGGGACGCAGCCGCAACACCCTATGTTTCTGGCCCTTGAACGAGGAGCGGAACGGGTTGCTCCCGGCCTTTGTTGCCCGGGACCTGAGGAAGGAATTCGGACCGACCCCGGGCGGCACCGCCTGGAGGGTGGACCACCCCGTGGCCGTCACCCTTCGCCTGGCCGATGGAAGGTGGCGCAACGTGATCGCGATGCGGATCCTGGAGTACGGAGAGTTGACCCATATGCAGGACCCGACGCCTCACACGGGAGCGTACCTGGAGGAGGTGATCTCAGCCGGGGAACCGATTCCCGTGTGGAACTTCTGACATCCCGATGCAGGGCCGGAGCCGGATTCGAATCGGGGAGACGGTGGTCGAGGCCAAGGCCTTCGATGCCTTCCGATTCCCCGCCGACGTGCCGCGGTCCGTCTACAACCACACCCAGGAGGACTGCTGGTGGGTGTTCATCGGAACGCCCCCCGACGAGTACTACCGGGAGGGCTCCCTGCGCGACCGGGCTCGGAAGAACACGTTGGGAGAGTCGCTGTAGATCATTCGGGCTCAGACCTTGTCAGTGACGACGAACGGCTCCCGATAGGATCGGGTCAGCAGGCGATTGGCCTCATCATAAACTCCATGACATTTCGTCCAGCCACCGGTGTCTTGGATCGGGACCGCCGGGGCGCCGGGGACGAACCCTTCCCTGAGCCGAGTAGAGGTTGCGAACCTCTCCCGTGAGCAGCGTTCCATCGTCGTACCGGAACGTCACCTTCTGGGCGTTGGGAGTTTCTCCCTGGTCGTGCCGAACCGCCCTCCCACCGAATGGATCCGCGCAGGCAATGCCTGGCCCAGGCACCAACGGGCGATGTCCAGCAGGCGAACCCCGTTGGTCGCCAGCTCTCCGTTGCCGAAATCCCAGAACCACTGTCAGTTGTAGTGCCCCAGACTGGCGTGGTACGGGCACGTTTGGGCGGGTCCCAGCCACAGGTCCCAATCGAGCCATGAGGGGACCGGCTCCGGCTGCTTGAATCCGATGGGCTCCCGGGGATTGGGCAGGTCGAAGCTGGCCCAATAGACGTCGCCGATGGCCCCGTTCCGGATCAGTTGGGCCGCCTTGCGAAAGGAGCCGTTGGAACGCCGCTGAGTCCCAGTTTGGACGATCCGCCCGTATTTTCGTGCTGCCTCCAACATTTTTCGCCCCTCGAAGAGGTTGTGGCAGACTGGCTTTTCAACGTAGACGTGCTTTCCCGCCTGGCAGGCCCAGATGGTGGCCAGGGCGTGCCAGTGGTCGCAACTGGCGATGACGACTGCATCGATCTCCGGGTCGTCCAGAATCCGGCGCAGGTCGACTTCGGTCTGGGGGCGCTTGCCGTTCTTTTTCTCCAGTTCGGCTGCCGCTCTCTCCATCCGCCGCCGGTAGCTAGTCTGTCTCCTTGAGACGGCGACTGCAATGACGCGTGGACCTTCCTGACGGGGCTCGATTCTGCTAAACTCGCGCCACTCGGAGCGCCCGTAGCTCAGTTGGATAGAGCGTTGGTCTACGAAACCAAAGGCCGCAGGTTCGAGCCCTGCCGGGCGCGTTTCATTCCCGAAAAAGCGGCGTTCTGCCTATTGTTCTTCTGGTCCGCTCCGTTGGCGGGTTCCGGGACGCCCCCGGTTTCCGTGGGACCCGAGGTCCGGGTCCAACTGGGGAAGGTCCAGGTTATCGCCACCTCGGAGCCCGGCGAGACGCGGTGGGGGTACCATCAGTACCCCGCCCTGTTCCGACTGCCCCAGGGCCGGATCGGCCTCGGATTCTCGCACAATGCCGACGCCACCGAAGCCGTAGGCCATGCCAGTCCCATGGTCCTCTCGGCGGACGAGGGGAAGACCTGGAAGCGAGTCTACAATCATGTGGCCGGCTACAAGCCTCACCCGACGGTGGCCGAAGTCTCCCCGGGGGAGTTCCTGTCCATTTCGCCCGTTGTGGCCTTCAACCTGAAGGCCACGGGCCTGAGTCTGCCGCCCCCGGTGGGGTATCTGGGGGACGAAAAGGGCATTTCGCTGCACCGCTATGAAGACTCTCCAAAACCCATCCAGGACTACATGCGTGAACTCCCCGCCTATCGCTGGACCCCGGATCTTCCCGCCTGGAAGCCGGAAACGGTGGTCTACGACACCCGGGGACGCCTGATCTGGAAGCATACCAAGTCCCATTTGGTGGGGCGGACCCGGATCGAGCACGCCCCCGCCAGATTAGGGGACGAGCTGTTCTACGGCGACTATCAGGGGACGTTCATCGCGGGGGACGACACGATCCCCCGCCACTGGCCGGCCACCTGCATGGTCTCACGCGACGAGGGCCGGACCTGGACTCGCCGAAGCACGATTGCGGTGGATCCGACCGGAGATTCCTACATGACGGAACCCATGATCGCCGTCACCTCGGAGGGACGATTGGCCTGTGCCATCCGGGGATCGGCCCATGACACGGACTACACGAAGGGGCACCGACTGGTCATCACCTTCAGTTCGGACCGGGGCCGGACCTGGGAGCCGATTCAGCCGCTTCACAAATTCGGCGTGTTCCCCTGTCTGCTGCTGTTGGAGAACGGGATCATGGTCTGCTCTTTCGGCCGCCACGGCGTGCACATGAAGTTCTCCGCCGACGGCACCGGCAGAACGTGGTCCAAGCCCACCACGTTGATTCCCATGGGAACCTCTGGCAACCGGAACACGTGCGGGTATACTAGCCTGTTGGCGGTGGGACCGGACGAATTCCTCATCGCCTATTCCCACTTCAAGCACCGGGACAGGCAGGGTCGCCGGCAGAAGGCCATCCTGTTGCGGCGGGTGCGGGTCTCGCGGTAGAGACCCCGGCTCACCGGGTCATTCCTGATCGGCCCAGAACGAGAAGAGCTTGGCCTTGTCCAGGTGGAACCGCAACCGCACGGCTTTTCCACGCAGGGCGCTCAAGTCCGACTTGCCCTTCCAACTCGCCGTGTACCCGATCTCGTCCCCGCCGAAGGCGTCCGATTCCTCTTTCCCAAACCCGGCTAATGTCTCGCCCGTGGCGGCGTCCAGGACCTCGACCCGGACGTTCCCGTAGCCGGGACCCACGAACTTGTCCACTCCGGTGGCGTTGATCTTGAGCCGGTTTCCCTCGAGCAGCAGGGGACGCGTGGTCAAGGCTCCGTTCCCGGTCACGCTCACGAAGCCGTCGAGCCTGAGGATTGCCAGGCCGATCTGTCCCAGTTGGGGCTCCTGGCGGTGGTAGAACCAATGGTGCCCACGGAAACCTTCGTAGTAGATCCACACCTCTCCCAGATCTTCCCTGACGACCCCGTTGTGGACCGAATAGACCAGGTGCTCGTCCCAGCTCCCCGGCGGCCCGTTGGGAATGAAGACTCGACGGTCTCCGACCCGCTGGAACCGTTCTCCGTCCCGGCTCCAGAGCAACTGCACGTCCATCCGCTCCATCCAGGGAGATTGGGCATTACCGGTATCCATCGCCGCCGGCGCGGTCCCGAACATGGTGTGGTAGACGGAGGTGAATCCCACGTACGCCCCCTCGTAGGGAAGCACTTCCAGAGTGTAGAAATCTCGATCTCCCACCTTGTCCTTCTCGTCGGCGTGAAAGGCGATGAAACGGTCAGGTGCGTCCCGTAGCGTGGGTTGGGTGTCCCAATTCAGAAAGTCGACGCTGGTGGCGACGGAAGCGGTCCGGACCCGCGCATCCGCGGGATAGACCGGCTCCGGAGTCATCCACCGGCTCAGCTTGTTGAAACTCCTCAGGTAGAGGATGTACCGCTTCTTGTCGGGGTCCCAGAGCAGGTTGTTGTTGGTGTCCGACCAGAAGTTGGCGACGGGCCGCTCCACCTCGTAGGCCTTCCAGTGGAGTCCGTCCCGGGAGTAGGCGGGCATCATGACGCGCTTGCCGTCCCGCATCTGGAAGTAGATCATCTTGAACCGCTCGTCCTCGGTCTTGGCGGCAGGGTCGCGGAAAACGGCGTTGCTCGTCGCCTCCTTGTCGAAAGGCAGGGAGATGAAATTCGTGTCATAACCGAGATATTCCACCTGTCCCAGGCGCGGCTTGACCCAATGGATGCCGTCCTTGGACTCGGCGTAGAAGATCCATTTTTGCGACCAGTCCCAGTTGACCATCAACCCGTAGAACCGGTAGAGCTTCCGGTCCGGATCGTAGAAGATCTGCCCGCAGTCGCCCCCGTGGGAAAGGCCCCCCTTGTGCTCCCAATCCTGGTCCATGCGGATCACCGGATTGTCCCGGTATTTCAACGGCTGGTTCAGGTGGCGGTAGACCCGGGGCTCCATCGACTCGACGACGTGGTCGTCGATGAAAAGCTGCCGTTGCGAGCCGATCTTCAATGGTTTGTGAGAGGCGGCTTCCACGACCGCCGCAACGAGACCGATAGACAAAACGAGGGTTCCCACCTGGTATCTCATGATTCGTTCACTCCGTTGGTTGCCGACACAAATTTCACCACGGGCCGCACGCCGCCTTATACTGACGCGCATGTCCGAAGAATCCAAACCGGGGTTTCCCCCGCCTCCGCCTTCGTTGCTATCCCGGAGCCCCCTTCGCTGGCTGGCCTTCTTCGGTCCCGGCGCCATCATCGCTTCGGTCAACATCGGCAGCGGGGAGATCTTCTTCCCTTCCCGGACCGGCTCCGTCTTCGGATACCGCATCCTCTGGGTCCTGCTGCTCATCGCCCTGCTCAAGTGGGTCCTGGTCTACACCAGCATGCGTCACATGATCCTGACCGGAGGCCATCCGTGCCGGCGCTGGAGTTCCATTCCCGGTCCTCCCGGCTGGATGAACCTGTTCATGGTCGCGGTGGCGGTGGTCTGCTCGCCGCTCTGGTTGTGCTTCCTGGAAGGCGTCCTGGGGACCATCTGCACCTGGATCTTCGGCGTGGGAAGCCTCCACGCCTGGGCGAGCCTCTGGGTGGCGGTCGCCCTTCTGCTCCTGGCCGTCGGCCGGTACCGGTTCCTGGAAAAGGCCCAGATGGCCATTCTTGGGATCACCGTGAGCTGCATCCTGGTGGCCGTCTTCCACGTTCGGCCCGACTGGTGGCAGGTGATGCAGGGATTTCTGGTGCCGGTCGCCCTGACCTATCCCGAGTGGCTGGCCCGGGAGCTGCCGGAGATGGCTGCCCGTTCTCCCTGGCTGGAGATCATGGTCTATGCCGCCGCCCTCGGTGGCCAGAGCTATGACTACCTGGCGTACGTCTCGTTTCTGCGGGAGAAGAAGTGGGGGCACAGCGACGGCGGTCCGGTCGCCCCCGGACGGCTGGACCGCATGGCGGCCCACGCCGATGATCCGGCGCGTCTCTGGGTTCGGGCAGCGGTCATCGATACCGTGGTCAGCTTCGCCATGATCGTGTTGGTCGCCGCCTGCTTCTCGATTCTGGGAACCGTTCTCCTGCAGCCGCACTACCTGGTCCCGGACGGAGTCAACCTGCTCAACTACCAGGCCACCTTCCTCACCACGTTGAGCCCCTGGCTGCTGCCGCTCTACAAGATCGGTGTCTTTTTCGCCTTCTTCGGCATCCTCTACGGCGGCCCGGAGGTGACGTACCGGCTCTTGTACGAGTTCGGCTTGACCCTGGGGAAAACCCGTTCGGAACTGGACAATTCGAAACTGCGATGGGCCACCATTCTCTGGATCCTGCTGGGAGGCCTGGCCATCCTCTGGTTGACGCGGCTCTTTCCCCAGGTGGACCTCCTGGACATCGTGACGCCCGCCGGCATCTACACCGGTGTCCTGCTCTGCGGATTCTACTGCCTGGCCAATATCTGGTCGGATTGGAAGTTCCTGCCCAAGGAACTGAGGATGCCCCGCTTCCTGATGGCCGCCAACCTGTTGGCCGGGCTGGCCTTCACGGCCATGGGACTCAAGGCCATCTGGGACTACGATCAGATCCGGGGATTCGTGATCCTGGCGGTGCTGCTCCTGGGCTCCATGTTGGTTGCGTCCCGATGGAAACGGATCCGTCCGATTGCCGACGCTTAACAGCCTGTGGCAAAAGTCATCACGGCATTCGACCGGGTCTGCATCCCGGCGGACTGCGTTGCTCTTCGGTCACATACTCCCGGTATGCTCCCTCAGAGCGCCTTGTCCGGCGGGCGCAGCCCCGGTCTCGGTACTCGCGTGACTTTCACCACAGGCTGTTAATAGTGGAATCTCTGGAGCCTGCGTTCTTCGTCGTATTGCTTGCGCAGTTCCACGGTCAGGGGATCGTTGCTGACCTCGGCCACCATGAAGTCCCAGAACAGGTGTGAGGGGGGAGAGGTCGCATCCCGGGCGGTCCGGACCACGATGACACAGGTCCCGGTTTCCTCCCTCGCTTGGCGAAGGGCTCGTCGAAGCTCCCCCTTGGTCGACACGTTGAAGGTCCTGGCCCCCATGGACGCCGCGTTGCCGGCGTAGTCGATCTCCAGGTAGTCCCCGTCGAGCCGTCCCGATTCGGGATCGCGCCGGCGAAATTCGTTGCCGAAGGCTTGGCCGGAGCGCAGTTTCTGCAGCCCGCGGATGCATTGATAGCCCCGGTTCTCGCTGAGGACGACCGTCAGCTTGAGGCCTTCCTGGACCGACGTGACCAGCTCGGTGGGGTTCATCAGGTAGGTTCCGTCGCCGATGAAGACGACCACCTCACCCTCAGGATCGGCCATTCGGACGCCGAGGCCGGCCGGCATTTCATAGCCCATGCAGGAGTACCCGAACTCCAGGTGGCAATGCCGCGCCCCGGTGGCGTCCCAGAATTTGAGGATGTCCCCGGGCGGGCTGCCGGCGGCGGCGATGACCGTGTCTCCGGGCCGGGACTCTTCCTGCAAGGTCCGCACCAGTTGGGTCTGGAGCATCACTTCGCCTTCGTGCTCGTCGACCTCGCGCCGGCACACTTCCTCCCAGTCCCGGCAGATCTTGACCACCTCCCGCCGATAGGACGGTCCGGTCTCGATCCCGGCCTCCTGAGCGGCACGGGCGAGCGCCTCGAGCGCCTCGCGGGCGTCGGCCAGGAGAGGCAAGGCGCCCTGCTTGTAGGCGTCGCGGCCGCAGACGTTGATGTTGATGAAGCGGACGTCCGGATGCTGAAAACCCGATTGGGAGCCGGTGTCGAAATCGGACAGGCGGGTTCCGACACACAGGATCAGGTCCGCGGCGGCGGCCAGCTTGGTCGCGGACGGATTCCCGGTGGTGCCCAAACCTCCGGCCAGCAGGTCCGACGGCCGGCCGTGGGCCCCCTTGCCGGCGTGAGTCTCCACCACGGGAAGCCCGCAGAGCCGGGAGAAGCGCTCCAATTGAACTGAAGCATCGGAATAGATGACGCCTCCGCCGGCGATGATGAGAGGCCGCCGGGCCGCCCTCAACATCTCCACCGCCTCCCGGATCCGCCGGGCGTCCGGCAGGCGCCGCTCGATCCGCCATTCCCTCTCCTCGAAGAAATGGAGGGGAAAATCGAAGGCCTCCGGCTGGACGTCCTGGCACAGGCAAAGGGTGACCGCTCCGGTTTCCGCCGGGTCGGTCAACACCCGCATGGCTTCCGGAAGAGCCGTGAGAATCTGCTCCGGCCGGGTGATGCGGTCGAAAAAGCGGCTGACGGGCCGGAAGCAGTCGTTCACGCTCACGTCTCCGGCGGAAGGGTGCTCCAGTTGCTGCAGCACCGGGCCCTGTTTCCGATTGGCGTAGATGTCCGAGGGAAAGAGGAGCACGGGCAAACGGTTGATGGTGGCCGCCGCGGCGCCCGTGATCATGTTGGTGGCGCCGGGGCCGATGGAGGTGGTGCAGGCCAGGGTGGCCAGGCGGCGCTTGGCCCGGGCGAAACCGGCCGCCGTATGCACCATGGACTGCTCGTTGCACGGCTGGTAGTAGGGCAGCTCCGAACCGTACTCTTCCAACGCCTGTCCCATGCCCGTGACGTTGCCGTGGCCGAAGATGCCGAACATGGCCGGGATC
>JAJDTT010000012.1 GCA_022827025.1 Acidobacteriota bacterium
CGGCTGCTCGCTCGCAGATCGGGGGAAATCCGGTTTTCGGAGGCTTTTATGTCTACGCCAGCGTCTTCTTGACTGGAGAGAGCCGGAACTACAAGGCGTCGTCGGCATCTTTCGACCGTGTGCGTCCCAAGCATAACTTCGCGCCGGGAGAAGGACCGGGGGCCTGGGAAATGGCGTTCCGTTATTCCACGCTGGACCTGACGGACAGCGCGATCCGGGGAGGACGCCTCTCCAATGTGACGGCAGCCGTGAACTGGTATTTGAATCCGGTGGCCCGGGTGATGTTCAACTACGTTCTTGGCGATTTGCACGAGGTGGGAGACACCCATGCGTTGGTGACCCGCCTTCAACTGAATTTCTGAAATCTGCAACCAGATGAGGCACAGGCACCCATGACGAAAATGATCCGTTGTTTGTCTCTTTCGGGGTTTCTCCTGATTTCTTGCGGGGGGGACGACCAGTCGGGAGGAATGCGCGGCCGAGTCAAGGTCGACGGTTCCAGCACCGTATTTCCCATCACCGAGGCCGTTGCCGAAGAGTTCCTGAAGGTCCATCCCCGAGTCCAGGTCACGGTGGGCATCTCCGGGACGGGTGGAGGATTCAAGAAGTTCTGCAACGGCGAGACCGACATCAACGATGCCTCACGGCCCATCAAGCCCATCGAGCAGGAAGCCGCGAAGGCCGGCTCAGTTCAGTTCATCGAACTGCCCGTGGCCTATGACGGAATCTCGGTGGTCGCGAATCCCGAAAACGACTTCCTGGACTACCTGACCGTGGAGGAGCTGAGGAAAATCTGGCAGCCCGGGAGCATGGTGAACAAATGGAGCGACATCCGTTCGGAATGGCCCGACAGGCAACTCAACTTGTACGGACCGGGAACCGACTCGGGAACCTTCGACTACTTCACGGAGGCGGTCAACGGAAAATCCCAAGTGTGCCGTCCCGATTTCACCGCCAGCGAAGATGACAATGTCCTGGTTCAAGGCATCTCGGGCGATCCGGACGCTCTGGGCTTCTTCGGATTCGCCTACTACGCCGAGAATGCCGCCCGCCTGAAGCTGATCCCCATCGACGGCGGCGGCGGCCCCGTTTTTCCGTCCAACGAAACCATCAACAAAAACACGTACAAGCCCCTCTCCCGGCCTATTTTCATCTACGTCAACGACCAGGCCCGGCGGGAGGAGGTGGTGGCGTTCGTTGAATTCTACCTCCGGGAGGCTCCCAATCTGGTTCAGGAGGTGGGTTACGTGGCGTTGCCGGCAGAAGTGTACGATCTGGCTCTGAGCCGCTTCAGCAAGGGAATCACAGGAACGGTCTACGGCGGAGGACACGCCGCGGGCGCCTCGCTGGTGGAGTTGTTCCAGGTGGGCGGATAGCCGTTTCCGTCAGGGTCGAAGCCCCTCCACACATTTCACCACCATCATGACTGTCCAGTTGCGGAAGAAAGGGAACGTCCGTGAACGGCTGATTCGCTGGCTTCTCCTGGGTTGTGCCTGCGTCTCCGTGGCCACGACGGTGGCCATCATCCTGATACTGGCCACGGAATCCGCCGTATTTTTCCGCGAGGTCTCCATCCTGGACTTCCTGTTCGGCACCCGCTGGACGCCGTTGCTGGAGCCCCGATCCTTCGGAGTCCTGCCCCTGCTCTCGGGAACCCTGCTCATCGTCATCGGCTCGTCGCTGGTCGCTCTTCCGGTGGGTCTGGCCACCGGCATCTACCTGTCCGAGTACGCTTCGGACCGGGTCCGGGAGGTGGTCAAGCCGGTCCTGGAGATCCTCGCCGGCATCCCCACCGTGGTGTACGGGTACTTTGCCCTGACCTTCGTCACGCCGGTTCTGCAGACGTTTTTCGACGGGATCCGGATCTTCAACGCGGCCAGCGCCTCCATTGTCGTGGGAATCATGGTGCTGCCCATGGTGGCCTCTCTCTGTGACGATGCCTTTCGGGCCGTGCCCCGGTCGCTCCGCAACGGCGCCTACGCCCTGGGCGCCACCCGGATGGAAGTCACTCTCGGCGTGACTCTCCCCTCGGCCACTTCGGGTGTCGTGGCGTCGTTCGTTCTCGCGATTTCGAGAGCCATCGGCGAAACCATGGCGGTCACGCTGGCGGCGGGAGCCACCCCGAAGATGACGCTCAATCCGGCGGAGAGCATCCAGACCATGACCGCCTATATCGTCCAGGTCAGTCTCGGCGACACTCCGGCCGGGACCGTGGAATACCAGACCATCTTCGCCGTCGCCGCCCTGCTGTTTGCCATCACGTTGTTCATGAACGTGATCGCCAACCGGGTGTTGCGCCGGTTCCGGGAGGTGTACGAGTGAAGAGTCTGGCTCGCCGCCGGCGCCTGGCTTTATTCTTCCGCTACGTCTGCACCCTGGTGACCTGGGCCGGAGTCCTCCTCCTGGGTCTGCTTCTCTATCACGTCAGCCGCCAGGGAGTGGAATGGCTCGACCTGGAGTTCCTGCAATCGTTCCCCTCCCGTTTTCCCGAGCGGGCCGGCATCAAGTCGGCGCTCTGGGGAACCTGCTGGGTCATCAGTTTCACCGCCCTCTTTTCCATCCCGCTGGGGGTGGCTTCCGCCATCTACCTCGAAGAGTATGCGAGGAAGGGCAGGCTGGCCCGTTGGATCGAAATCAATCTCTCGAATCTCTCGGGAGTCCCCTCCATCGTCTTCGGCATCCTGGGACTGGTCATCTTCGTGCGGACGATGGCCCTTGAGCGGAGCGTGCTCGCGGGAAGCCTGACCTTGGCGCTGCTGATCCTGCCGGTGATCGTCATTGCCGCGCGGGAGGCGATCCGGGCCGTGCCCCAGTCCATCCGGCACGCGTCATACGCCCTGGGTGCGACTCGTTGGGAGACGGTGCGGCATCATGTTCTTCCTTCCGCCTTCCCCGGAATCTTGACCGGCGTTATCCTGGCCGTCTCCCGCGCCATCGGCGAGACGGCGCCGCTGATCATGATCGGAGCCCTCACCTACGTGGCTTTCGTCCCGGAGAATCCGTTGTCTCCCTTCACCACCCTACCCATCCAGATTTTCAACTGGTCGTCGAGACCCCAGCAGGAATTCCACTATGTGGCCGCCGCCGGCATCATCGTGTTGCTGGTGGTCTTGCTCCTGATGAACGCGACTGCCATATACATACGACACCGCCTGGGGAGAAAACCGGGACGATAATTCCGGGTACGCTTGTTGGACATGAAAGAACCCATTCTGCAAACCATCGATCTCAGTATCTTCTACGGAGGCATTCCAGCCATCCGGAACGTCTCCATCTCCATCCAGGAACGTGGGATCACCGCCATCATCGGCCCCTCCGGTTGCGGCAAGAGCACGTTGCTCAGGGCGTTCAACCGCATGAACGACCTGATCGAGGGAGCCAGCCACAAGGGCACGGTGCTTTGCCGGGGTATGGACATTTACGCTCCGGATGTGGACCCGGCCGATGTCCGGCGGCGGACCGGAATGGTTTTCCAGAAGCCCAACCCCTTTCCCAAGTCCATCTACAAGAATGTGTCCTGGGGGCCTTCCATCAATGGTTATCCCGGCAACCTGGACGAGAGAGTCGAACGGTCGCTGCGGCAGGCGGCGCTCTGGGACGAGGTGCGGGACCGGATGGACGAGTCGGCCATCAACCTCTCGGGCGGGCAGCAGCAACGGCTCTGCATCGCGCGCGCCCTGGCCATGGAACCCGAGGTCATCCTGATGGATGAACCCTGTTCCGCGCTGGACCCGGTCTCGACCGCCCGGATCGAGGATTTGATGTTCGAGCTGA
>JAJDTT010000152.1 GCA_022827025.1 Acidobacteriota bacterium
AGACGGTTGTCCGGGTCCACCTTGGAGGCGTCCTCCCGATGGCGGGACGACTGGCGATAGGTCGATGAGGTGACGATCAGGCGGTGCATCGCCTTCAAGCTCCAGCGCCGGCGTATCAGCTCGGAGGCCAGCCAGTCCAGAAGCGCCGGATGGGACGGATGGGCGCCCTGGATCCCGAAGTCGTTCTCGGTCTCCACCAGCCCGGTGCCGAAGTAACGTTGCCAAATCCGGTTCACGGTGACTCTGGCGGTGAGGGGATGCTCCGGATCCACCAGCCATCGGGCCAGGTCAAGCCGGTCGGGCCGGGACCGGGCGTCCAGCGGAGGCAGGACCGCGGGCACGTCCGGCCGGACCGGATCTCCCCGGCGGGTGAACTCGCCGCCCAGATGCACGTAGGCCTCCCGGGGCTCCGGCAACTCCTTCATCACCAGCGTGCTGCGGAGCTTCGGTTCAGCCTGCTTCAGGGAGTCGATGCCGGCCTTCCGGGTCGAGAAGCCCAGGTCCTGCTCCTTGTAGAGCAGATGCAGGGTCTTGAGCTGGATCTCGTTCCGCTCTTCGGCCGGCAACGCCAGAATCCTCTGGATCTCGAGCGGGAACTCGCGCCGCCGTTCCGGGTCCAGCTCCTGCTCCCACTGCGGCAAGCGGTCCAGAAGGTCTTTCTCGTAGGTCTTCAGTTCTTTTTCCAGGAGCGCCAACTGGCTCCGGATGATGTCCCGCCGGGCGAATTCCCGGTCGGTCCCGAACTCCAGAAAGGGCCAGTGCCGCGGCCGGTCCGTCTCTTCCAGTTCGGGGCTCCTCTCCTCGATGTTGTTGAAGAAGGAATAGAGCTGGAAGAACTCCTTCTGGGAGACGGGATCGTACTTGTGATCATGGCAGCGGGCGCAACCGACGGTCAGGCCCAGAAAGGCGGCCCCGGTGGTCTCGACCCGGTCCACGACCCGCTCGACCCGATACTGCTCCACGTCAATCCCCCCCTCCAGGTTCAGGAGGGTGTTGCGGTGGAATCCGGTGGCGACGATCTGTTCCTTGGGCGCATCCGGAACCAGGTCGCCCGCCAACTGCTGGGTGGCGAACCGGTCGAACGGCAGGTCCTGATTCAGGGAGCGGACCACCCAGTCGCGGTACATCCAGATCTGGCGGGGTCCGTCGGAGAACCCGTCCGAGTCGGCGTAGCGGGCCACGTCCAGCCAATGCCGGACCCACCGCTCTCCGTAGTGGGGCGAAGCCAGCAAATGCTCCACGAGCCGTTCGTAGGCGCCGGGGCGGGTGTCCGCCAGGAATCGGTCGACGGCGTCCGGCGAGGGCGGCAGGCCCAGAAGATCCAGGCTGAGGCGGCGCAGCAGCGTGATCCGGGAGGCTTCGGGGGACGGTTCCAGCCCCTCCTCCTCCAACTGCCGCAAGATGAAATTGTCGACGGGTGAGCGGACCCACCGCGCATCGGAGACTTGGGGCGGCGCGGGACGCCGGACGGGTTGAAAGGACCAGTGTCCCCCCTTGCCGGAATCGCCCTCCTCGTCCCAGGGAGCCCCCACGGCAACCCACTGACGCAGTGCGCGGATCTCCGCCTCCGGCAGCTTTCCGCCCGGGGGCATGTTCAGATCGGACGAATGGGCCAGCGCCAGGATCAGCCGGCTCTGCTCCGAGTCTCCGGGCAGAACGGCGGGACCCCGGTTTCCCCCCGTGAGGACCTCCGGGCGGCTCTCCAGCGAGAGGCCGCTGCTGCGAACCTTCTGGTTGTGGCAGGCGAGACAGCGGTTCTCGATTATTGGCCGGACGGTCTCCCGGAAAAGCAGCGCCCCGTCGGGCGTCGCGTCATCCTGGAACTGACCCAGCAGAGGACAGGCGGCCAGGATCAGAATGAGGAGGGTTCCGGATCGGTATTTCATCGTGGGAGCCACCGCCATTTTGAGCCAAGGCGGTGTCATCTGGCAAGATTCAGCGACACGGGTGCCGTTGACGGCACGGGCTCGACTAGGGTAGAAATAGATGGCGTTCTTCTACCATTTGCGCTAAAAGGGAACACCATGGGCCTCAACATCAAGAACCAGGAAACCTGCCGATTGGCTCGCACACTTGCCCGCCTGACCGGCGAAACCATGACGGGGGCAATCACTATTGCACTGCGCGAACGGCTTGAGCGAGAAAACCACCGCCGCAGTTCCGATGCCTTGGTTCGAGAACTCCACGCCATCGGACAACGCTGCTCTCGTTTAATGGCGCCGGGACCCTCGGCTACGGATCACGGTGACCTGCTCTACGATGATCGAGGTTTGCCCAAATGATCAGGTCCCATTAGGACGGATGTTTTTCCAGCACCAGCCGGTAGCATTGCAATCGGTTGCGCAGGAAGCAGTGCGCCGATCCCCACAGGTAGAGTCGAAAACGCCGGTATTCGGCCTCGCCAAAATTCTCGACGATGAACTCCCTGTTGGAGTCGAGTCGCTTGGCCCAGCCGACGCAGGTCCGATAGTAGCTGATCCGGTCGTCCCAGACGCCCTTCAGATCGAACGGAAAAGAGGTCATCGACTTCAAGAAATCGTGGAGTATGAGGAACGAATTATTGCCCGGGTAGATCTGCTGCGAAATGAACGACGACATCTCGTACTTCCGGGAACAGGCGCCGGCGTCGATGAAGACCCGGCCGCCCGGCTTCAGCACCCGGTCGAGACGCGCCAACACCCGCGGGTAGTCGGGCATGTGCTCCATGATTCCCAGCACCACGACGGCGTCGAATTGTTTCTCCGGCTCGTACTCCAGGAAATCGCACAGCAGGGTGGTGATGGGCAGATCCTCCCGGGCGGTCAGACGGTCCATGAATTCGAGCGACTTCGTGGAAATCGTGACGCCCGTGACCTCGATCCCCTGGCGCGCCGCGTACGCCGCGAATGCACCCCAGCCGGGGCCGACTTCCAGCACCTGGCTGCCGGGAGCCAACCGGCATTCTTCGACGACATGATCCATCTTTCGGCGAAACGCCACTTCCAGATCCTCGTCCGGCGACAGGAAGACACCCTGGGTGTAGCAATGGAAACTCTCGTCCAGGAAGGTGAGGAAGAACTCGGCGTCCCGTTCGTAGTGGCGCCTGATGGACGACTTGTTGACCGCGATCTGCCCCATCAACAGGGGCGCGGCGAACCGCCAGAGCCGGTGGAACGGGTGCCGGTCATGCAGTTGTTCCCGGAGGTCGAAGATCTTGATGAAATCGCCTTCGACGTCGAACCAGCCGTCGACATAGGCCTGCGCAATGGCTCCCTCGTCGAGCGAGGAGATCGCCTTCAGCGCGGACCGGTGCGTGATATTCACCCTGAAGCTGGCGGGACCGGCGCCGAAACGGTGGGTATTCCCGTCATGCGTGGTCATCTCGAAACCGATGGCGCTGTCTTGCAGCCGTCTATCGATGTAGTTCAATAACCAGGCACTTCTGCGAGATCCGGCAACCGGCGCCGTTCCTGCCGCTGATACGTCCGTAGTCATGATGAACCTCTACTCTCCGTACATCTCCGTGATAATTCGCCGCAGTTGGGCCGCTTCCTCGGCGGACAACCGATCGAGCCTGTTCCGCAGCCGCTGTTTGCTGATGGCGCGGATCCGGTCGACTGCAATCTCGGCCCTCTTTCCCGCACATTGGATCTGCAGGCGGCTCCGCCACCGGGGATGCAGTGTGGAAGTCAGAGGACACACGACAATCGTATCCAGAAACTGGTTCATTTGATTCTGACTGACCACCACGACGGGCCGCACCTTGCGGATCTCGCCCCCCAGTGTGGGATTGAGATCAGCGAAAAAGATAGCGTATCGCCTGGGGAAGCTCGCCATCAATCCAGACCGTCAGCGACGGTCGAGTCCAGGTCGCTCCAATCTTCGTTTTCGCGGGCCATGGCCCGATAGGTGTCCTCCCAGGACAGCTTGTCCCCTTCCTTGCCGTGCAGCACGATGCGGTCCTCCCTTTCCTCCAGGATGAGCGAGCCGCTCCAGCCATATTTTCGCAACAATACTTTTGGAAGGCGGATGCCCTGGGAGTTGCCGATGGCGATCAGCTTCACCTCTCTTGCGACCGCTGCTCTGCTCACTTTCGCGACCTCCGGCGAATCTCGATAAAAGGTAATTACAGTAATTACCCTTATGAATTCTGTCAAACCTTAGAGTTGCCGGTGCCTTGGAGTCTGCGCGGTAGATTGATTTCTGCCGCGCAGGCTCCTTAGCCTCAAGAAATCCACTACCTGGGACTACACCGTGCCCGTTTGATTGGATCCCGACCTTCGCGGTGAAGCCGAGTCTCCTTCACCGCTACGGCCGTTGCCTCCTCATCAATCAGTCTGGAATGAGCCCGTGCTCTGGCGACGATCTCCCTGGCGGTGT
Source organism: Acidobacteriota bacterium (assembly GCA_022827025.1). Taxonomy (GTDB): domain Bacteria; phylum Acidobacteriota; class UBA6911; order RPQK01; family JAJDTT01; genus JAJDTT01. The sequence continues at coordinate 4,360 of JAJDTT010000152.1, forward strand.
CGTCAGTCTGAAGGCCCCGAAGCACCAGGCTTTCTTCGATGATCGAACCCATGGAACGCCGCTGGCGGGTAGCAGCTTCCTTTAACGCGCGGTAGGTGCGGCCGGTCAAGCTGATGGTCAGGCGGGGCATATTCGAGTCTCCGTTCTTACGATCCAGCCAGCGAACACATTACACACCATAAGATCAACACACCAATGCAGCAACGCCCATGGCGACATCCGCGCCGCCCTAAGAAAAGTCGATCTACCCGACGGGGGACACCCGGATCTGCGACAATGCTCCACTCTGGAGGCAAGCGCATGAGATCACCATCGAAATTCATCATTCCCGCTGCTCTGCTGTTGGGTTGGACGGCGTTGCCGGCCGGCAGCAGCCACAAGACGTCGACCGAACCCATCGAGATCGGCTCCCGTGTGGAGCCGTTCGTCGACGAATTCCTGATCGAGCGCATGAGCGGCGGACTCTCGCTGCGCATGCACCGGCCTCGGCTCACCGAGCCGGTGCTCAAGTTCGACGCCCCCTGGGAAGGGCTCGGCAATCACTACATCACCGTCTTCAAGGACGGGGACCTCTACCGCATGTACTACCGGTGCGTGCGGCCCGGAGACATGCCGGCCAGCGGCAAGGGATGGCCCATGAACACCTGTTACGCCGAGAGCCGTGACGGCACCCATTGGACCCGGCCCAAGCTGGGCCTGGTCGAATTCGAGGGGAGCAAGGAGAACAACATCATCCTGACCGGGCCTCCGGGGGACTGGGGGAGCCCCACCAGCAACTTCTTCGCCTTTCGGGACACCAATCCCCAGGTGGCGCCCGAAGAACAATACAAGGGAGTGGGGGGCATCAACCGCGGTCTCTACCTGCTCGTATCCGCCGATGGAATCCACTGGAAGGCCAAGGGCAGCGGGCTCTTCATGAAGCACGACATGTCCACGGTCCCCATGATCAACGGCTTCGACAGCCACAACGTGATCTTCTGGGACACCGGACGGGAGCGTTACCAGGCCTATCTGCGGGACATGTACCTGTCGCCGGGACTCGGCGAGCGGACCCGGAGCGTCCGGGTGACCACATCCGAAGACTTCGTCAATTGGACCTACCCCGACTGGATCGACATGGGAGAAGCCCCGCCGGATCAGCTCTACACCTTCTCCGCGACCCCCTACTTCAGGGCGCCGCACATCTACGTGGCTTTCCCCAAGAGACTGATGAAGTACCGGCGCTCCGAGCTGCCGGAAAAATACGACTCCCTGCGCGGGGTCGGACTCTCCGACTCGGTCTTCATGTTCAGCCGCGACGGCGCGAACTGGGACCGGCGCTACTTGGAGGCCTTCGTCCGGCCCGGCTCGGATCCCCTCGACTGGACCGACCGGAGCAACTACGTGGCGGCCGGACTGGTGCCCACCGGACCCGGTGAGATGTCGGTTTATGTTCTGAGGCACTTTCGGCTCCCCAGCATCAATCTGCGCCGGGGAGTCTTGCGTACCGACGGTTTCGTCTCGGTCAACGCCACGTACGGGGGCGGGGAACTGGTGACCCGGCCCCTGATCTTCCAGGGCAGGAACCTGGTCGTGAACTACGCCACGTCGGCGGCGGGGAGCGTGCGGGTGGAGATCCAGGACGCAGACGGCAATCCGTTGCCGGGATACGGTCTGATGCAGGCGGTGGAGCATTACGGCAACAGTATCGAGCAGACCGTCACCTGGGACCGGGGCTCGGACCTGTCCCATCTGGCCGGCCAGGCCGTGCGGCTGCGCATTCTGGTCCGGGACGGCGACCTCTATTCGATCCGGTTCAAGTGACGGTGGCGTGGGCTGGTGTGCCGTCCCGCAAATACA
>JAJDTT010000088.1 GCA_022827025.1 Acidobacteriota bacterium
GGCGCCTCCTGGGGTCGATGTTGTTCTCGGCTCGAGCCGTTCGGAGCGCGCTGATCAACTCCTGGAGCCGGGTCATGCGGTCGATGTCATCCTGGTCGATCCATTCCGGCCGGGCCTCGGGAAACGGGGCCAGCATGATGGTCTCGCCCGCATGCGGAAGCCGCTGCCAAAGCTCCTCCGTCAGGAAGGGTACGAAGGGATGAAGCAGGCGGAGGGAGCGTTCCAGGACATGGGCGGCAACCCGGGCGGCAACGGTGTCGCCGCCGCTGATTCGCCCTTTGATCAGCTCCACGTACCAGTCGCAGAACTCATGCCAGAAGAAGTGGTAGAGGTCGTTGCTGGCGCTGTGAATGAAGAACCGCTCCAGGTTCCTTTCCGTGTCCCGGTTGATCTGCTGGAGCCGGCCCAGAATCCACCGGTCCTCCAGCCGCAAGGAGCCCTGCTCCCAGAGCCTGCCGATCTCCTCCTCATCGGCGCTCAGGCCCTGATCCAGGTTCAACAGCAGGTAGCGGGCGCCGTTCCAGATCTTGTTGCAGAAGGCCCGGTAGCCGGCCATGCGGCGGATGGAGAAGGGGATGTCGGCTCCGGGCGCGGCCGAAACCGCCAATGTGAAGCGGACGGCATCACATCCGTACTCTTCGATGACCTCCAGAGGGTCGATGATGTTGCCCTTGGACTTGGACATCTTCTGTCCATGCCGGTCGCGGACCAGTCCGGTGATGAACACTGTCCGGAACGGCACGTCACCGCGGAAGCGCAAGCCCAGCATCATCATGCGGGCGACCCAGAAGAAGATGATGTCGAATCCCGTGACCAGAGCGCTGGTGGGATAGAAGGTCTCCAGGTCCCGCGTCCGGTCCGGCCATCCCAGGGTCGAGAAGGGCCAGAGGCCGGAACTGAACCAGGTGTCCAGGACATCCGATTCCTGGACCTGCCGGGCGCTGCCGCAGGCGGAACAGGACTCGGGCCCGGTTCGGGCCACGGTCGAGTGGCCGCAGTCCTCGCAGGTCCAGGCGGGGATGCGGTGTCCCCACCACAGTTGCCGGCTGATGCACCAGTCGTGGATGTTGGTCATCCAATCGGAATAGATTTTCTTGTAGTTGCCGGGGATGAAAACGGTCGAACCGTCCTCCACTGCCCGGAGAGCGGTCTGGGCCAGAGGCTTCACCCGGAGGAACCACTGCGTCGAAACCAGAGGCTCCACCACCGTCGGGCATCTCTGGCACCGTCCCACGTTGTGGTCATGTTTCTCGACCTTCTCCAGCAAGCCCAGGCGTTCCAACTCGGCGGCAACCTGCCGCCGGGCCTGGTAGCGGTCCAGTCCGGCGAATGCTCCCGCGTCGGCGGTCATCCGGCCGTCCTCGTCGATCACCTTCACGATGGGCAGTTGGTGGCGCCGGCCCGCTTCGAAATCGTTGGGGTCGTGCCCCGGGGTGACCTTCACGGCTCCGGTTCCGAATTCGCGGTCCACGAAGCTGTCCTCGATGATGGGGATTTCCCGGTCCATCAAGGGCAGAACCACGGTTTGGCCCCGAAGGTGGTGGTAGCGTCCGTCATCGGGATGAACCGCGACGGCGGTGTCCCCCAGCATGGTCTCGGGACGGGTGGTGGCCACCACCAGAAACTCATCCGAAGACTTGACCGGATAACGGATATGCCACAGGTGGCCCCGCGTGGGAGCGAACTCCACCTCGAGGTCCGAAATGGCGGTCCGGCAACGGGGGCACCAGTTGACCAGGTACTCCCCCTTGTAGATGAGGCCCTCTTCGTAGAGGCGCACGAAGACCTCTCTCACGGCTCGCGACAGGCCCTCGTCCAAGGTGAACCTCTGGCGGCTCCAGTCGCAGGAGCATCCCAGCTTGCGGATCTGGGAGAGAATGTTGTCTTCCGCGATCTTCTTCCACTCCCAGACCCGTTTTTCGAAGGCGGTCCGGCCCAGGTCCGAACGGGTTTTCCCCTCTTCCGCCAATTGGCGTTCCACCACGTTCTGGGTGGCGATTCCCGCATGGTCCGTGCCCGGCAGCCACAAGGTGTTGAAGCCCTTCATCCGTTTCCACCGGGTCAATATGTCCTGGAGGGTGCAGTTGAGGGCATGCCCCATGTGCAGGGAGCCGGTGACGTTGGGGGGAGGGATCACGATGCTGTAGGACGGCTTGCCGGAATCGGTCCGTCCCTTGAAGTAGCCCCTCTCTTCCCAGAGGGTGTACCACTTCCGTTCGACTCGCTTCGGCTCGTAGGTCTTGGGCAGGTTGATCAATCCGAACGCCCCGGTCGTAATGATGGATCGGGCTTGAAGAAGCAGGGATTATAACAGAGTTACGGAGGGGCTCCTCCGGGGTGGGACCGGGATTTCAATCCCACGGGAACGGCAGTTTTCGGGCTGGTTGGCGCGATTCCGGGACCCGGTCAACGAAGCGATTCGTCGCCGCCGGACTCCTCCATCTGGCGTTGTTCCGCTCGGCGGCGCGCCACCTCGTAGGGATCCTCGCGCCCGGTGAAGATCCCCAAGACGCCCCGGACGGGGGAGAGGAAGGAGAATCCTTCCTTCTCGTACCGCTTCATGCGCGCCAGGTTCCGGGCGGCCTTTTCCTTGTCCAACTGCGGAACCGGCCTTTCCAGAAGGACCAGCTTTTCCCTGGCGTTGTCGAAATAGGGGCTGAACTCATACTCTCGCGCCACGCGGGAGTAGTAGACCGTCGCTTCCTCGACCCGGCCCAGATTCTCCAGAGAATCAGCCAGGTGGAACAGGCTCTCGTCGAGCCGGCTGAACTCGGGGTATTCCTCCACCACCTCCTCGAATCGGTTGGCCGCGGCGGAATATCGCTTCCTCTCGTGGTAGAAGACGCCGACCCCGTGGACCCCTCTGGACAGCTCCTCGCGCACCTGCCTGAGAAACTCTTCCGCCGTCGGCGCCAACTCGCTGTCCGGGAAGTCATCCAGGAACTTCTTCAGTTCGATCTCCGCCTTGCGGGTGTAGGTGGGGTCCCGGTCATGAGGCTTCATGAGCCGGTAGTTGATGGCGGCGATCCTCATCTGGGCATTGTCGGCGCTCTCGTGGGTGGGGTAGAAAATGATGAAGTCCTTGTACTGGGCCTCCGCCTGAAGCAGGTTCTCCTTGCCGCCTTCCTCGTAATACGAGTCGGCGATGGAGAGGAACGACGTCGGTGTGTACTCGCTCTCGGGATAAGTGCTGATGAGCGTCTGGAAGGAGAGGCGCGACTTGATGAAATGCTTCTTGCCCAGAAACTTCATCCCGTTTTCGAAAAGGGTCTTGTCGGGAGCCACGGCCCCCTCCTGAAGATCCGCGCCCTTGCGGCCGCCGCAGGAAGCCAGAACGATCAGGGCGCTTGCCACCAAGGTCAGCCTGACAATGTTTCTCATTTTCACTGTCCCCATTCGGATTACGGCGACGCCTCGTCGGCGAGAGTCTGCATTCGCCGAAACGTCTCACTCGGAGAAGGCGTTCCGAAGATGGCCGAACCGGCTACCAGGATCTCTGCCCCGGCCCGAACCGCATCTTGCGTATTGGCGGGTTTGATGCCGCCGTCGATCTCGATCTTGACCCGGAGATTGTTTCGGGCCGCCATCTCCTTCAATTTTCTCATTTTGTCGAAGCTGGTGGCAATGAAGCGCTGTCCCGAGAATCCTGGATTCACCGACATGATCATGACGTGGTGGCACTTGGGGAGGATCTCTTCCAGGACTCCGACCGGAGTGTGAGGATTCAGGGCCACGCCCGGTTTGGCCCCCTTTTCCCGGATCCTGTCCATTAGACGGTCCAAATGCAGGACTGTTTCATATTGGACGCTCAAATAGTCCGCTCCGGCGTCGATGAACGCATCGGCCATGTCTTCCGGGTTGGAGATCATGAGGTGGACGTCCAGGACCAGGCCGGTCCGTTTGCGCACCGCCTCGATCACCGGCAGGCCGAAGCTCAGGTTGGGAACGAAATGCCCATCCATGACGTCCAGATGCAGGACTCGGCATCCGGCCTGCTCCATTTCCCTGACGGCGCCTCCCAGGTCGAGAAAGTCGGCCGAGAGTAGAGACGGGGCGATCCAAGGCATCAGCTGGCGACCTCCAGAATGATGGTATCGTTTTCCTTGAACATGTTTCCCGGCTCGGGGTATTGCCGGACCACCTTGCCCCGGGTCGTCCCGGCCCCTCTGGTGTAATTGACCTTCGGCGACTCGAAGCCGTTCTTCCGAATCAGGGACCGCACCCGGTTCAGTTCCAGGTCCCTGAAATCGGGCATGATGTAGCTCTGGACCCGCTTCTTGCCCACCAGGACGTCGACCCGGGCCGTGAGGACTTCCGTGGAGCCCGGATTGGGGACTTGACGGATGATCTGGTCCGATCCCACGCCGGCGAGGAAGATCTCGCTGGTGTGTCCGATCTCGTAGCCCGACTGTTGCGACATCAGGCGGGCGACCCGCTGTGTGGAACCGATGAGATCGGGGACGGGGTTGTGCTGCCCTCCCAGGCTCACCATCACCCGCACACGGCCGTTGGCCTTGATCCGGACGCCGGGAGTGGGAATTTGAGAGACGACGGCGCCGCTGGGAATCGACGCGTCGTAGACTTCACCCGCCACGGTCATCCCCAGTCCGATCGCCTGCAGACGATCCCTGGCCTGCTCCATGTCGACCCGGATGAGCCTGGGGACCACGACCTCCGTCGCCCGGGTCGCCACGCGCATGCTGATGATCAGGCTGAAGAGAAAGACGACCATCATGACGCCGGCCAGCAGGCACAGCTGGATCATGGTCACGAACGGATTGCGCCGTTTTCCCGACCCCTTCTTCTTTCGTCTCCTGGAAGCCATGCCCGGTCTTTGCCTGTGGACCAATCACGCTACCATACCGTCAGGGGTGACTCCAAGCTCAAGGAGCCGGGGTTTTCCTACCCCCGCTCCCGGCGGCCGCGGGGGGCCTGAGAGTCCTCCCTCTTTTGCGCACCAGGCACGCGGCGAAGAAAGACTCACGCTTCGGAAAGTCCCCTCCCGGCCGCCGCAGCAATTCGGCCTCCGGTTCCCGGTTCAACAGGTGCTCGACCACCCCGAGGTTTTCCTCGGGCTCGGTGGCGCAGGTGGCGTAGACCAACTGCCCCCCGGGACGCAGCATTCGAAAACTGCTCCGCAAGAGAGAACGCTGAATCCGGGACATGCGTTGCACGTCTTCCTCGGCAAGCCGCCACCGAATGTCCGGATTGGCCCTCAAGGTGGCGGTCCCGGTGCAGGGGACGTCCAGCAGGATGAAGTCGAAGAGGCGCCGGAAAGGGGGATGGACCAGGTCGGCCTGCACGGCCCGGAGTTGTGGGGTCCGGTAGAGGCCGGCTCTCGCCCTCATCTGGCGGAGACGGGACAAGCTGAGATCGCAGGAGATCAGGCGGGCGCCGGATCGTTTGCGGGCCTGAAGAATGAAGGATTTCCCCCCGGGGGCCGCGCAGAAATCGCCCAGAACCCGGCACCGGCTGAGGTCTCCGAGTTGAGCGACCTCCTGACTGGCCGGACTCATCAGGAAGCAGTGGCCTCGGCGATAGAGGGGGTGCCGGACGAATGACCTGGATTTCACCCTGACGCAATGGGGAAGGCGGGGATGAAGTCGGAAGGGGACGCCTTCCCGGTCCAGCCGCCGGCAGAGTTTCTCCCGTGTCGTCCGGAATGGATTGACCCAGAGATGCAGCGGCGGCGGGCGGTTGTTTCTCTCCAGAATCGTCCGCGTGCCCTCGGGGCCGTATCTCGAGAGGTACCGGCGCACGAGCCACTCGGGGTGACTGTAGCGGACGGACAGGCTCCGGGTGCCGCCTGGATCCGGAAGAGGGGGCCGGTCCCGCAGAAAGCGGCGGAGGACGGCGTTGACGAGAGGTGCGGCGGACGCCTTGCGGAATTCCCTGCAGAGCCGGACCGACTCGTGGACCGCGGCCCGCTCCGGAATCTTCAGATAATTGAGCTGAAACAGTCCCGCACGCAGAATCTGGAGCACTTCCGGATCCAGGCCGGCGCGGGGGCGCTCCAGCAACGCATCCAGTTGATGGTCCAGGAGGGAGCGGTTTCGCAGGACGCCGTAGACCAGTTCCGTCGCCAGCCGCCGATCGCGGTCCCGCAGAGAGCCGAAATCAGAGGATTCGAAACGGGTTGCCAGGGAGACCCGCCGGCCGTTTTCACTGTCCAGGAGCACCCGCAGGGCCACGGACCTGGCCGTGCGCTTCACCCGCCATCCCCCAGCCGTTCTCCCGACCTCAGTTTCATTCCGTTGGTGAAGTCCCGGGCCCGCAGGCGGCCACGGTTGGCCGACTGGAGTTCCACGAGTTCGAGCGAGCTGCCTTCGCCGCATCCCACCAGAATGGCGCCCTTTGGGGTGGTGCGAATCTGGCCGGCCGAGACCGGGGAAGGGGAGGATCGAGGATTCCGGCTGCGCCAGACCTTCAGGCGCTCCCCGCGAAAACTGGTGAAGGCGCCGGGCCGCGGGTTGAAGGCGCGGACCTGGTCATGGATCCGGCCGGCCGCCCGGGTCCAGTCGATACGCGCGTCCTCTTTGCGGATGAGAGGGGCGAGAGTCGCCTGCTCATGGTCTTGGGGGCGGCCCCGGAGTGCGCCCGAGAGGTAGGGGGGCAGAGTCTGGAGCAGGAGTTCGACACCCTGCCCGGAGAGTTGCCGTTCGAGTTCCCCCGAGGTGACGCCGGGTCCGATGGGGGTCGCGGCTTGAGCCAGCACGTCACCGGTATCCATGCCCTCGTCCAACTTCATGATGGTCACCCCGGTCTCCTTCTCCCCGTTCAGGATGGCGTGGACCACGGGGGCGGCGCCGCGGTATCGGGGCAGGAGGGAGGTGTGGACGTTGAGGCTGCCGAAGGGGGGCCAGGCGAAGAACTCGCGCGGAAGAATCTGTCCGAAGGCGACGACCACCATGACGTCGGGCCGAACTTGCCGGAGGAATTCCAACGCCTCGGCGTTTCCCCGGATCCTGGCGCACTGGAAAATCGGCAGCTCGAGCCGCCGGGCCGCGACCTTGACGGGCGGCGGCGACAACTTGCGTCCCCTGCCGCTTCTTCGGTCGGGCTGAGTGACGACACCGGCCAACTGCAGGCCGAGGCGGGTTTGATTCCGGGCCAACGCCTCGAGAAACGTCCGTGCGAAATCGGGCGTGCCCAGAAAAATGGCCCGCATCACCAGTCTCCGGAGCGGATCAGCTTGCGGATCTTGCGCTTGATCAGGTCTCGCTTGAAGAATGAAATCCGGTCCAGGTAGAGAATGCCGTCCAGGTGGTCCACCTCATGGCAGAGGGCCCGGGCCAGAAGGTCCTCGGCCTCCAGTTCGATCCGGTTGCCCCGGGTGTCCCGCCCGGCGATTCGAATCCGTTTCGGCCGATCCACCATGGCGGTGAAGCCGGGGATGCTGAGGCACCCCTCCTCCCCCTTCTGCTCCCCCTCTGCTTCGAGAATCTCCGGATTGACCAGAATGATCTGGTTCCCTTTCTCTTCCCCGGCGCTGATATCCACGACCAGCAGCCGGAGGTTGACTCCCACCTGCGGAGCCGCCAGGCCGATTCCGGGGGCGGCGTACATGGTCTCCAGCATGTCCCGGGCCAGGTCCCGCAACTTCCCGTCGAAGGTCTCGACCGGTTCACTCTCGCGCTGAAGTTCGGCAGCGCCGAACTTGAGGATTGGTCTGATCATTCCGGGTTCCAGGAACGCGGGTCACATTGCCCGCACCCGCTCACGGAAGCTCTCCAGGTTGTTCTGGAGTTCGGACAGGTTGTCTCCGCCGAACTTTTCCTGAATCGCCTGGACCAGCACGATGGCCACCATGGCTTCGCCGATGACTCCGGCCGCTGGAACCACGCAGGTGTCCGACCGCTCGTACTGGGCCTTGAAGGGTTCCTTGGTATGCAGGTTCACCGACATCAGCGGCCGCTTCAGGGTGGCGATGGGTTTGACCACGGCGCGAACGATGACCTCCTGGCCGTTGGAGGTCCCGCCCTCGATGCCGCCCGCTCGGTTGGTCTTCCTGTAGAACTCTCTCTTCTCATCGTCGTAGAAGATCTCGTCGTGGAATTTGCTGCCCATGGGAGCCTGATCCAGGCCGCTGCCGGTTTCCACCGCCTTGATGGCGTTGATGGACATGAGGGCCTGGGCGAGCCGTCCGTCCAGCTTCCGGTCCCAGTGGACATGGCTGCCCAGTCCCGGGGGAACTCCGGCGGCGCGGACTTCGAAGGTGCCGCCTATGGTGTCTCCCCGGTCGATGGCGTCGTCCACGGTGGCCTTCATGGATTCGTCCAGTGCCGGGTCGCAGCAGCGCAGCTCCGAGGACTCGATCTGGGGAATCAGGTCGACGGAGACCGTGTCCAGAAGTTCGTCGGAGATGCGGACTTTCCGAATCGAAATGACGTGGCTGTAGACCTGGATTCCGAGTTCCCGGAGCAGCAGCTTGCAGAAGGCCCCGACCGCCACCCGGGAGGCGGTTTCGCGCGCGCTGGAGCGTTCCAGGACGTTGCGCATGTCCTTGAACTGGTATTTCAGAGCCCCCACGAGATCGGCGTGTCCCGGACGCGGCCGCGTGACCTGCCGCTTGCGGACACCCTCGGGATTGGGCTCCACGCTCATGACCTCGGTCCAATTGACCCAGTCCCGGTTGTGGATGATGAAGGCGATGGGCGATCCCAGCGTCTCGCCGTTGCGGACACCCGCGAAAATGTCCACCTGGTCGCTCTCGATCTTCATGCGGAGGCCCCGCCCGTATCCGCCCATGCGCCGCCGCAGATCGGCGTTGATGAAATCCACGTCGACGGGAACCTGGGCCGGAAAACCCTCTATGGTGGAGATGAGCCCCTTGCCGTGAGACTCGCCGGAAGTCAGGAATCGCAACATGGTGTATTATCCGGAACCTGCTGTTACTAAAGACGTTGCTTGGAAGCGGGACGTCGGCTTTGGTAGACTCTCCGGGCTTCTTCGGCCCGCTTCCGGCTGCCGCTGATGGCAGCGGTCTCCGCATTGTGGAGGCCTCATAGTCTAACATTAATCCGCATGCCGCCGGCGGGAGCGGCAGGGGCCGAGGGTGACCATGGATTTCCTCTACAAGATCCTCTACGAGGTCGAGGAGTTCGTCACCCTCACGATCCGAAGCGTCACCAACATCTTCCGCCGTCCACGCTACATTCAGGATACGTTCCAGCAGATGGAGACGATCGGGGTCCGGTCGGTTTTGATTGTGGTCCTGGTTGGATTTTTCACCGGCGGCGTCCTGGCCCTGCAGACTTCGAAATCGCTCAAGGCGTTCGGCGCCGTGAATCTGATGGGACAATTGATCTCCCTGTCGTTGATCCGGGAAATGGGCCCCGTGCTGACGGCCTTGATGCTGGCCGGCCGGGCCGGTTCAGGCATCGCCTCGGAATTGGGATCGATGGTGGTGACGGAGCAGATCAGCGCCATGCGGGCCCTCGGAACGGATCCCGTGAAAAAGCTGGCGACTCCACGCGTGATCGCCTGCACCACCATGGTGCCTCTCTTGACCGTGATCGCAGACCTGTTCGGACTGATCGGAGGGTGGATCGTATCGTTCTACAATCTCCGCTTGAATACGGCCCTCTACTGGAATACGGCTTTTCGAGCCATCGACTACAATGTCGTACTGGAAGGCCTGATGAAGCCGGTCGTGTTCGGCTTCATCGTCGGGTCGGTGGGCTGCTACTACGGCTTGGGGACCCGGGGCGGAACCCGGGGCGTTGGCCGCAATACCACGCAGGCCGTGGTGACGGCCTCGATCATGGTCATCGTGGCCGATTTTTTCCTGGGCAAGCTCATCTTGGAGTTGTGGCATTGAGTGTGATCCGCTTCGAGAACGTCACCAAGAAATACGAGGATCACACCGTGCTCCAGGATTTCGACCTGGAGGTGCGCCGGGGCGAAACCATGGTCCTGCTGGGAGGATCGGGGTCGGGGAAGTCGACCATCCTCAAAATGGTGGTGGGACTGGTGAGTCCCGATTCCGGGGCCGTGTTCGTGGACGGCCAGGAGATCACGCGGCTTCGAGAGGAGGATTTGATGCCGATTCGCCGGAAGATCGGCATCGTGTTCCAGGAAGGCGCTCTCTTCGATTCCCTGACGGTCAGGGAGAATGTGGCCTATCGGATCCTCGAGTCGGACGGATATACGATGGAGGAGGTCGACGACTGGGTGTTCCGGCTCCTGGGATTCGTGGGAATGCAGGACGCCATCGACAAGATGCCCTCCGAATTGTCGGGGGGAATGAAGAGGCGCGTGGCCATCGCCCGGGCATTGATGGGCAGCCCGAGGATCATGCTCTACGATGAGCCGACCGCGGGGCTTGATCCCATTACCAGCAGAATCACCTGCGAGCTGATCATGAGGCTGCGGGACCTGGAAGGCGTGACCGGGATTCTGGTCACCAACGACCTGCAGGCGGTTCGCGCGCTTTCGGGAGAAGTGTCCGCGAAGGCCCCGGATGGTACCGTCGGCTTCAAGCCGGTGCCCCCGGAGACGACATTGCGGAACACTCGCTTCGTCATGCTCAAGGATGGCCGAGTCCATTACGAGGGGGGAGATCCCTCCCGGGAGGGGGGCGACGAATACGTCCGTGAGTTCCTGGCCTGACTATACGCTTTCGCAGCAGATCAATTTCTGCCGCGCAGGCTCCTAGAGAAGTCCTGGCGCGACGGGGGTCAAGGAGCCGTAGGGAAATAGCATGAACAGAGGCAGAGGGAGACCGGCCCGTCTCGCCGAGCTCAAAGTCGGAATATTCGCCATTGTCACCATGGCGATTCTGGCTTTGGCCGTCTTCAACATCGGCACTCGAGTCGGGCTCCTGGAGGACACGTTTCGAGCCAAGACGTACCTCAACGACACCTCGGGATTGAAACCTTCGGACATCGTCCTCATCGGCGGCGTCGAAGCCGGAAACGTCACGCGGATCAAGATCTCCAAGCCGGGCGAGATGCCTCCGACCGAGACGAACCGGATGAACCTGGCACAGATCCGCGAACTGGAGGCACTGGCGGAAGAGGAGCGGAAGAAACAGCCCCTTGAAGAGAATCGTCTCAAGGAGATCCAGTCCGGGATCGACAGGATCAGGCGGCGGCTCCAGAACGTGGAGGTCTACCTGGACATCAAGCAGGAATACCGGGTCTGGATCCAGCGGGACAGCAACATCTCCCTGGGGTCCATCGGCCTGCTGGGCGACAAGTACGTGGAGGTCTCCCTGGGGCGGTCCGACGAGCCTCCACTGGTGGTCGAAGAGGAGTTCGAGACCTGGTTCGGCGTGGAGACTGAAGAGGTGGTGGTGATCACCGGTTCCACGGAGGCCGGCTTCAGGGAACTGATTCTCGGAGCCAACGACGTTCTGGTCAACGTCGAGGCTCTGTCCGGCCGGTTGCAGGAAATCATGAAGGGTCTGGGCGAAGGACAAGGCACCGTCGGCCAGTTTCTGACCAATCCCGAATTCTTCAACAAGGTCAACAGCATCATGGCTTCGACCCAGCAGACCAGTGAAAGAGTGGCCACGCTGGTCGAACGCCTCCTGGAAGGGTCCGGGACCGTTCCCAGCCTCATTCGCGAGGATGACATCTACCAGAGCGTCCGGGGCATCTCCGCCCGGATGGACGAGATCATCAAGCGAATCGAGCAGGGGGAGGGCACTCTCGGAAAGCTCTCCAAGGATCCCTCGCTCTACGACAGGATCGAACACACGACTGCCAGCCTCGAGTCCATTACGAAGCGCATGGAAGCGGGAGAGGGCACCCTGGGACGACTGTCCACGGATGACCAGCTCTATGTGGACCTGCGCCGAACCATGGACCAGATGGCCGAATTCCTGAAGGCCATTCAGGACGGGGAGGGGACCCTGGGCCGGTTGGCCAAGGACGAGGCGCTGTACGAGAATCTGAATCATCTGACCTCGGAAATGGTGAAGTTGATCCATGACTTCCGCCAGGATCCCAGGAAGTTCCTGACCATCCGATTCAAGCTGTTCTGAGTCGGGGAGAGAATCCATGATTTCGCAAACCATCGGCCAGGGAGCCCAGGTCATCCTGAGGGGAATCGTACGGGGATTGATGGCGTTGCACGTCAAGCCCAATCACCTCACCGTTCTGGGGTTCATCACCAGCATCTGGGCCGCGTTCGTTTTTGCCAGCGGCCACTTCGTGACCGCCGGCCTGGTGCTGATCCTGGCCGGCCTGTTCGACATGGTGGACGGCATGGTGGCCCGGACCGCCAACACCGCGACTCCCTTCGGGGCCTTCTTCGACTCGGTGATGGACCGCTACTCGGACTTGATCATCTACCTGGGCCTGATCATTTATTACGGCCAGCAGGACAGGTCCACCTACGTCGTCCTGGTGAGCGTGGCCATGATGGGGTCGGTTCTGATCAGCTACACCAGGGCACGGGCCGAATGCCTGATCCCCAGTTGCAAGGTCGGTTTCCTGGAACGTCCCGAACGCCTGGTCCTGCTCATCATCGGCTCCTTCTACTTCATGGAGCCCGTCCTCTGGGCCATCGCCGTCATCGGAAACTGGACGGTGATTCACCGGATTCTCCACACCCGCTCCCAGATGAGGCTGTCCGGGCAAGAGGCGGGTCAGGGGCGCTCCGGCCGGCAGCCGCAGGGATCGATGCGGTACGTGCGCGGAACCTGGCGCTACGACGTTGTCTGCGTGATGATCCTGGGCTTTATTTTTCTGACTCCGGGCTCGGTCTTCGACGGTTCCCTCTTCTCCAAGAGGCAGGAGCCTGAAAACCAGCAGGAGATCGTTCCGGATCCGAAGAAAACCCAGGTCCGGACCTTCAACAGAGGGATCTTTCCGCCCTCCCGGCAGGAGATCTCACCACCTTGAAACGAATGGATCCAGTGCGGATCTCCCTCCTCTTTCTGCTTCTCGGTCTCCTCATGGATCTCCCGGCGGCCGTGGAGACGGTTCCGGCGGCGCCCGGTCTGGAGTCGGTTCTGGAAAACATGGGCCGGAGAGGCGGAAATCTCCGATCCATGAGCGCGAGGATCATCCAGCAGAAATGGACCGACATCCTGGAGGAGTTCGACGAGGAAGAGCGGGGCGAATTTCATTTCCTCAAGGAGAACGAGGCGATCCGTCTGCGGAGAGACATCACGGAGCCGGGCCTGAGCACGCTCCTGATCAATGACGGGGAAGGGATCTTCTATCAGCCGCTTCTCAAGCAGGCCAACCGGTACGATCTGGGGGCGAGAAAGGATCGGGCGGAATTCCTGCTGCTGGGCTTCACCTCCAGGAAGGAGGCTCTCCGCGAGGCCTACGCCATACGATGGCTGGGTCCGGAGATGGTCGGCGGACGGGAGACCTACGCGCTCGAATTGACTCCCCGGTCCGAAAAAGTCTCCGCCTTTTTCTCCCGGATCGTGCTCTGGGTCGACGGCCGTCTATGGGTCCCCATTCAGCAGAAGCTGATGGAGCCCACGCGCGACTATCTGTTGATCCGGTTCGAAGACGTCCGGTTGAACCTGGACCTGCCGGCTTCCAGGTTCGAGCTGGAGTTGCCATCCGACGTCAACGTCATTCAGTTCTGAGCGGCGATCGGTAAATGGGGCTGGGTGGTCTGTCAGCCGCAAGGGGCGGAGTTTACTCGGAACCCGAGCTCGCCAAGCGGCCGTCTTTCATCCGGATGACACGGCTGGCGGCCGCGGCGGCATCCGGATTGTGGGTGATCATCAGGATCGTCTGGTTATAACGCTGATTCAGCTCTTTCAAGATGGAGAGCACGTTGTCGGAGTTCTGGGAATCCAGGTTCCCCGTGGGTTCATCTGCCAGGAGCAGGGCGGGTCGATTGATCACGGCGCGGGCAACGGAGATCCGTTGCTGTTCGCCCCCGGAAAGCTCGGAGGGCTTGTGATCCATCTTGCCCTCCAGTCCCAACAGTTTGAAGATCTCCCGAGTCCGGGCCTCATTCTGATTGCCGTTGCCATGAATGCGGCACGCCAGCTCGATGTTGTGCCGGGCCGTCAGTGTCGGCAGGAGATTGAACCGCTGAAAGACGAACCCGATCTTCATCTTCCGGATCTCGGTCCTTTCCGCATCGCTGACCAGGCTCATCTCCACGCCGTCGATCCAGATCCGGCCTGAAGAAGGGGTCAGGAGTCCGCCCAGGAGATGGAGCAGGGTGGATTTGCCGCAACCGCTGGGCCCCATGATAGCCAGGAACTCGCCGGTCCGGACCTTCAGGTTGATGCCGCGGAGAGCGGGGACCTCCATCTTCCCGATGCGAAAGACCATCTGGAGGTCCTCGGCTACCACCAGATTCTTGACTCGTTCCATTTCCAGAGTGCGCCTCATTCAGGAGAGCCCCCAATCGGATTTCGAAAGACGGGAGCCCTCTTGGCCGCGAGCCGTGATCGGACAAAACAGGTAGCCGCAGCCGTCATTGTATACCGGTTCGGAATCGGGCTTCAACGTCTCCGGCCGCCGGCGGCCGGGGGATCGCCGGTCTGCGCCGTCCGGGAGAACCTAGCGGAGCTCGATCAATTCCGCTCCCGGAGGGACCGGCAGGTCGAAGTGCCGTTCCTCCAATCGGCGCCCGGTCTTCAGGCTTTTCGGGTCCAACTGGAGCCGGAGCGTGTATCGATCCCGAGGCCGCTCCAGCACGATTCCGGTGTTGACGGCCGCCTGACCCACAGCGACGGGCGCAGTGTAACGAATCGAGCCGGCGACCGCGCCGTCGGCGTCGTAGTAATCCTGGCGCACCAACTCCAGCTTGCCGCGTTCGATCCAGAGTCTTCTCTTTAGACGTGCCTTGTCGCTGTCCAGTTCAAGGAGGACGTAGTACCTGGCTCCAGCGGCCGTCTCCTCGATCAGCAGGACCCCTGCCGACGGTCCCACCGGTAGCGGCTCAATCAGAATGGCCGGGAGTACGTGCTCCGGGCGAACGTTGTAGATGGGGTTGTCGTGGCTGCGCTCGAGATCGGTGCTGCCCGTCACGAACTTGTTCCTGGTAGGAGCCCAGATCTGGAACCGCGCCCGGCTGCTGGCCATGGCGACGACGGTGGTTCGAGTCAACGGATTCTGCACGTTGATGCGGATGGAATCGGGACGCCGGGCGATGATTTGGGCGGGTGTTTCCCGATATCGCTCGTAGTAGTTTTCGTCCGGCAGGTCCCCCTGCAACTCCAAGCTCATCTTGGCGACCAGGCTTTCCACACCGGCGTAGGACGAATTCACCAGTTGGACCAGGTCCGGGAGTGTGGAGTGCAGAACCTGTCGTTGGACCGGCGCCTCCTCGACCCGGACCTTCGTCTTGATGATCTTTCTGCAGCCGGCCGGAAACAGCGCCAGCATCAGGAGCGCGAGCAGCGCGCGCCCTGCCGGACCGGAGGCCGGCGGGATCACGTGGCCTCCCCGGAGAAAGCCTTATTTCGGTTTCTTCTCCGGATCAGGACAATACCCGTCAAGATGGCGGCCAGGGAGACGAAAAGGATCACGCCCACGGTCTTCATTTCCTCCTGGAGGAGCTGCTTGGCCGCCTCGCCATAGAGAACTGCCAGAATTCCCCACATGAAGTACCGGATGCTCCTACCCAGGGAGATCAGGACAATGAATCGAGACAGAGGGATCCGGAAGAGTCCGGCGGAAAGGACGAAGATCTTGAAGGGGGTTGGAGGGGGGAGGACGGCCGGCACCAGGAGAGTCCAAATCCCCCAGCGTTCGTACAGTCGCCGCATCTCGGTTCGTCTCTCCTCGGACAACCTCTTCTTGACGAAGTTCCCGCCTCTGCGGCCGACACTGTAAAGGAGCGTGCATCCCATCACGGATCCGGTGATGGTCATGGCCACGTAGTAGGACATGAGGTCCCAGGACTGTCCGGTGGACAAGGCAATGATCAGAATGTCGTTTCCTTCGGGAATGGAAAGGAAGGAGGAATCGGCCAGCGCCACCAACAGCAGGGCGGGCCCTCCATACTCCACGATCATCTCGTAGAGGCCACTGAACGTCTCCTGGATCTGCTGCCAGAAGCTCAAGCCGCAGACTGTGAACAACGCCATTTCGATAAACATGTTACCAAAGCCTTGTTCGGGTTCCGATTCGGCTCACCCATTCGTTGAAACCGCCGAAGCGATAGAATCTATTAGAATTTGCCTTGGTTGAGCCGGTTCAACGCATGGATAAGGAAGGCATCGAACTCGAGATGGGCTGCATCGAGGCCCTCTACAGAGAACGTGTTCTGGACGGCCGCGTTCGCTTCGTCAGCCTGCCGGGAAGAATGTGCAGCCCCCGGATCATGGACACCTTTCTGGGTTTTGAGATCCGCGCCGGATCCAGAAAAGTCGTCTGTCCCGACATCACCAGCGCTCGCTACCTGGTGATTTTCACCGAGTTGGGATTGGACCGGGTCTACATCCCCTACGACCCCACCCGGACCGCCAGGATCCTTCCTGACCTGGAGCACTCCTTCCGCCGGGTCAAGGAGTTGTCGTCGGGAGACTCTGGTTCACAGAAGGCGCGGCGCCGAACGGGACGGACGTTTGCCAAGCTCAGGGACCGTCTCAGGAAGGCCGAGCGGAGCGTGGCCGAGATCGATTCCTGTTGACTTGACGGCCGGCGGGTTCCGTTCCCGACCCGGCCGGGGACAACCGGGTTATTTCTTGTCGTCCACGTCGACGTATTCGGCGTCGATCACCTGGCCGTCATCCTCTTGAGCGCCACCCGCAGGATTCTCCGGTCCGCCCGGTCCGCCCGGTCCGCCCGGTCCGCCCGGTTGAGACTCGGCAGGTCCTGACTGCTGAGTCTGCTGATACATGGCCTGAGCCACCTGGTGCGAGGCCTGTTGCAGCTTTTCCATGCTCTGCTTGATGGCCTCGACGTCCCCTCCCTCCATGGCCTTGCGAGTCTCGGCAATGGCATCCTCGACGGTCTTGACATCCGAATCCGGAATTTTGTCCCGGTTGTCCTTGACCAGTTTCTCGGTGGAATAAACCAGGTTGTCCGCCTGGTTCCGGGCCTCGATCTCCTCCTTTTTCTTTCGGTCTTCCTCGCTGTGGTCCTCGGCCTCGTTCACCATGCGCTGGATCTCGTCGTCGTTGAGTCCGCTGGAGCCGGTGATGGTGATCTTCTGTTCCGTTCCGGTCCCCAGGTCCTTGGCGCTCACGTTGAGGATGCCGTTGGCGTCGATGTCGAAGGTGACCTCGATCTGGGGGACGCCCCGGGGGGCGGGTGGAATTCCCGTCAGGTGAAACCGTCCCAAGGACTTGTTGTCTCTGGCCATGGGCCGCTCGCCCTGCTGCACGTGGACCTCCACCGAAGTCTGGCTGTCGGCGGCGGTGGAGAAGACCTCGCTCTTGCGCGTGGGAATGGTCGTGTTCCTGGGAATCAGCACGGTGGCCACGCCTCCCAGAGTCTCGATGCCCAGCGAAAGGGGAGTGACGTCCAGGAGCAGGACGTCCTTGACCTCTCCTCCCAGGACGCCGGCCTGGACGGCCGCTCCCACGCCCACGACCTCGTCCGGATTGACGCCCTTGTGAGGCTCCTTGCCGAAGAAGTCTCGGACGATCTCGTGCACTCTGGGTATCCGCGTGGAGCCGCCGACCAGAACCACTTCGTTCACCTCCCGGGGATTCATGTCGGCGTCGGCCAGGGCTTGGCGGCAGGGCGTCACGGTCCTCTGCAGCAGGTCCTCCACCAGCCGCTCGAACCGCGCCCGGGTCAGTTTCAGGTTCAGGTGCTTGGGGCCGCTGGCGTCGGCCGTGATGAACGGCAGATTGATGTCGGTCTCCTGGGTCGTGGAGAGTTCGGTCTTGGCCTTTTCCGCCGCCTCCTTCAATCGCTGCAGGGCCATCTTGTCCCGGGAAAGATCGATTCCCTGGTCCTTCTGGAACTCGTCGACCACCCAGTCGATGAGCCGCTGGTCGATGTTGTCGCCCCCCAGGTGCGTGTCACCGTTGGTGGCCTTGACCTCGACGATCCCCTCGCCGACCTCCAGGATCGAGATGTCGAAGGTGCCGCCGCCGAAGTCGAAAACGGCTATGGTCTGGTCTGTCTTCTGTTCCAGACCGTACGCCAGCGCGGCGGCAGTCGGCTCATTCACCAACCTCAGAACCTCCAGGCCGGCGATCTTTCCGGCGTCCTTGGTGGCCTGCCGCTGCGAGTCGTTGAAGTAGGCCGGAACGGTGATGACGGCCTGGTTCACACTTTCGCCCAGATACTCCTCGGCGGCGGATCGGAGCTTCTGAAGGATCATGGCCGACACCTCGGGCGGCGAGTGATTCTTTCCCCCCAGCTCCACCCGAGCGTCGCCATTGTTGGCGGCGCTGACCCGGTAGGGGACCATCCCGATCTCTTCGCTCACTTCGTGGAACTTGCGCCCCATGAAACGCTTGATGGAGTAGGCGGTGTTCTCGGGGTTGGTGATGGCCTGGCGCTTGGCCACCTGACCCACCAGCCGCTCGCCGCTCTTGGTGATGGCGACGACGGAAGCGGTCGTGCGGCCGCCTTCCTGGTTGGCGATGACGGCAGGCTTGTTCCCCTCCATCACCGCCACCACGGAGTTCGTGGTTCCCAGATCGATACCGATGATTTTCGACATTTCGGTCTTCCTCCTGCGTGTCTCTGCGCTAATGACTAGTAAGATTCGATATCGGGGCTGTCAAGGGCGGATGTCCCGACCTAGGAGCCTGCGCGGCAGAAATTGATCTGCTGCTCTACCGCGCAGACTCCTGGAGTCAGGACTCGGAGCCGCCGGAAGTGCCGCCGCGGTCCTGGATCTCCCGGGACAGCGAATCCAGCCGCCGCCCCAGCCGGCGCTGGGACCGGGCGATATGGAAAAGGTAGGCAAACAGCAGGGTCCAGATGACCATGTAGGCGGCGAAAAGATAGCCGATCATGATCCGTTCTCCATCATTTGGCCAGGACCTCCACTTCCATTTCCCGGGTCAGGCGCTCCTGAAGGCGCATGGATGTTCTCAAGCAGAGAAGGACCGCATAGAGGGCCGCGAAAGCGAATACCGAGATCATCAGCGTGTGCACCATCTTCGTCTCCAGGTTCATGCCACTGGTCGTGACGACCACCGGATGGTGGGTTCTCCACCAGCGGATGGACATCCAGACGATGGGAACGTTGATGAAGCCGATGATTCCCAGCACGGCACAGAACTTGTATTTCTGATCCCCTTCGGGAAGGCTGCTCCGCAGGATGAGGTACGAGACGTACATCAGCCAAAGTACCAGCGTGGTTGTGACCCGGGGATCGCCCCAGGGCCACCAGGTGTACCAGATCGGCTTGGCCCAGATCGATCCGGTGACCAGAGTGATGGTCGTGAACACCACGCCCACCTCGGTTGAGGCCACGGCCAACTGGTCCCACTTGACGCGCCGAGTCCTGAGGTAGGCGATGCTGGCCAGAAAGACCACGAAAAAAGCAACAAAGGCGTTCCAGGCGGACCCCACGTGGAAGTAGAAAATCCGCTGGACGTCGCCCATGACCTTTTCGGTGGGCGCGTACAGGAAGGTGGCGTAGAGGGCCAACGCTCCTAGCAGGAAAGCAGGCGCCAGGAGCCGGACGGCCCACGCCGTGTAACGGCGATTCGCCTGCAGGTCCGCGTCAAGATTCTTCGACCACATACTCGAATACCAGATAGGAGGCCGCCAGGAAGATCACGTCAAAGGCGACCAATATCTTAATCCATTGGAAGAGGAAGCGGAAATTTTCCGCCAGCAGTACCTCCGTGCTGCCGTTGACCGCCGCCAGGATCACCGGGATGACGATGGGGAACAGCAGTATGGGAAGCAGGACTTCCCGGGTCCGGATGCTGGAGACCATGGCTCCGAACAACGTCCCTACGGCCGAGAAACCCAGACTCGCAAGGAGGATCAGGAGCAGCATCCAGGGTGTGGACGAGGTCAGGGGAAAATTGTAGACGGCCATGAAGATGGCCAGGGTCACCAGATTCACGGCAACCAGGAAGATCCAGTTGGCCAGGAACTTGCCGAGAAAGATCAGCCCCCGGTCCATGGGGGAGAGCAGGATCCCGAGCAGCGTTCCATCTTCCCGCTCCGATTGGAACGAGCGATTGAGTTGAATCACTCCGGGAAAGATCAGGGCCACCCAGAGAATGCCCGGGAGGATGCCGGGAGCCGCCTTTCTCATGTCCTGATTCGCCGCGTCGAATGCGAAATTGAAGACCATCAGAATCAGAAAAGAGAAGAACAGGGTGGTGTAAAAGGCCTGACGGGATCTGAGCTCGATCCGAAGATCCTTTTCGGCCAGCGTCCAGATCAGGCCCAGACCGTCCAACAGCCTTCGGGTGGGACTCAAAGCCCCATCAACCCTTCCTGACCGTGAAAAAAGACTCCCGCCGCCGCTCCGGTCATGAGCGTGGCCAGGGTGGCCGCCCAGAAGGCGGGCCAACTGAGGCGGGCCAGGTCGTTCCTGCGAGAAGGAACCAGCACCGAGAGTCCTCCCGCGAAGATGGCGACGGAGGCCACGTGAGTGAAGCCGCAGAGCGCGTAGCTCAAGATCATGACGCCACGGGGAGAGAGGCTGCCGGCCGCGACCATGGCGGCCAGGTCCTGATAGGCCACCACCTCGGTCAGGATCCAGCGCTCCCCGATCAGCCGGGCGGCGGCCGGCCACTCGTCGGGAGTCAGTCCCAGACAGAGGACGAGGGGATAGGCGATCCACCCCAGAAGCATTCTGAGCGTCGGACGGAACTCCTCTTGGAGCGCCAGGCTCGAGATCCAACCTGCCGTTGCCCCCAGAATCAGGTCCAGCAACGCGACCAGGCCCAGGATTCCGATCAGGAGCGCGCCGACCCCCACCGACAGGCGGACGCCGTCGTTGGCGCCCTGGATGATGCTTCCCATCCAGTGCCGCGACTTGCCCACGTCCCCCAAGGGAGGCACGGAACCCCGGGTCTGCGGCTCATCTCCTTCAGGAACGACGATCTTGGCCATCAGGACGGCGGCGGGGATGGACAGAACGGACGCGGAGATCAGGTGACCCGCGATGTAGGGGAAGATGGGCGCCAGAAGACCAGCATAGACGGCCAGCACCGAGCTGGCGATGGTGGAGAGGCCCGACGTCAGGAGCATCATCAGCTCGGAGCGGGTCATGCGCTCCAGAAAGGGCCGGACCGTCAGTGTCGATTCGACGCCGAAGAACAGGTTGCTGCTGGTCGCCAGGGCTTCGGCGCCACTGAGACCGAAGCCGCGGTGGACCCATCGGGCGATGGTTCTCACCACGAAGGGAAGGACTCCGAAGTGATAAAGAAGAGAGATGATCACCGAGAAGAAAACGATGGCGGGAAAGACCTGGAAGGCCAGGATGAAGCCCAGGGTTTCTTCCTGGCCGGGACCGGCGGCGAGAGGGCCGAAGAGGAATCGCGCACCGGCGCCGGAGGCGGTCAGAAGTGTGGCGACGGCGCCGTTGAGGGCCACCAGGACGACCCGGAAAAAGGGCCACCAGAAGACCACGACCCCCATCACCGCCAGGGTGGCGGCGGCCGCCGCCGCGGTTCTCCAGGAGACGCCGCGCCGGTTGGTGGAAGTGAGCCAGGCCAGCAGGACCAGCATGCAGCATCCAAACGCCGAGTAAAGGTTCCACCAACTCACGGTTCAAGGCCCCGCCGGCACAAGATGAACAGCTTCCCCGGCATCACTCCCGTTACTCGGAACGGGATTCCGTTCCGTCCTCCTCCACGGCTCCCAGGTACGCCGCCTCAACCTCGCGCCGGCCCAAACCGCCGGAGGAGCGGTCGTACACCAGGGAACCCCGGTGCTGAATCAGGACTCGGTCGCAAAGTTCCAGGCCCTCCGCCAGGTTATGGGTCACGAGAAGCACGGTGTGGGTCCCATCCTTGAGACTTCGGAGAATTCTCGTCAGGAGCCGGTTCCCCTGCTGGTCCAGACCCACGTAGGGCTCGTCCAGCAGCAGCAGGCGGGGTTCGTGCAGCAGGGCCCGGCCCAGCGTGAGCCGCTGTTTCATGCCGCGGGAGTACTCCCGGACCAATTGCTCTCCGGCTCCCGACAGCCCCATTCTCTCCAGCATCCGCCCGGACCGCTCCCGCGGGTGGGCAACGCCGTAGAGGCGCGAGTAGAAAAACAGGTTCTCGTAACCGGTCATCTCCGGATAGAGCAGGCTTTGGTGGGACACGTAGCCGACATGTCGCCGTTCCGGTCCCGATCCGTTGAACCGGAGGGAGATGGTTCCGCTCGTCGGCTTGAGCAGACCGGCAACGAGTTTCAGCAGGGTGGTCTTCCCGGCGCCGTTGGGCCCGAACAGACTGACGAACTGGCCCTCTTCGATTCGGAGGGTCAGGCCGGAGATTGCCCGGAAGATCCCGAACCGCTTGGTGAGGTGGCTGATCCGCAGCGCCATCGGGATGAGTCAGGCCCTGCTCTTCCGGGTCTTCTTCCGCTCCAGCGCCTCGACCCGGTGGAAGACATCAGCGGCCCGTTCCTCGTACTCGGATTTCAGATCTTCGTAGTCCCGGGACGAGAGCTTGCCCATTCGGAAATCCATCTCGATGTCCTTCAGGTCGGCGACGACGTCCTCCTTCTCCCGCAGGACCGCCTGGCGGTCGGTCGGAGGCGCTTCCGGGGGAGGTTCCGCTTTGGTCTCCCCCCAGAGGAGGGGATAGGCCACGTAAAGGACCATTCCGATGAAAAGAAGGGGAGCGATGATCAGCTCCATGACGAGTCCTCGATAAAGGCGAAATCCGCCGTCTCCGGATCAGGCGGCTTCGGTCCGAATTCTCTCCCTCCGGCGTCGAACGCGAGTTCGCGCGGCCGGCTTCTTGTCCGGAAAAAAGAGGAAGACCCCGGCCAGGACCATGATGCCGATGCCGATCCAGACCCACTGGACCATGGGGTTCACGAAGACGTGGAACGTCGCCTGGGTCAGGTCGTCGTTGTAACCGGACAGAACGATGTAGACATCGTCCATGAGGGCGCTGCGAATCGCCACTTCGCTCATGGGCTGCTCGCCCTTGTGGTGAAAATGTTTCTGCGGAAAGAAGTTGCCGATGGGCTCCTGGTTCTTGTATCCGCTGATTCGAGCGTAGACCACGTCCTTTTCCGGGTCCGCTCTCTGGACCAGTTCATGGAACTTGAGGGTGTACCGGCCCACCCCGAACTCCTCGCCCCGGTTCACGGTGACCAGTTCCTCAAGGGAGAAGAAGGAGCTGGAAATGATGCCGATGAAGGCCACGACGACCCCCATGTGGATGATGAAGCCGCCGTAGCGGCGCTTGTTCATGAGGGTCAGGTCCTTCAGGGCCACCAGGAACGACGAGGATCGGATGCCCTGGCGGGCCCGGGCGCCCTTGTAGAACTCGAAGAAGATGCAGAAGGCCACGAAACCGGAGGCGGAATAGAAGAGCAGAGGAATCATGCTCCGGACGCCCAGGAACAAGGCCACCCCTCCAAAGAGCAGTCCGCCGGCCAGGGGGATCAGGAAATTCCGCCGGAAATTCTTGAAGGAGGCCTTTCTCCAGGCGATCAGGGGGCAGATGCCGGTGAGCGCCAGGAGGGTCAGGGCCAGGGGCCAGGTGACCTGGTTGAAGAAGGGCGCCGACACCGTGATCTTCTCCCCTTGGACCCACTCGGAGATGATGGGGAAGACGGTGCCCCAGAAGATGGCGAAGCAGATGGAGACGAACAACAGGTTGTTCAGCAGGAAGGTCGCTTCCCGCGAGAGAAAGGACTTCATCCGCTGCTCGCTCCGGAGCTGATCCGATCTACGGACGATCCAGAAGACCCCGAACAGGGTCGAGACCAGCAGGAACCCCGCGAACATGGGTCCCAGGTTGGAGAGGGCGAAGGAGTGGACCGACGAGATGACGCCGCTTCGGGTCACGAAGGTGCCGAAGATGGAGAGCTCGAAGGCGACCAGGACCAGGATGAAGTTCCAGAGCTTCAGCATCCCCTTCTTCTCGGTGATCATGATGGAGTGCAGGAAGGCGGTGGCGAAGAGCCACGGCATGAAGGACGAATTCTCCACCGGGTCCCAAGCCCAGTATCCGCCCCATCCCAGTTCCTCGTAGGCCCAGACCCCGCCCAGCGTGAAGCCCATGGTCAGGAAGATCCAGGCCACCAGGGTCCAGCGCCGGGTCACGCGGATCCAGGAGGTGTCCAGCGTGCGGGACATGAGAGCGGCCATGGCGAAGGCGAACGGGATGGTCAGGCCGATGTAGCCCAGGTAGAGAATCGGCGGGTGGATCACCATGTAGGAGTTCTGGAGCAGAGGATTGAGACCGTTGCCGTCGGCGGGCGCCGCTCCGGCGGGGAAGGTGTCGAAGGGATTGGTGGCAAAGGCCAACAGGAGCATGAAAAAGCCCAGGGTCCCGGCCATCACGGCGACGGCATAGGGCATCAACTTCCGGTTGCGGTTCCGGTTCTGGACCACCGCAACCAGGCAGAAAAAGGCCAGGACCAGGGCCCACATGAGCAGGCTCCCCGCCTGTCCTCCCCAGAACGCCGTGAACTTGTAGATCGTGGGGATGTTGCTGGCGCTGTAGCCGGCGACGTATTGCACTCGGAAATCGTCCGTCAGGAGGAGGTTGATGAGGCAGGCGGAGGCCGCCACCACAACCACGAAGGCGGCCACCAGGCTGTTTTCGGCGCTCCGGGCCAGGGCCAGGTTCTTCCGGCGTCCCGCGATGGCCGCTGCCACGGCGCCGTAGGCGGACAGACTTAGGCCGCCAAGCAGACAATATCGACCCAGTTCAATCATGTTCCCTCAATAGGGCTGGTCGGGAGTCTGGGGTTTTTCGGAGGAAGCCGCCTGCGCTTCCTCATATTTGGAGGGACATTTGGCCATCAGGATCGTGGCCTGGAAATGGTGCCGGTCGGCCTGGTAGGTGCCTTCCACCACGACCTCGGCCCCATCCTTGAAGGTGTCGGGGATGATCCCCTGATAGGTGACCGGAAGAGTGTTCGTGGTCTTCTTTTCCATTACCAGGAAATCGACCTGTGACAGCTCCCGATCGATCCGGATCGTGCCGGAAGAGACGTGTCCATGGATGCGCAGCCCCACGCCGGCGAGGTCCGTCTTTTTTTCCGCCAACTCCGACAGGGTGTAGTAGTAGACCATGGTGTCGTTGATGCCGCTGAACATCAGGTAGGCCACGGATCCCAGGATCAACAGGCCGGCCACGATGAATTTGGGTGCGGGCAATCCGGATACGGCCATGGTGCCGGTCATTGTAGCAATTTCTCAGCATTGAGAGAAGCGATGAAAATAGAGGCAAGGAAGGTGCCGGGACAATCCTTGAGGTTGTTCTGGGTCACTTGCGGGATGTGGCCGGAGAAGAGGATGGAAAGCCCGAGGAATGGCGGACATGGTTTGAGGTATATACAGATTGTATATATAAAGAAAAAGGAAGACCGCCACATGGCGACAAAGAAGCGATGCCATTGCAGTTCGAATGGGATAATGAGAAGGATCGGGCGAACCGTGAAAAACACGGCATTGGTTTTGAGGAAGCCAAGATCATTTTCACTCGCCCCGTGGTTACCGCCCAGGATGATCGTCGTGACTACGGAGAGGAACGGTTTATCAGTTTTGGGCGGATTGGCAAGTCAATCGTTGTAGCCGTGGTACACACGAGACGACTTGGACGAATCCGTCTGATATCCGCCCGTAAGGCCAACCGCAAAGAAAGGAGAACTTATTATGAGTATCTCACCAAAGCGGCTCCAGGAAATTGAAGCTATTCGCGATGCAGAAATCGACTATTCGGACATCCCGGAAGCCGACGAAAGCTTTTGGAAGCGTGCCGAACTGCAGATGCCGCAGCCCAAGAAGGGGATCTATGTCCGCTTGGATGCCGATGTCATTGACTGGCTCAAATCAGGTGGCAGGGGTTACCAGACTCGCATGAACGCCATGCTGAGAGCGCTCATGGAAAGCGATCGGTCTACACACTGAGGATAGCGTCGTCGTCACCCGGCAAATCGACATGACATAGTACAACTCGCTCACCGGCTGCGGGAGAATGGAATTTCTCGAAAGGTGGGCAACCGGCGTTTTCCGGTTGGGCAAGCCTTCGCCACCGGCAAGAAACACGACCCCCGTTGGAGTTCCCAGGGGGTCGTGTCTCTTTTCCGGAGCCGCCGTACTCTACTCGAGGGGACTTCTACCCGCTCACCAGGAGAACGACGACGAAGGTCAGAAGGGCCAGGAACTCGATGAAGGCGAGTCCCAGGATGAAGAAGAAGCGGATCGTGTCGGAGGCTCCGGGGTTTCTGGAGACGCCTTCGCAGGCGGCGGTCAGAACCCGGCTCTGACCGTAGCCGCAGCCGGCCGCGGCGATGGCCATGGCGACGGCAAGCCAATGAATTTCAAGAGTTGTGGCGGCGCCGCCTTCCTCCGACTGTGCCTGCACGGAGACCACCGGCAGCAGGAGGGCAACGACCAGGGCAATGGCCAGAAGGCCGAACTTTCGGTTCATGTCATGACTCCTTCCAAGGTTTGAGTTGTAAGCCCGTCGCATGGAGCGCCCGAATCAATGTTCTTCGTCGTGTGCATGCTCCACGGAACCAGCGATGTAGACGATGGTCAAGACGGAGAAAATGAAGGCCTGTAGCGTGCCGGCAAAGAGGCCCAGCGCCATCACCGGCATCGAGACCACAAAGGGGAACAGTTGGTTCAGGTTGGTGACGATCAGCTCCTCGGCGTAGATGTTGCCCATGAGCCGGACGGAGAGGGAAAAAGGCCGCGCCAGGTGGCTGATGATCTCGATCACGAAAAGGACCGGGGCGATGGCCAGCGACGGACCCGCGAAATGGGCCATGTACTTGACGAAGCCGTGTACCCGGAACCCATGGTAGTTGTAATAGAGGAAGACGATGATCCCGCATGCCGCGGTGATGTTGATGTTGCTGGTGGGCGGCATGAACCCGGGAAAGAGCCCCAGCAGGTTGCCCGCCAGGATGTAGAGGAAAAGAGTCCCGATCAGGGGGAAGAAGCGGCGTGCGCCGGATCCGATGATCTCCTTCATCAACCCCAGAAGACCTTCGAACAAGACCTCCAGCATCTGTTGGACCGCGCCCGGATTGTCCACGCTCAGGCGCCTTCTCACCAAAAAGGCGACCGTGGTGAGGATGATGCAGACAAAGATGACCATGACCAGGTGGGCCGGAAGGATGTCGTGGTCCACCTGGAATCCCAGGGCCTCGGCCAGCGGGTTTGCGATGTAGCGGTTGAAGAGAGTCGCCGACAGGAACTCGTGGTGTTGATCCATTTGCGGTCCTGTGTCAGAAGTTCGTCCGTCCCGAGGGTGTCACGCCGGATCAGGCATGAACTGTGCGGGTCAGGATTTGTACAACGCCTCCAACATTGCTGAAAGGATGGGTACGGAAAGTCCCAGGACCGCCCCCGGCACACTCAAAAAAGGAATTTGCATCATAGCAAAGAGACCTCCCAGCATCAATACCATGCGACCTCCGTTCAGGGCCAGAAACCGCAGGGCCGAAGGCTTCCCGTCCGGCGCCAGGAGCCGTCCGGCCAGCCGGTCCAGCACCTTGAGATTGATGAGGGCGGCCACTGCGCCGGCCAGGATCGACACGCCCGTCCAAAATCCGTAAACCGATCCCCCGATGAGAGAGATGGCCGCCAGGAGGATGGCGGCATTGCGTGAGATCCGCTCCAAGACTTACCTGCCGAACATCCGAACGACCCGGACCAGGCCGGCGACTCCTCCCAGCAGCAGTCCGGCCAGGGAGATCCAGGGATCGGACTCCAGGCGCCGGTCCAGGAAGCGTCCGATCAGGTAGCCGGCCAGGAGACACGAAGGGAGCAGAAAAATGATGGAGCTGTATCGAGCCGCCTGGGCGTAGACGCCTCCCTTCTGCCGCTTGCCGTTTCGCAACTCTTTCCGCATCCCGATCCGTGTCCCAGCTACCGGACGAGCCACGCCATTTTCCCCGGCGGGTCTGCAAGGAACCGTCCGGGACCGTCAGAAAACCAGCGGGAGACTGGCGATTCGGGCCAGATCGAAGAAAGGATCCGGGTAGATCCCTATGAAAATCGTAAAGAACCCCGTGACTAGGAGGACGAACCAGACCCCTACGGAGAAGCTCAACGGGACCGGGAGCGACTCCCTCTCGATGAACATGGCCACCACGATCCGCAAGTAGTAGAAGAGGGAGACCACGGCATTGAGGGCGGCCACCACGGCCAGCCACATCAGCAGTTGTCCGTGGGCCTGTCCGGCCGCCAGGGCCGATTCGATCACCGCCGCGAACACCGCGTATTTAGCGATGAATCCGGCCAGAGGCGGAATGCCCGCCAGCGAGAGGAAGAAAATGAGATTCAGTATCGCCAGGCCGGGATGCTTGAAGTAGAGGCCGTTGAAATCCTCGATCGACTCCCCGATCACGTCGCGGCGCCGCAGCAGAATGACGATGGCCCAGGCGCCGAGGTTCATGAAGGTGTAGGCGAACAGGTAGACCACCGATGCGGAGATCCCTGGCTGGGTACCCACCACGAGTCCCATCAGAACGAACCCGGCATGCGAGATGCTGGAATAGGCGAGCAGCCGCTTGACGTTCTGCTGCGTGACCGCCGCCACGTTGCCCCAGGTCATGGTCGCCATGGCAATGATGGCCAGGACCCCCATGTACAGGTCGTGGAAGTCATGGAAGGTCACGTAGAAGATGCGCAGGAAAACGGCGAAAGCGGCGGCTTTGACCGCCACCGACATGAAGGCGGTGATGCCCGTCGGCGCGCCCTCGTAGGCATCGGGCGCCCACATGTGGAAGGGGACGGCCGCGATCTTGAAGCAGAGGCCGGCCAGCATCAGGAAGAGGGCCAGGATCAACAGGGTGTTGTCCTCCCGCCTGGCCGCCTCCTGGGCGATCACGTTCAAGTTGGTGCTGCCGCTGATCCCGTAGAGCAGGGACATTCCGTAAAGGATGATGGCAGTGGAGAAGGCTCCCATGAGGAAGTATTTCATGGAAGCTTCGTTGGAGCGGCGCTGACGGCGCAGAAAGCCCACCAGGATGTAGGTGGATACGGACATCAGCTCCAGGCCCACGAAGATGGTGACCAGGTCGACGGCCCCGGCCATGAACATCATGCCGGCCGTGGCGAAGAGGAGGATGGAGTAGTATTCGCTGTGTTGGGCGTCTTCGATGTCCAGGTGCCGGTAGGAAAGGGCGATGGCCAGAATGGCGGAGACCAGGAAGAGGATTCCGAAGACCTCGGAGAAGGCATCCTGGGTCACCATGTTGTAGAAGGCATCACCGTTTCCCGTGCCCCAAAGGAGCCAGAGCTGAATCGAGGCCGCAATTAGACCGAGCAGTGCCAAAGCCACCGAAAAAGACTTTCCATAGAATCCCAGGAACCGGATTCCCCGTCCGGGCAGAATGAAGTCGAGGCACAGAAGTCCCAGCCCCCAGACGATCAGGTGCAATTGAGGTGCGATAGCACGGGCGTTCAGGGAGAGAAAACCGAATAGTTCCCCGGCCGCCGGTATTTCGGGCATCTATCGGTCTCCGATCTGGGCCTGCATGGAGCGAGGCTGGAATTCCCCGGGCCTC
This sequence comes from Acidobacteriota bacterium, assembly GCA_022827025.1. Lineage (GTDB taxonomy): Bacteria > Acidobacteriota > UBA6911 > RPQK01 > JAJDTT01 > JAJDTT01. The sequence continues at coordinate 29,514 of JAJDTT010000088.1, forward strand.
ACCTTCTCCACGATCTGATTGACGGGCTCGTGCAGGTAGGACAGAAACGGGCTCGGGTAGAGACCGATCCAGAAGGCCAGAATGATGAGGGGAACGAAGGTCGCCAGCTCCCGGGGGGTCAGGTCCGGAAGCTTGCGGTTCTCTTCCTGCTTGATGGTTCCGAACATCACCCGCTGGTACAGCCAGAGCATGTAGGCTGCCCCCAGCACGATGCCGGCGGCGCCGAAAACGGCCCAGAGCTTGTAGTCGGGATCGGCGAAGACCCCCTGCAGCACCATGAACTCTCCGATGAATCCATTGAGCGTGGGCATGCCGATGGAGGAAAGGGTCATGATCAGAAAGACGACGGCGTACACCGGCATGACGTGGGACAGGCCGCTGTAGTCGCTGATCATGCGGGTGTGCCGGCGCTCGTAGATGATGCCCACGATCAGGAAGAGGGCTCCCGTGGAGATCCCGTGGTTGATCATCTGGAGGATGCCTCCCTCCAGCGCCACCGGCGTCACGATGAAGACGCCCAGCATGCAGAATCCCAGGTGGCTGACGGAGGAGTAGGCCACCAGTTTCTTGATGTCCTTCTGCATCATCGCCACCAGCGCCCCGTAGATGATTCCGATCACGGAAATGGCCATCATCCAGGGCAGGAACTCCATGGTGGCGTCGGGCAGGATGGGCAGGCTGAAACGGACGAAACCGTAGGTGCCCATCTTGAGGAGCACGCCGGCCAGGATGACCGAGCCGGCCGTCGGAGCCTCGACGTGGGCGTCCGGGAGCCAGGTGTGGAAGGGAAACAAGGGAACCTTGATGGCGAACCCGACGAACATGGCCAGGAAGATCCAGTACTGGAGATCGGGCGGGATGCCCAGTTCCTGGAAGGCCAGGACGTCGAAGGACCAGACGCCCTTGACGGCGTACTGGTGAAAGTAGAGGGCCAGGATTCCCAGCAGGAGCAGGACCGATCCCAGCAGCGTGTAGAGGAAGAACTTGATGGCGGCGTAAAGTTTCCTGGGACCGCCCCAGATGCCGATGATGAAGTACATCGGCACCAGCATGACTTCCCAGAAGACGTAGAAGAGGAAGAAGTCAAGCGCCATGAAGACGCCCAGCATCCCCGTCTGCAGGATCAGGAAGTAGCAGTAGTATTCCCGGACCCGGGTGGTGATGGCGTTCCACGACGAGAGAATGGAGATGGATCCGAGCAGTGTGGTCAGCAGGATCAGCAGCAGGCTGATGCCGTCGATTCCGAAGTAGTACTGGACGCCGAGCGACTCGATCCACGGGGCCTTGAAAACGTATCTCATCCCGCTCGAATCGATGTACTCCGGCCGGTTGAAATGGGTGATCAGGGGAATTGAGACCACGAACCCCAGGAAGGCGACGATGTTGGCGATCCACTTGACCTCGGTCTCATGCTCCTTCCCCTTGGGCCAGAGCAGAATGATCAGCACGCCCAGAAGCGGGAAGAAGCAGACGATGGTCAGGATATTGGTCATGAAAAAGCCCATAGGACTATGCTCCGAGGTAGAGATAGCAGCCGATGATGAGCACCAGCCCCAAGACGAAGAAGGCGATGTAGCGTTGAACCAGACCGGTCTGCAGCCGCCGGAAGACTGAACTGAAGAACTCCACGATCTCCGCCGTCAGGTTCACCAGCCGGTCCACGATGTGGATGTCCGCCTGACCCGAGATCCAGGCGGAGATGCGGGTGGCGGCGGCGCTTCCGTTCACCAGTCCGTCCACCACCTTGAGGTCGAAGGTGCTGAGCCAGGTGCCCAGGCCCTTGCAGCGGTTCACGAAGAGGGCGTCGTAGGCCTCATCCACGTAGAACTTGTTGTAGACGACCCGGTAGAGGCCGTGGAACCGTTCCCGCAACTGCCCCGCCTTCTCGGGCCGGGCGAGGAAGAAGTGGTAGGCCAGGAACACGCCGCATCCGGCCACCGCCACCGAAACCGCCGCCAGGAGAATCTCCTCCAGGTGGGAATGGTGGGCCCCCGCCTCGGGCTGCCAGGCGGTGGCCAGGACCGGCTCCAGGAAGTGCTCGAATACGTTGGGGCCCAGCCAGGGCGGAAGCCCCACATAGCCCGCCACCACCGACCCCGCGGCCAGCACCATGAGCGGAACGGTCATGATCCGGGGCGATTCGTGCGGTGCGTGCCCCGAATGGCGGTCATAGCGTTCCTTCCCGTGGAAGGTGAGGAACATCATGCGGAACATGTAGAAGGCGGTCATGCCCGCTACCAGGACGCCGACTCCCCAGATGACGGGGCTGCCTCCCGGCAGGCTGTAGGCGCGCCACAGGATCTCGTCCTTGGAGAAGAAGCCGGACAGTAAGGGTGTGCCGGCGATGGCCAGGGTTCCCACCCCCATGGTCCACCAGGTGGTGGGCATGTACTTCCTCAGGCCGCCCATCTTCATCATGTCCTGTTCGTGGTGCATGCCCAGGATGACGCTGCCCGAACCCAGGAAGAGGAGGGCCTTGAAGAAGGCGTGGGTCATCAGGTGGAAGATGCCGGCGGTGACGGCGCCCACGCCCAGGGCGGTCACCATGTAACCGAGCTGGCTCACCGTGGAATAGGCCAGAACCCGCTTGATGTCCCGCTGAAACAGGGCGATGCAGGCGGCCAGTACGGCGGTCACGATTCCCACCACCGCCACCAGCAGCATCACCTCGGGGGCCCGGCTGTAGATGGCCGCCGACCGGGCCACCATGTAGACGCCGGCGGTGACCATGGTTGCGGCGTGGATCAGGGCGCTGACGGGAGTCGGACCCTCCATGGCGTCGGGGAGCCAGGTGTAGAGGGGAATCTGGGCGCTCTTTCCGGTGGCGCCGATGAAGAGCAGCAGCGCCGCCCAGCTCAACGGGCCCCAGGCGGTCTCGGGCTCCGGAACCAGGGTGGCGATCCGGGAAAAGAGATCGGTGAAGTCCAGGGATCCGAAATAGGCGAAGAGCAGCAGCATCCCCAGGATGAAGCCGTAGTCGCCGATTCGGTTGACCACGAAGGCCTTCTTGGCGGCGTCCCCGGCGCTCCTCTTCTCCATGTAGTAGCCGATGAGCAGATAGGAGCAGAGGCCCACTCCTTCCCAGCCCACGAACATGAGGAGGAAGTTGTTGGCCAGGACCAGGGTGAGCATCATGAACATGAACAGGTTCATGTAGGCGAAGAAGCGGTAGAAGCCCTCTTCTTCGGACATGTACCCGATGGAGTAGAGGTGGATCAGGAATCCGATTCCCGTGACCACCAGGATCATGACGGCCGAAAGCGGATCCAACTGGAAGCCCCAGTTGATCTGGAACTGGGCGAGCTCGCCGGAGACGGTCCGGACCATCAGGCCCGGGATCCAGTTGAAGAGATTCACTTCGTGGATCCGGTTCTCCGGTTCCAGCTCCAGCAGGCCGGCGAACGAACCCAGCGAGATCAGGAACGCCAGCAGCACCGCGCCGCAGGCGACCACGGCCACGAAACTCTTCCGGGGCCGGCGTCCGGTCCGGCGGACGCACCAGAGGCCCCACAGGCCGTTGATCAGGAATCCCGCCAGGGGACAAAGGGGAATGAGCCAAATGTAGTTCAGCATGCCATGGACTCCGGCTCAGCCTCTCATGAGGTCGATCTCATCCATGTTGATGGTTTCCCGGTTGCGGAACAGGGCGATCACGATGCCCAGTCCCACGGCCGCCTCGGCCGCGGCGACGGTGATGACGAAGACCACGAAAACCTGGCCCGCCAGATCCTGCAGGTGAGCCGAGAAGGCGATCAGGTTCAGGTTCACGGCATTGAGCATGAGCTCGATGGACATGAAGATGATGATGACGTTGCGCCGCGTCAGCACCCCGACGGCGCCGATGGTGAAGACGATTGCGCTCAGGAAGAGGTAGTGGTTGGGTCCGATCATCCTGGTCTCCGCGCCGGGTCAGATCTCCTTCTTGGCCAATACCACGGCGCCGACGATGGCGACCAGAAGCAGGACCGAGGCAATCTCGAAGGGAAGGAGGTAGGTGCTGTAGAGAACCGTCCCTACGGCTTCCGTGTTCATGGTCTCGGTGGTGGTGATGATCCCGGGTTCGGCCAGCCCCTCCTCCAGGGAAACGGTTCCCCGGAAGATGAGGAGGCTCAATTCCAGGCAGAGGACCACGGCCAGGACCACGCCGGTCCTCCACTGGCGGCTGACTTTCGGCTGCCGGTCCAGGGCCTCGATGCTGACCAGCATGATGACGAAGAGAAAGAGCACCATGATGCCGCCCACGTAGACCAGCACCTGGACGGCGCCCACGAACTCCGCCTCCAGGAGGAAGAAGAATCCCGCCACCGCCAGCAGCGCCGAAACCAGGTAGACGGCGCTCCGCACCGGGTTCCTCGCGGTGACCGTGAGGATGGAGAAGGTCACCAGAATCAGCGCCAGCGCGTAGAAGAGATAGGTTTCCATGCTCTAATCAGTTGTAGTCTTTCCCGAAATCGATGCGGTCCCAACACTTCTCCAGCCGCTCCCGATTCCACACCATGTCCCTGCGGTCGTATGCCGCCAACTCGAAGTCCTGGGTCAACTCGATGGCGTTGGTGGGGCATACCTCCTGGCAGAGCCCGCAGAACAGGCAGCGGGAGGTGTCGAACGTGTAATGCGTCAGCACCTTCTTGCGGCTCTCCGGATCCCTGGTGGAGCCGACCACGATCAGGTCTTCCGGACAGATCAGGGCGCACAGGTCACAGGCGATGCAGAGGGTCTCGCCCGTCTCCGGGTCGTTGTTCAGGCGGGGAGCTCCCTTGTAGCGCTCCGCCAGCTTGGGCGTTTCGGTCGGGTACTGTTCCGTGTACACCTTGGTGTAGGTGTAGCGAAAGGTGACGGCCAGACCCTTCACGATGTCCCAGAAGAGCATGCGGCGTAGAAATTCAATCATTGTTGATCCGCCCGATTCCTGGAGCCGGACACGAACGAGGCGGCCCGGCTCGATCCGTCAATTTACAAACCCCTCTTGGCGTTGTCTACATCAACGCCAGCACCACTCCCGCCGTGACGATCACGTTGGCCAGGGCCAGCGGGAGAAAGAGCTTCCAGCCGTAACCCATCAACTGGTCGAAACGGTACCGGGGAAGCGTGCCCCGGATCCAGATGAAGACGTACAGCAGCAGGAACACCTTGATCACGAACCACAACAGCGGAGGGATCAGGTCCAGAAACGAGAGCCACTCCACGTTGGGAAACGGCCTCAGCCAACCTCCCAGGAACAGGGTCACCGCCACCGCGCTGACCGTGACCATGGCGGCGTATTCGGCGATGAAGAAGAGGGAGAAGCGGAAGCCGCTGTACTCGGTATGGAAACCGCCCACCAGCTCGGTTTCGGCCTCGGGCAGGTCGAAGGGCAGCCGGTTGGTCTCGGCCATGCCGCAGATGAAGAATAAAATGAAGGCCAGGGGCTGGTAGAAGATGTACCAGACCTCGGCTTCCCGCTGATTCTCCACGATCTGGACCAGGCTCAGCGACTGGGTCACCAGCAGGACTCCGATCACGGAGAAGCCCAGGGCCACCTCGTAGCTGATCATCTGGGCGCTGGACCGAAGCGCGCCCAGCAGCGGATATTTGCTGTTGGAGGCCCACCCTCCCAGGATGATCCCCAGGATTCCCACGGAAGAAATCGAGAGCACGAACAGCAGCGCGATGTTGATGTCGGTGACGAATCCTCCCGAAGCGGCCGAGTGGGTCGCGATGGACTCCACGGCTGCCGCGTCCAGAAAGGGACTCAGCACCCAGCGCAGGAGGTCCTCCATCATTCCGGGAGGACCGAAGGGGATGACGGCGAACACCACGAAGGCGGGGACCAGGCTGATGGCGGGAGCCAGAGTGAAGAGCAGCTTGTCCGCCCGGGCCGGGACGATGTCCTCCTTGAGGATGAACTTCAGTCCGTCGGCGATGGGCTGAAGCAAACCGTGCCAACCGACGCGCATGGGTCCCAGGCGCACCTGGATATGGGCGATGACCTTGCGCTCCAGCAGCGTCATGTAGGCGACGGCGCCGGAAAGCACGAGCACGATCACCGCGATCTTGGCGAACGGGATGATTCCGTAGACGATGATCCACTCGGCCATCAGCGGTCGATCTCCCCCAGCACGATATCCAGCGTTCCGATGATGGCCACCACGTCCGCCACTAGGTGTCCGCGCACCAGCCTCCGCAAGGCCTGGAGGCTGATGAACGTGGGTGGCCGGATGCGGAGCCGGAAGGGTTGCGGCGATCCGTCACTGACGATGTAGTAACCCAATTCTCCCCTCGGGCTCTCGATGGCCGAGTAGTACTCGCCGACGGGCGGCTTGGGAATCTTGGGGGCCCGGCCGCGAACGGGTCCGTCCGGCAGGTCGTCCAGAATCTGGGCGATGATGCGGCGGCTCTGCCGCATCTCTTCGAGCCGGATCAGGTAGCGGTCGTAGGTGTCGCCGTTCTTCCCCATGGGCACGTCGAACTGGAACTGCTCGTACCCGCCATAGGGCCGGAGCTTTCGGATGTCGTGGTCGACCCCGGAGCCCCGGAGCGGCGGACCGCTCAGCCCCCAGTCGATGGCCTCCTCGGCCGAGATGACGCCGACTCCCTGGGTTCGCTCCAGCCAGATCCGATTCCGGGTGAGAAGCTGCTCGTACTCGTCGACGCGCGCCGGAAACTCGTCGATGAACTTTCGGCACGCCGCATCGAAGCCTGGAGGCATGTCCAGCCACAACCCTCCCAGCCGGAAGGCGTGGGTGGTCAGGCGCGCGCCGAAGATGGCCTCGAACAGCTTCAGGACCTCTTCCCGCTCCCGGAAGCAGTAGAGGAAAACGGTCATGGCCCCGATGTCGATGGCATGGGTGGCCAACCAGAGCAGGTGGCTGGCGATCCGGTTGAACTCGGTCATCATGATCCGAATGCGGCGGGCCCGCTCCGGAACCTCGATGCCCAGCATCTTCTCCACTCCCAGCACGTAGCCGTAGACGTTGGATACCGCGGCGATGTAGTCCGTCCGGTCGAAGTAGGGAACGCACTTGATGTAGTTGCGGTTCTCGGCAATCTTCTCCACCCCCCGGTGGAGGTAGCCGATGATGCTCTCGGCATCGACCACCCGTTCTCCGTCCAGCTTGAGCCGGACCCGCAGCACGCCGTGGGTGGACGGGTGCTGGGGACCCATGTTGATCTCGAGTTCCTTGGTGTCGAGTATGGTCTGCCGGTCCATGGGCTAATCGGGTGTCTTTCTGATCTTCAGGTGATTGCGGATCCAGCTCTGATCCTGCAGTTTGATGTCGTAGTCCTTCCGCAGCGGAAATCCGTGCCAGTCGTGGGGAAGGAGAATGCGTTTCAGATCGGGATGGCCGGAGAACAGAATCCCGAACATGTCGTAGACTTCCCGTTCCAGCCAGTCGGCGGTCTTCCAGATCGAGGTCATGGAGGGGACCGGGTCGCCTTCCCCGAACCGGCTCTTGACGCGAAGCAGCCTCTTGGTGGCGTACGAATACAGTTGGTAGACCATCAGGAACCGCTCCTGGTCCCCCAGGTAGTCCAGGGCCGAGACGTCGATCAGGTAGTCGAAAGGCGTTTCGGAATGGTCCCGCAGGGCCAGCATGACGTCGTAGAGGACGCCCGGGGCCACGGTGTAGATGCTCTGTTTCAGGAAAGACTGTCCCGAGAGGATCTCACCCGGAAACTGCGCTTTCAGGCCTTCCAGCAGGGCGTCGTCCTTCAAGTCCTCGTAGCTCGGCCCCTTCTTTCTCTTCCGGGTCCGCCGTTTGCGGAGCGGCCGCTTGCGAAGCAGTCTCTTGCGGGCCGGTCTCTTGCGGAGCGGTTTCTTGCGCGCCGGACGGGTCGCCCGAGTCCCTTTCGCGGGACCGTCAGCGGGGGCCTCCCCTTCGGTGCGGGCCCGAATCTTCGGCTTGGGGCGAGCAGGCCGGGGCCTGCGCGCGGGACGGTCAGCCGGAGTCTTTTTCTCGGCGGGGACAGCCGGCGTTTCTTCCTTGGCGCGGGTCCGGATCTTTGGCTTCGGACGGGCGCCCCGGAGCCTTGGCCTGGGTCGGGCGGGCCGGGGCCTTCGGCTCGGGCGGGCAGCCCGGGTTTCCTTCTCAGGAGGGGCAGCCGGGACCTCTTTTTCGGGAGGGGCGGCAGGAGTCTTTCGCTCGGGAGGGGCGGCCAGGTCCTTTTTCTCAGGGGGGGCGGCCCGGGTTTCCTTCTCAGCAGAAGCGGCAGGAGTCTCTCCCTCGGGGCCCGTCTTCCGGATCTTCGGCTTGGGGCGGTAACCCGCAATCCTCGACCGTCGAGCCCGCTTGGGCTTCGCGCCGTCTGAGTTACGCTTCTTCGCCCTGGTCTCGTCGTCCATTTTCTATGAAGGATTGGGAGGGGCTTCCTGAGCTAGCTGGCCCGCGGCTCCGGCTTGTCGGTGATACTCATCAGATCGATCTTGTCCTGAAGACGCATGAGCCCGTACAGGAGCGCCTCGGGCCGCGGCGGGCACCCTGGAATGTACACGTCCACCGGAATGACTTTATCCACGCCCTGCAAGGTCGAATAGGTGTCGAACGGGCCGCCGGCGCTGGAGCAGGCCCCCATGGAGATGACCCACTTGGGATCCGGCATCTGCTCGTAGAGCCGCTGGATCACCTCGGCCATCTTCAGGGTCACGGTCCCTGCCACGATGATCAGGTCGGACTGGCGCGGCGAGGGCCGGAAGATGCCGGCTCCGAACCGGTCCATGTCGAATCGGGAGGCGCCGGTCGCCATCATCTCGATGGCGCAGCAGGCCAGGCCGAACGTCATGGGCCAGAGGGAGGATTTCCGCGCCCAGTTGAAGACCGAGTCGGCCGTCGTGGTAACGATGTTCTTCTCTATGCTCCGGTCCATGTTTCGACCTCGGTCGGATTGATCGGAAACGGTTCGGAAGTCCGTGGTGAAAGTCCCGCTCCGCCCCGGTCGGGTTCAGCGGGATTTGTACCACGGCCCCCTATGCCCATTCCAGTGCGCCCTTCTTCCAGACGTAGAAATACCCCACGATCAGGATCCCCAGGAAGATGACCATTTCGATGAACCCGAAGAGGGCCAGCTTGTCGTAGATGACCGCCCAGGGAAAGAGGAAGATCGTCTCCACGTCGAAGATGACGAAGAGGATGGCGATGATGTAGAAGCGCACCGAAAATCGGCCTCTGGCGTCGTCGACGGGATCGACTCCGCATTCGTAGGGCATCAACTTGTCGGCGGTGGGCAGATGGGGCCGAAGGAGCCTCCCCACCAGCAGTCCCACCACGGGGAGGGTGATGGCCACGAGGATGAAGATCAGTATGGGAATGTAGGATCCAAGCACCGCTAACTCCTTGGGGAAAGTCCCAACCGGGACCCGTTCGCCGTACGGGTGCCTATTCTAGCAGACCGTATCCCGGCGTTCGATCAGGAGGGGGGACTTTCCTGTCCCCCCTCACTCCCCTTCTTCGCTAACCGGCGACGACTCTGACGGTGGTGGCGACTCGCGCACCTGCGACGTGGACGATGTCTCCGGGGAAGCGACGGACGGCGAGTAGGAATCGCCGCTCCAGTTCGGCGGTTGAAAATCGCCGCTCCCGTCACCCGGGCCGGTTGCGGGCCAGGATTTCTTCGTAGTACTGGATGGTCCGCTGGAGTCCTTCCCTCAGGTCCACGAACGGTTCCCATTCGAGATGCTTTATTGCCCGGCCGATGTCGGGGCGCCGCCGGACCGGATCGTCCACCGGAATGACTCCGAACCGGATCTCGGATTTCGAGCCGGTGAGTTCCAGGATCAACTTCGCCAACGACAGGATGGAACACTCGCGGGGACTGCCCAGGTTGACCGGTCCGGGGACCCAATCGGCGTCCATGAGTTGCTCCAGCCCGTCCACCATGTCGGAGACGAAACAGAAGGAGCGGGTCTGGGAGCCGTCTCCGTAGACGGTCAGGGGCTTTCCCCGCAGCGCCTGGACCACGAAGTTGCTGACGACGCGCCCGTCCACCTCCGACATGCGCGGCCCGTAGGTGTTGAAGATGCGGGCGATCCTCACGTCGACGCCGTTCTGGCGCCGGTAGTTGATCATCAGGGACTCGGCCACCCGTTTCCCCTCGTCGTAGCAGCTTCGAGGGCCGATGGGGTTCACGTTGCCCCAGTAGTCCTCCCGCTGGGGATGGACCAGGGGGTCTCCGTAGACCTCGGAGGTGCTGGCCTGGAGGATCCGGGCCCCGACCCGCTTGGCCAGGCCCAGAAGGTTGAGGGTGCCCATGACGTTGGTCTTCACCGTCTTGACCGGGTTGTACTGGTAGTGCACCGGCGCCGCCGGCGAGGCCAGGTTGTAGATCCGGTCCACCTCCAGCAGGATCGGCTGGGTCACGTCGTGGCGGATGAACTCGAAGTAAGGGTGTTCCGTGAGCGGGAGGATGTTGCGCCGGCTGCCCGAGAACAGGTTGTCCAGGCAGAGCACGTCCGCGCCCTGCCGGAGCAGCGATTCGCAGAGGTGGCTGCCGATGAATCCGGCGCCTCCCGCTACCAGTATCCGTTCCCGGATCATCCTGTGCCCCCGGTCGCATAGGTATGGACGGGTCCGCCATCCGCAGACCCAGGGGAAAATCGTAGGGGCGCCCCTTGTGGGCGCCCATCGGCTTCACGCCGGACTCAGTATGGCACTGGAGACCGCCGGAGTCAGCAATGGGGCGCTCCGTTTCTGATGCCACAGGAGAAATAAATGCGGCGTCCTCCTGCGGCTTTTGTGGGCGGCAAGGAGGGGCGGCATCCTTGTCGCCCACTGGGAAGGGCGTGTTTTGGGCGCGCCGTGGTCTTTCGTTGTGTTGTTACTCCGGAGAGCGGCGCCCGGAAGGACGCCGTTCCCAGTCGGCGCGTAAAACACGCCGCCCCGGACGCCGTTCCCAGTCGGCGCCTGAAAGACGCCGCCCCGGACGCCGGTCCCGGTCGGTGCCCGGAGGGACGCCGGTGCTCGTTTGGAGGGGCGTCATTCTTGGCGCCCTCTTTCGAGCGTTGGGTGTGCTCGAAGCTCGGCGGCTGGACGTCTTGGGGCTTTTCTTC